>CAWVRW010000024.1:0-35177 GCA_963933105.1 uncultured Formosa sp.
TCACTTTTCACTTTTCACTTTTCACTTTTCACTTTTCACTTTTCACTTTTCACTTAGTACTTATTACTCTTTTTTCTTAATACTTAATACTTTGTACTCCCTACTTAATACTCTTCCCTTACCCAATCACTTTCACAAAATGGTAGCCTAATTTCTGAAAGCCATCTCTTTCGTAGAATTTCTGAGAAGGTTCATTATCTATGTAGGCATTGAGCTCAATCGCCTCATACCCTTTTGATTTGACATAGTTCTCAATCCAATTGATAAACTGTGTGCCTAATCCTTTATTTCTGAAAGCATCATCAATAAAAACATGGTCTAATTCTACACTGCGACCCGAATAATGACGTGTGCAAAACCACAAGCCAGAAACACCCATAAGATCGTCTCCATCATAAACGCCAATACACTCATAATTCTGAGATACCATCTCCTTAAACCGCTCTAAAAGAAGGGCTTCGGTAATCGATTCTTTAGACATTTTTTTAACCAATGGCACTACGATCTCAATGGAGTCGGCAGAGATAATTTTGAATTGAAATTGCATTTAAAAAAGTTTTATAGTTCAAAAATACAACTATTTTTTAGCATCTAAATCTAGCATCTCATCTGAATTTTATTAAAATATTCTTATCTTTGAGCACGTTTTAACAACGAGATTATGAACAAGAAAGTTATTTTAATGATTTTAGATGGATGGGGGAAATCTCCTGATCCTAAGGTATCCGCAATTGATAATGCTAACACAGAATTTATTGATTCTTTATATACAAAGTATGGACATGCGAGCCTCCGAACGGATGGATTGCATGTAGGACTTCCAGAAGGTCAGATGGGCAATAGTGAAGTTGGGCACATGAATTTGGGTGCAGGACGTATTGTGTATCAAGATCTTGCTAAAATTAATTTGGCAGTTACCAATGACACATTGAAAGACGAAACTGTTTTAAAGAACGCTTTACAGTATGCAAATAAAAACAATAAAGCGGTGCATCTTTTGGGATTGGTGAGTGATGGAGGTGTGCATTCCCATTTGAATCATTTATATGGACTCTTGGACGTGATCGAAGATCATGGCGTTGAAAAGTCTTTTATTCATGCGTTTACAGATGGTAGAGATGTGGACCCTAAATCGGGATATGGATTTATTTCTGAACTCGAAACGCGTTTAGAATCTTCATCCGCAAAACTGGCAACCATTACGGGGCGTTATTACGCGATGGATCGTGATAACCGTTGGGAACGTGTGAAAATCACCTATGATGCCTTGGTCAATAGTGAAGGCGTGCATTCTAACAATGCGACAGAAACCATTGAATCCAATTATAACGATGGACTGACTGATGAGTTCTTAAAACCAATCATCATGACAGACACTAATAATGAACCTGTTGCCAAAATTGAAGAGGGCGATGTGGTGTTATTCTTTAATTTCAGAACCGATCGTGGAAGAGAATTAACGGAAGTTTTAAGTCAAAATGATAAGCATGAATACAATATGCACAAGCTCAACTTGCATTATGTAACCATGACGAATTACGATGATAATTTTAAAAATATTCAAGTTATCTTTAACAAAGACAACGTTACAAACACGCTTGGAGAAGTGCTTGAAACGCATGGGAAAACACAACTAAGAATGGCTGAAACGGAGAAATACCCGCATGTCACTTTTTTCTTTTCTGGAGGACGCGAAGCCCCTTTTGAAGGCGAAAGTCGTATTATGAAAAATTCTCCCAAGGTAGCGACTTATGATCTTCAGCCTGAAATGAGTGCTTTTGAACTTAAAGATGCCCTTGTCGAAGAACTTAAAAAAGAAACACTTGATTTTGTATGTTTAAATTTCGCCAACGGCGATATGGTTGGGCATACGGGAGTGATGGACGCTGCTATTAAAGCTTGTGAAGCGGTAGACACTTGTGTGGAAGCTGTCATCACAACTGCTTTGGAACATAACTACACGACCTTACTCATTGCCGATCATGGAAACTGCGAAACGATGATTAACCCCGATGGATCGCCCAATACGGCGCATACAACCAATCCGGTGCCTATCATTTTGATTGACAAAGAACTCACCACTATAAAGGATGGGGTGCTTGGTGATATTGCACCAACTATTTTAAAACTTATAGGGGTTGAAAAACCTGATGTAATGACTCAAAGTAGCTTAATTTAAATTAACACGAATGGACTTAACCAAAACCTTCACCCTAGCAATTGACTTTGACGGCACGATCGTGGAAGATGCATATCCAAAAGTTGGCAAGCCAAAAATATTTGCTTTTGAAACCTTAAAAAAACTACAACAAGATGGCCATCGATTGATTCTTTGGACGTACAGACATGGAGAAACATTGCAAGATGCCGTTGATTTTTGTAAAGAAAATGGCCTTGAGTTTTATGCTGTGAATTGTAGTTTTCCAAACGAAGAGTATGACCCTGAAAAAAGCAGAAAAATAAACGCAGACCTTTTTATCGATGATAGAAATGTGGGAGGCTTTTATGGATGGGGCGAAATTTATCAATTCCTAACGGACAGTGACAACCCTTTATCGCTTCCAAAGAAAAGAGGATTTTTAGGTTTATTCAAGTCTTAAAACTTTAAGACAACGCTAACAAAATCAAGGCTATAAAACCGACTAAAAAATGCTTTAATTAAGTATCTTTGGGCATAATTTTTTTACTATGCTCACGCTAAAATCAAAAGAAGAAATAGAACTCATTCGCGAAAGCGCACTCATTGTTTCCAAAACATTAGGGATGCTTGCTGGCGAAGTGAAACCCGGCGTTACCACCTTACATTTGGACGCACTCGCAGAAACATTTATCAGAGATCACGGGGCGATTCCTGGGTTTTTGGGCATGTATGGATTTCCAAACACGCTTTGTATGAGTCCAAACGATCAAGTCGTTCATGGGATTCCAAACGATACACCGCTTATAGAAGGTGATATTATTTCGATTGATTGTGGTGCTTTAAAAAATGAATTTTATGGCGATCATGCTTACACATTTTCAGTGGGTGAGATTGATGCCGATACTCAAGAATTATTAGACGTTTCTAAGGCATCGCTTTATGAAGGCATTCGCGCTTTTAAACACAACAATCGTGTAGGAGATGTTGGTTATGCAATTCAAAATTACTGTGAATCTCATGGTTATGGTGTGGTCAGAGAACTAATTGGACACGGAATTGGACGCATTATGCATGAAGAACCCGAAATGCCAAATTATGGAAAACGAGGCCGTGGAAAAAAATTCCAAGAAGGCATGGTCGTTGCTATAGAGCCTATGATTAATATGGGAACGCATAAAATCAAACATCACAATGATGGATGGACGATTACCACAAAAGACAATAAACCGAGTGCCCATTTTGAACACAATGTAGCACTTGTAGATGGGCAACCAGAATTACTGTCAACCTTCGCCTACGTTTATGAAGCACTAGGCATAAAAAGCAATGAAGAAGACGGATTACGAATCAATCCTTTAACACTATAATTAACCAATAGATGAGTCGCTTAAACGCAATTGAATTACAACTAAACCCCCTTCGTGACCAACTAAAATCACATCCCTTATACAGTACACTTTCCAACATGGATGATGTGGCTGTGTTTATGGAAAAACATGTGTTTGCCGTTTGGGATTTTATGTCGTTATTAAAATCACTTCAAAATCACTTAACCAATGTGAATGTTCCATGGACGCCAAAAGGTGGTGGTGCAACGGCACGGTTTATCAATGAAATTGTGATGGCGGAAGAAAGTGACCTCAACGAACTGGGAGTGCCAATGAGCCACTACGAAATGTATTTGGATGCAATGGATCAAGTGAACGCAGATACGAACGCCATAGGCTTGTTTGTGAATGCGATTCAAAACGGAGACTCCATTGAAACGGCGGCGAAACGAATTGATTTAGAGATACCGATTTTAGAATTTATACAATTCACTATGGGAGTGGTAAACTCCAACAAACCACACTGTATTGCATCGGCTTTCACGTTTGGAAGAGAAGATGTCATTCCTGATATGTTTTTAGAAATTGTGAGCCAGTCACAAACTCAAGATAATGACAAAACCTATGGTAAATTACTGTACTATTTGAACCGTCATATCGAATTAGACGGCGATGAACACGGTCCTATTTCATTGAAGATGGTGGCTGAACTCTGTGGCGAAGACACCACTAAATGGGAAGAAGTTTTAGAGACTGCAAAAGACGCTTTGAAATTTCGTCTTAAATTGTGGGATCATATTACAGATGCTATTTTAAAACTTAATACATTAGAGGTTCAAAACACTTAAATTTTGAAAACACTTTTTAAGTTTATTTTAAATTTAATTCCACGGCCGATACTCATTAAACTGAGCTATATCGCCCAACCGGTTCTCGTGTTGTTTTTAAAAGGAAGCACCTACACAGACCCTATTGATGGCAAGAGTTTTCGGAAGTTCTTACCTTATGGCTATGGGAAACAACGTGAAAATGTACTCTCACCCTCTACCCTTTCTCTTGAACGTCACCGTTTGTTATGGTTGTATCTAAAAAATGAAACGGACTTTTTTAGTACGCCAAAAAAAGTATTGCATTTTGCTCCGGAGCAAGCCTTTCATAAACAGTTCAAAAAAATAAAGCATTTTGACTATGTGACTACCGATCTGAATTCACCGATTGCGATGGTGAAAGCTGATATTTGCAAACTCCCTTTTGAGTCTAACAGTTTTGATGTTATTTTGTGTAATCATGTGCTTGAGCATATTTTGGACGATACCAAAGCCATGCAAGAACTTTACCGTGTGATGCGCCCCGGTGGTATGGGTGTGTTTCAAATCCCACAAGAGTTAAATCGCGAGACCACTTTTGAAGACCATAGCATTACTGATAAAAAAGAACGCGCCAAAATTTTTGGACAGTATGACCATGTGCGTATTTATGGACGTGATTACTTTAACACGCTAAGATCTGTTGGTTTTAAGGTGGATGAAGTAGATTATACCGCTACATTATCCGAACAAGAAATTGACAAATACCGATTGGCTAAAGGCGAAATTATTCCTGTGGTTTATAAACCTATTTAACAGGAAAGTTATTCAAGGATAGCATTTCAAATTCTTGATTCTCATTTTCAAAAATAATATACGCCTGTAGTTCTGAATGGTCTCTTAAAAACTCTTTAACGCTTTCAACACCCATCGCCTGAAAGGCGGTCGCATACCCGTCTGCCATCATACAATCTTCTGCAATCACAGAAACACTTAATATATTTGTTTTGGTTGGATAGCCTGTTTTTGTGTCAATAATATGTGCATAACGGTTGCCATTGGTATCCAATTTATACTTGCGATACGTCCCCGTAGTTGCCATGGCTTTATCTTTAAGTACAAATACTTTATCATAGCTTTGTGTACCGTCAAAATTAGGGTTTTCTATCCCTACAGTCCATCCACTTTGTTTATCTATATTAATGCCTTTGGCTCGAAGCTCTCCACCTATATTCACCAAGTAATCTGTGGTATTTTTAGACTCTAAAAATGCCGCAACTAAATCCACTGCGTAGCCTTTGGCAATCGCATTAAAATCGATATAAGGTTTTGGGTCTCTTTTGATAAGGGTGTTATTTTTTAAGGTTATTTTTTCAAACCCTACAAATTGCATTAGGCTGTCAATCTTAAGACTGTCGAGTTTTGTCTTGTTTTGTTCGGAACCAAAATTCCACGCATTTACAAGTTTTCCAATGGTAGGGTCAAACACTCCATTGGTTTCTTTATATATTTTTTTTGCTGCTTTAAAGACTTCTATAAAATGAGCATCGACAACCTCTAATTGGTGTTTATTTACTTTAGAAATATCTGAATCCGATTGATAATTAGACATCGATTGATTGATCGCTGCAAAGATGCCGTCTATTGATTCTTGGTGATTTTCATTGCCATCGGATGCATAGGTAACATCGTAAAACGTTCCAAAAATTGGGCCATTTAATTTCGTGTTTGTGACTTCTTGATTACATGAAACACATAAAAAAAATGTCAGTAAGAATAAAGAGAAATAATTTTTCATCGTCTAATTAAAATTCGTTTCGATCACCTGAATGCCATTGTATTCAATAAGGTATTCTTCATTAAGATACACGGGAAGATCTTCACCTTGAGGGTTCGAAATTCCCACCCCAGCATAGAGGACTTTGGCGTCTTTTTCTTGTGCATGGTTTTTGAAGGTTTCCATCCAAACGACATCGTAATTGTTAGGATTGTCTGGTAATTTCACCACACGTACGATCACAAAAAAGTACTGACTGTTTTTATCAATACACACAAATTGAGGGTGTTTTTTGAGTTTGCTATTGATGGCTACAAATTCAAACCCACGAGACTCTAAATCTTTCCCGACATGGTTCATTGCCAAATTGTGCATTTCTTGTTTTGAAAGTGGTTTACTCATGCTACAAAAATACAAAAAGCCCAACACAAGTGCTGGGCTAGATTATAAAAAATTTAGAAGTGATTACCCTCCGAAATCGTCAAATCGAATGTGTTCATCTGCAATTCCGAAATCTTCACCCATTTTTTGAACGGCTTGGTTCATTAATGGAGGACCACAGAAATAGAGTTCGATATCTTCTGGAGACTCGTGATGATTTAAATAATTATCGATCACACAGTTGTGGATAAATCCAACAAAACCATCGCCTTCAGCATCAATATTTTCTTTCACTTTCCAGTTGTCTTCTTCCATTGGTTCTGATAATGCCAAATGGAATTTGAAGTTAGGGAAATCTCTTTCTAAGGCTTCAAAATGTTCTAAGTAAAACAACTCACGCTTAGAACGTCCTCCGTACCAGTAAGATACTTTACGACCTGTTTTAAGGGTTCTGAATAGGTGGTATAAATGCGAACGCATGGGCGCCATACCAGCTCCTCCACCAACGTATAACATTTCTGACTCACTTTCATTGATGAAAAATTCACCGTAAGGTCCAGAGATGGTTACTTTATCTCCTGGTTTTTGAGCAAATATATAAGAAGATGCAATCCCTGGATTCACGTCCATCCAACCATTATTTGCACGGTCCCATGGTGGCGTAGCAATACGCACGTTTAACATGATTTCGCGTCCTTCTGCAGGATAGGATGCCATTGAATAAGCACGTTCTACAGTTTCATTGTTTTTCATGGTTAAGGGCCAAAGACCAAACTTATCCCATTCCGCTTGAAACTTATCTGGAGTTTCGTGTTCTTCTGGATGCGCTGTAATGTCAATATCCTTAAAGTCGATTTCACATTCTGGAATCTCAATCTGGATATATCCACCTGCTTTATACCCCATATCTTCTGGGATTTCCACAACAAATTCTTTAATAAATGAGGCGACGTTGTAGTTACGTACAACGGTTGCTTCCCATTTTTTAATTCCAAAGACTTCTTCTGGAATGGTAATTTCCATGTCTTGTTTCACCTTTACTTGACAGGACAAACGGGCACCATGTTTCAATTCTTTTCTTGAGAAATGAGGTGTTTCTGTTGGCAAGGCTTCCCCTCCACCAGACAGCACGTGACACTCGCATTGAATACAAGTTCCACCACCACCACAAGCAGATGGTAAAAATATTTTATTCCCACTTAAAGTGGATAGCAAAGTAGCACCTGAAGCTACTTCAATTTCACGTTCACCATTGATCAGAATCTTTACAGGTCCTGAGGGTGATAATTTTTGTTTTACAAAAAGGAGCACACTAATTAATAGTAACGAGGTCACTAAAAATGCTACAACGGTAGCTAAAATGGTTCCGGTTGTTCCAGCGGCTAAAATCATCATATTAGTTAACTATTTTTAATTGGTTTGGTACTTCTTTTTCGATCTCTGTAGCTTCTACAACTACTTCTTTTGGTGCTTCTTCTACTTCTTCATCACCACCTGTTAGCATACCTCCAAAGCTCAAAAACCCAATACCCATGAGTCCTGTAACAATGAATGTAATTCCTAAACCTCTTAGGGGAGCAGGTACATTAGAATATCTAATTTTTTCGCGAATAGCAGCGATGGCTAATATGGCCAAGAACCAACCAATTCCAGAAGATATTCCGTAATTGACTGCCAGTCCTAAAGTTTCTATTTCACGCGCTTGCATGAATAAAGACCCTCCTAGTATCGCACAGTTTACCGCAATTAAGGGTAAGAAAATACCAAGTGAATTGTAGAGTGAAGGTGAAAATTTTTCAACCACAATTTCTACAAGTTGAACCATCGTAGCAATCGTTGCAATAAACATAATGAACGAAAGGAAACCAAGGTCGTAGTCTGCAAATTCAGGGCCTAGCCAAACGAGTGCGCCAGGTTGTAATAAATATTGGTCTAACAACCAGTTTAAGGGCACTGTGATGGCGAGTACAAAAATGACTGCGGCACCAAGTCCAACGGCGGTTGCTACTTTTTTAGAGACGGCTAAATATGAGCACATGCCCAAGAAAACCGCAAACACCATATTATCAATAAAAATTGATTTGAAAAATAATTCGATGTGTTCTATCATTGTCTTTTATTTAAATTCTTTCTAAAGAAATTAATCTTCAATTAATGTTGTGTTTCTACTGCGTTGTACCCATATAATAAGACCTACAATAATCAAGGCCATTGGTGGCATGAGCATAAACCCATTGTTTTCATAACCTATAGAATAGAGTCCTGTTTTTTCAATAGGATCCCCTAGTACAGGAACACCGAAAAGGGTTCCAGATCCTAAGAGTTCTCTAAAAAATCCTACGGCTATAAGTATCACTGCGTATCCAAGTGCATTTCCAATCCCGTCTAAAAACGATTTCCAAGGTCCATTTCCAAGCGCAAAGGCTTCAAAACGTCCCATAATAATACAGTTGGTAATAATCAATCCAACAAATACAGAGAGCGTTTTACTTAGTTCATATGCATAGGCTTTAAGTACCTGATCGACGATAATTACTAAGGACGCCACAACGATGAGTTGCACGATAATTCTAATTTTAGAAGGAATGATGTTACGCATCAATGAAATGACAACATTCCCAATTCCTAAAACGAACAATACTGCAATTCCCATCACTAAAGAGGCTTTGAGTTCTGCCGTAATTGCTAAGGCTGAACAAATCCCTAAGACTTGAATCGTAATTGGGTTGTTATCTGCTAACGGATCCGTTATTAATTTGGCATCTTTTTTTGAAAGTAGTCCCATGTTAGTTCAATTGATTTTTTAAATTTTTAAAGTATGGTAAATACAATTTTAAATCCTTTTTTATCATTGCAGATACTCCATCTCCTGTAATTGTAGCCCCCGCTAAAGCGTCCACTTCATAGTCGTCTTTAGTCAAGTTTTTAGGGTCGTTATTTCCTTTCGCTACCGTGATACCTTTAAAAGCCCCACTTTCGGAAAGTAATTTTTCTCCAACAAAATCGTCCATAAAATAGCGTTGTTTGATGTTGGCTCCTAAACCTGGTGTTTCCGCAGCATGATCAAAAAATGCGCCTTGGATAACCATGTCTTCATCCAATGCAACATAACCCCAGATGGCATCCCACAATCCTTTTCCTCTAATAGGAATAATGTAAAATGACGCTCCTTCTTTTTCACCTAAAAATAAAGGTAATAATCGAGTGCCTCCATTTTTGGCTTTGGCTTGTTCTTTTTTGACATCAATAAGATAAGCTTCAGTATTCTCTTCAGAACTACCATCCGCATCAATTATTAGTTGTTTTGAGATGTATTTCGAAAATTCTCCTGCAACTTTATCGGTTCCAATAAATTTAATATCCGATGGACCGTTTTCATTGATTCCCATTGCATACAGAATGTTTTGCTGTGTTTCCATACGCATGTTCTCTTGAATACTAGGTTTCAAAGAAGAAGCTGTAAATGCTAACAAGGATCCTACGATTACCACCATTGCGATGGCAAATAAGATCGTGTATTTGTTTGTGTCTGTATTAGTACTCATAATTATGCAGTTTTAACTTTAAGACGTTTCATTCGTTTTTTGACATTCCCTTGAACCACATAATGATCGATGGTTGGTGCAAATACATTCATCAGAAGGATGGCTAAAAAGACCCCTTCTGGATAGGCTGGATTAAACACACGAATCATGATGGAGATGAATCCAATTAAAAATCCGTAAATCCATTTTCCTTTGTTGGTTTGAGCAGCTGTTACAGGATCTGTTGCCATAAATACGGCTCCAAATAAGATACTTCCGATGATTAAATGTTGCCAGAAAGGCACATTCATTAGTCCGTAAAATTTGCTTGAAGAACCAATCCAACCAGCATCCACGACAACGTTAAATATAAGTCCCATTGAAAGCGCTCCAATAAGCGTACTTACGATGATTCTCCAGCTTCCAATTTTTGTAAATATCAAGAATAGTGCGCCAAGAATAATCAATAATTTAGAAGTTTCTCCGACAGAGCCCGGTATGATTCCCCAGAACATATCAGCTACGCTATAAACGATTTCTTGACCCTGAGCATAACTTCCTAAAATAGTCTCTCCTGACATAGCGTCTAAGTTTTGCCCAGCAGCAATCGCTTGATCTCTTTCTACAGCGCCGTGTACCCAAACTTTATCACCACTCATCCAAGTTGGATAAGCAAAGAATAAAAAGGCACGAATGGTCAGTGCAGGATTCAAAATATTCATTCCAGTCCCTCCAAAGACTTCTTTACCAATTACGACACCAAAAGCGACGGCAACGGCAAGCATCCAAAGTGGTAAATCAATAGGAACGATAAGTGGCACTAACATCCCTGTAACTAGGTAGCCTTCTTCCACTTCGTGGCCTTTGACAATTGCGAACACGAATTCAATAGCCAATCCAACGCCGTAAGATACGACCACTAGAGGCAATACTTTCCACATTCCAATGACTAAATTGCTCCAAGTCCAAAACGATCCGCCTAAAAACCCTTGTGCGGATTCAATAGTTCCCAATGCCAAATGGTGTTGGTAACCCGCATTAAACATTCCGAAAATCAAACAAGGAACCATGGCCATAATAACGGTATTCATGGTACGCTTTAAATCATCGGCAGCTTTAATGTGTGTGCCATTGTGCGTGGTTTCGTTTGGTAAATATAAAAAGGTATGCAAGGCATTGAAGGCCGGAGCCATTTTTGTGCCTCTATACTTTTCTTTAATAGTGTGTAATTTATTTTTAAAACTCATTTTTATCCTATTTCTTTAAGCATTAAGTCCAATCCTTCTCTAATTATTTTTTGATGTGGTTGTTTAGACACACATACAAATTCAGTCAACGCAAAATCTTCTGGAGCGACTTCATACATTCCAAGCGCTTCCATTTCATCAAGATCTTGGTACATACACGCCTTTAAAATTTGCATTGGGAAAATATCTAACGGGAATACTTCTTCATAGGTTCCTGTCAAAACAAAAGCCCTGTGCTCTCCGTTGGTATTGGTATTTAAGTCGAATTTTTTATTTGGAGTCATCCATGAAAACGTCAAAGCTCTTGAAGTAGATACTTTATCAAACACAGGTTTGTTCCATCCAAAAAACTCATAATCATCTCCTTCAGGAATAACGGTCACTACGTTAGAGTAATATCCTAAATACCCATCTGGTTTTATTTCTTTTCCACTTAAAACGTTGCCCGAAATAATTCGAACATGTGCATCTTTTTCAATCCCACGGTCGTAAACCATCGTCGCGATTTCGCTTCCAATTTTGGTGACTAAATAGCGAGGTTCTTTGATACCCGATCCAGCAAGTGCCACAATACGTTCGGCATTGAATTTACCTGTTAAAAGCAATTCGCCAATAATCACTAAATCTTGAGGTGTCACAGTCCAAACAACTTCTCCTTTATTGATAGGATCGATTTTATTGATTAGCGTTCCGACATTTCCAGAGGGATGAGGCCCTGAAACATTGTGAGTCACAACATCTTCTAAATTCGTAAACGGGGAATGTGAATCTTTTGAAACACTGACATGAATACTGCCAGTTGTTAATTTTGATAACGCAGTAACCGCCGCTTGTAATTCTGCTTTCTTGCCCGTTAACACAAAATCATAATCCGCTGCTAAAGGTGCAGAAGCATAAGCAGAAACAAAAATTCCTTTCGGAGTGTTCTCTGGATTTGCAATAACATCATAGGGACGCTGCATGATAAATGGCCAGCAGCCAGAAGCTAATAGCTTAGCTTTGATTTCCTCAGCCTTCGCACTTTCAACTTCAAGTTTTTGGTGGTCCAAAAACGTTTGGGTTTTATCTGCTTGTATTTTGATTTCTAAAATACGACGCTTCTCTCCTCTTAATATTTCAACAACCTCCCCTGATACAGGCGAAACAAATTGAACAGATTCGTTAGATTTGTCATAAAAAATAGGCTCACCAGCCTGGACTTTGGCGCCAGTCTTTACTAATAATTTAGGAGTGAGTCCGTGAAAATCTTCAGGTTTGACACTGTAAAAGTTACTCTTGATGGCATCACTTTTTGTTAAGGCTGCCTCCCCTACTAACTTAATATCTAACCCTTTTTTAATTCGGATGTCGTTTGACATAGGTATTTTTTGTTGGAATTATTATCTAAAAAACGCTGCAAAATTACAAATTTAATGTGCAGTTTCCATAATATTTACAGATATTTTTTTAATAAAAGTGTGCAATTTATTTTAGGTATAAAATTTGTTTATATTTACCTAGTATTTTATAAAATTCACATGATTAAACATCTATACATTCCATTTATTTTACTGATATCATTTAATGGCTTTTCTCAAGTAGAAGAAGTAGAACCTGATGACCTTATCAAAACGATTACTTTCAAAAGTAACACCAATCAATCAGAGTTGCCGATTTTAACCCTCAATGAGCGACTGTATTTAGAATTTGACGTGCTCAGTCCTGACGAAGACGACTACTATTATGTTATTGAACATTATAATTATGATTGGACTAAATCCAACCTGATGAAGTCGGAATATCTTAAGGGTCTTGATAACTTACGGATTATCAATTATGAAAATTCTTTCAATACCTATCAGATTTATTCTAATTATCGATTGCAAATCCCCAACAAACAAACACGACTCAAAGTAACGGGGAATTATTTGATTAAAATTTTTGATGAAGACGATGAAATTGTTTTTAGCCGTAAGTTTATGGTCTATGAAAATCTGGCGAATGTAGGCGTACAGCTTAAACGCTCTCGAGATGTTAGGGACGTCAACACGAAACAATCGGTTGATTTTGTGATAAATACGACCAACTTCAGTTTTAACAACCCCAAACAAACCGTCAACACCGTTATACTTCAAAACAACAATTTAAAAACTGCCATTTCAGGTCTAAAACCTCAATATATACTAGGCAATGAATTGATATACCGCTACACGTCTGAATCTTCTTTTTGGGGCGGAAACGAGTATTTATATTTTGAAACTAAAGATGTGAGAGGGACTAATTTAGGCGTGCAGTTTACCGATTTGGAAGATTTATATTATAGTTTTTTATATTTAGACGGCAATCGTTACAATAGAGGTTACACCTACAATCCTGATATCAATGGAAATTTTCAAATTACTATTTTGGATCGAGACAATCCTTCTATCGAAGCCGATTATACGGTGGTCCATTTTTCACTTTTGAATCCAGAATTGTCTAATGAATCCATTTACGTTTATGGAGCCTATAACAATTATGCCATAAACGCATCAAATGAGATGATTTTCAATCCAGACAGTGGAGTTTATGAAATCGATATAAAACTTAAACAAGGATTTTATAATTATAAATACGTGCTTGTAAATGCGCAAGGTGAATTAGAAGAAGGGGTTATTAGTGGCGATTTTTATGAAACCGAAAACAATTATAAAGTACTCGTTTACTATAGAGACTTGGGCGCACGCTATGACCGAATTGTAGGTTTTGGAGAAGGCAGCTCCACACAAATAGGTAATTAGGGTGTTTTTAACTTTTATAAGTTGACATCAACTTTTATCGGGCTTAGAAAATATACGACAGCTTTTGATAAAATAATTTTTTAGTTTGACTAAATTTAGTATTTTTATACGCTATGATAGAACAAATCACCAAAGGCATAAAAATTTCGATTGAAACTGAATTTGAAGGAACCTTTTACAAAGAGGAGTGTATTCATTATGCGTTTAGCTATGAAATCGTGATTGAAAATCAGAGTCATGAGGTCGCCCAACTGATCGCAAGAAAATGGACAATCATGGAAGCCCTGAATGAAAATGAAATCGTTATTGGAGAAGGCGTGGTTGGCGAAAAACCCATTCTTCTTCCAGGTGATCGTCATACCTACACCTCGGGATGTGTTTTGAAATCGCCCTTTGGCGCTATGAAAGGCAGCTACTTAATGGTGAACCCTTCCAACTCAAAACAGTTCAAAGTGACCATTCCAACTTTTAAATTAAGTGCCTCATTTGCACAAAATTAAACTACATTTAAAACTCAATCACCGACTATAAAGTGTAGTTTTACACTTTATATACACACAAGAAAACACACACTAAAAAAACAAACATCATGGGAAAAGGATTTTTTAAGGTTCCAGTTGCAATAAACGAACCTGTCAAATCATACAAACCAGGTTCTCCGGAACGTGAAGAAGTACTCGCAACTTACAAGGCAATGCTAAAGGAGACTTTAGAAGTGCCTATGTATATAAACGGGAAAGATGTCAAGTCTGGAAATACCCAGACCATGAGTCCTCCACACGATCACCAACACATTATAGGGTCGTATCATACTGCTGAAAAAGCACATGTAGAATCTGCCATCGCAACGGCTTTGGAAGCGCGAAAGTCTTGGTCTCAATTGCCTTGGGAACAACGTGCCGGAATTTTTCTTCGTGCTGCTGAATTGATTGCAGGACCTTACCGTGCAAAAATAAACGCCTCCACAATGATTGGGCAATCAAAAACAGTTTTTCAAGCGGAGATTGATGCCGCTTGTGAATTTATCGATTTCTTACGATTCAACGTTCAGTTCATGATTGATATTTATAAGGACCAACCACAAAGTACAAGTGATGCTTGGAACCGCATCGAGTACCGTCCTTTAGAAGGATTCACCTATGCTGTATCGCCATTTAACTTTACATCCATTGCGGGGAATCTTCCAGCGTGTATGGCCTTAATGGGGAATGTGGTGGTATGGAAACCGAGTGATAGCCAAGTGTACTCTGCAAAAATTATTATGGATGTTTTTGAAGAAGCCGGCGTACCTCCAGGGGTTATTAATGTAGTTTTTGGAGATCCTGTGATGATTACAGATACTATTTTGGGAAGTCCTGATTTTTCTGGACTTCACTTTACAGGTTCGACTCATATATTTAAAGAGCTTTGGAAACAAATTGGGAATAATATTCATAATTATAAAACCTATCCGCGCATTGTTGGGGAAACAGGTGGTAAAGATTTTATCGTTGCCCACCCTTCGGCGAATGCAAAGCAGGTTGCGACTGGAATGTTGCGAGGTGCTTTTGAATTTCAAGGACAAAAATGTAGCGCTGCTTCTAGATCTTATATTCCACAGAGTTTGTGGCCAGAAATTAAAGCCTTTATGATTGCTGAAATGAACACCTTTAAAATGGGAACTCCGGATGATTTAAGCAATTTTATTACGGCGGTGATTCACGAAGGTTCATTTGATAAACTTGCCGGTTTTATTGACCGTGCAAAACAAGATACAGATGCCACAATAATAGCTGGTGGAAACTACGACAAGAGTAAAGGATACTTTATTGAGCCAACGCTTATTGAAACGACGAATCCAAAGTATGCAACCATGAGTACCGAATTATTTGGACCTGTAATGACGGTTTATGTGTATGAAGATGATGCTTTTGAAACGACTTTAAAATTAGTGGATGAAACTAGCGAATATGCCCTCACTGGTGCGATCTTTTCAACTGACCGATACGCAGCTACTCTGGCAACTAAGCTGCTAGAAAATGCGGCTGGAAACTTTTATATAAATGACAAGCCTTCTGGCGCTGTTGTTGGACAACAACCTTTTGGGGGCGCTCGTGCTTCTGGAACCAACGACAAAGCAGGTTCTGCTCAGAATTTATTACGTTGGATTTCACCACGAATGATCAAGGAAACATTTGTGACACCAACAGATTATCGTTATCCTTTTTTAGGAGAATAACTCATTGATTTCAATTAAAAAAGCCACTCAATGAGTGGCTTTTTTGTGTTTAGTAACTTTAAGTTGTAATAAGGTCTATATTCTAATTTAAAATAAATCATAAAAAAAGGCTGTCTTTTCAGACAGCCTTTTTTAGTGAATAATCCTTTTAGGTTTATCAAACTATTTAATCAAAAGCTTGAGTTCCTACAAGATGCACTTCTTGTACGTTGTAAGTATCGTAGTGCGGGGAATCTGTATGGGTTGCGTTAAAATAATCAACAAAGGTTTTAGTATAGGTGTTTCTTACATATACAATGACTTTCAGTTCATTTGTGTCATCTATATTGGATGGCAAATCTAGCCCTGTAATGGTTCGTGTAAAAACACCTCCTGCAGTTGTATTGGAGCTCGCAATAATATCACCTAATTGATCTGTATAAACTTCTCGCAAAACATCTCTGTGCACATAGTTAGCTCCCTGAGAAGAACCTGATTGTGGCGTGGAAGTGGTTACATTATCTTCCGCTAAATAAATCATTAATTTAATTTCCTCTGAAGGCGTTGATTTGAACCCGACTTTTACTTCTAAATCAAGTTTCCCGCCAACAATTGCTGCCTCCACAGCCAAACCAACAGTTGCTTCCTCCGCCAATTCGGTATTGATTTGTGCCATATCTGGAAAATTCCATCTTGTGTCAGCACCGTTGACATAGACCGTTGGAAAACCTGTAACATTATAGTAAGTTGACCAGTAAGCCGTTTCTGGAATTTCCATAGGATCTCCACCACTTGCATGGTAGCCAACTCCAAATATATTCGCATTCCCATTTGTTGCAGCCACAATTGCCGCACCAGCAGGTGGACATTGTGGACACCAGGTCCCTGTAAAATCTTCTAAAAGAGCTTTTTTGGTAAATGTACTAGGAGCTCCGGTTGCAGAAAAAGAGTTCGTATCACTATAACCAGATGGAGATTGAATAACAAAACTCACCGCATTGGACGTTAATCCTTCGTAAGTTGCGATAAAGTCATACGTTCCGTTTGCTGTAAATTGGTATGGATTCGTCGTTGTAACCGCTCCATTTACGGTCACTTCAGATTCCGTTGTGACCGTATTATTGAAATTATCTTTAACAACAAAAGTCGCTAAGTCTCCGTTAAAATAATTGTTTTCATCAAAACTTAGAACAATACTCGTTGGTGGAGTATCCACCACTGTGACTGTTATTTCATTAGAGGATAAATCTTCGAACTTAGCTACCACTTTGAACGTTCCTTCTAAACTAAATAAAATTGGATTAGAAGCAGCTACGCCGTCCACCTTAAAAGAGGATTGACTGGATAGGTCTTGGTCTGAATTGCCTTTAACAGAAAACACTACATGTGAACCCGTATTGACATCGGAGACTACCGTTGACAAGGAGATGGAGGTTACTGAGTTGTCTGGGATTTCGCTGCCGCCGCCGCCGCCGCCGTTGTTATCCTCGCTTTTAGAGCAACTTGAGACTAAAAATCCAATAAGGATAAATTTGATAAAAATAAGTTTTTTCATAACATTATGTTAAATTAATAATTAAATAGATTTGTTCATTAACACAATATTATGAAAAAAATCGTTAAAACTAGGAATTTTTAACAAAATAATGATAAGTTTGTGCTAAACATAAAAAAACCTGTTATGAGAAAAATTGTATACATTATAGTATTTAGCTTAAACTTCGCCCTTTTTGCACAAGAACAACTACCCAACACAACTCTTAAAACACTTTCAGGTTCAAACACAACCCTTGCTGAAATTGCGGCAGACGACGACCTTATCGTTGTTTCTCTCTGGGCAACATGGTGTGTTCCCTGTAAAAACGAATTAGATGCTGTTGCCGATGTTTATGACGATTGGGTTTCAGAAACAGGTGTAAAATATTACGCCGTGTCAATTGATGATTCCAGAACTGCCAAACGGGTAAAACCAATGATTAACGGTAAAGGTTGGGAGTTTGAAATTTTATTGGATGAAAACAGTGATTTAAAACGTGCTTTTGGAGTCAGTACAGTTCCCTACACAATTATCATAAAATCAGGTGAAATTGTTTACAAACACACAGGGTATACGCCAGGTTATGAAGACGAACTTTACGATCAAATCGTAGCGTTTAAAAATTAATCTAGATAACTTTAAGTAGACAAGCATACTACCGCTTCTCAATTAACATTACACTTAATTAAATTTATTACTAATGAATAAACATATATATACAATCCTTGTTTTTTTTATTTCAATAGCGATCCACTCACAAGAAACAGATGAGAAAAGTAGCTTTGAAGAAATTAGTGAACGTCTCAATGTTAGCGTTGAATCTAATTCACAATGGTATTTAAATGATGAAAAATTTGAAGATATTAAAGAAGATACGGAACGATTAAGAGCCAACAGCTATTTAAGAGTTGATTATCAAATTTCAGATCGTTTTTCTAGTGGGTTTCAATTAGAAAGTTACATACCAGAACCTCTACTAAATTACAGTAGATTATTTGATAAAGAATTTGGCTTAGGAACGTTCTACCTAAACTACAATACCAAGAAATTAGATGTTACCCTCGGATATTATTATGTCCAGTTTGGAAGTGGACTCATTTTACGTGCTTGGGAAGACCGTGCGCTGGGAGTCAATAACGCCCTTAGAGGTGGAAAGGTTGTTTATGACCCGACGAACTACTTAAGAATGACGGCACTTTACGGCAAACAGCGGAAAGGATTCGACGTTTCGAACTCCGATATTTTTGGGTTTGAAACTCAATTTGATATTGCTGATGCTTTTCAATTAGAAAGTCTCAACAGCCTACAGCTAGGATTGAGTTATGTTGGTAAAAAAGAAAGTTACAAAAGAGACCCTGCTGCAGTTGGTCAACCTGCATTTGATATTCCAGAACTTATAAATTCATTTGGAGCGCATCTTGATTTAGAATACAAAAACTTTTACACCAACTTTGAATACATATATAAAGGAGAGGATGCCCGTCTTAACAACGTGACTCCAAATGTAGTGTCATTTTCAGAAGAAGCTTTATTTGACGGCAATGCCATCACTTGGAATATTGGTTATTCTCAAAAAGGATTTGGAATTGGCTCTACTTTTAGAAGACTTGAAAATATGCGCTTTTATTCCGAAAGAAGTTTTTCAAACGTCATTAATAATCCAACAAGCGATTTGAGCATGAACTACTTGCCTGCACTCACCAAGCAACATGACTATACACTCGCAAATATCTATTTGTATCAAGCTCAACCAGGTTTAACAGTGGCTAGCTATGAGTCACCATTAATCAAACCGGGGGAAATCGGAGAGTCTGTGGATGTGTTTTATAACATAAAAAAAGGAACCCTCCTTGGAGGAAAATACGGGACAAAACTGAGCTTGAACTGGTCTTATTGGGCTAATTTAAAATCGACTTATATCGATCCATCTGGAACCCCTTATTTTGTTGGAGATGATTTAACTTACGAAACAGAATTATTGAATTTTGATGACAAGCTGTATTCAGAAATTAATGTAGAAATGCGAAAGAAATGGACTCCAAAATTAAAATCAATTTTTACTTATATAAATCTAAATTATAACAAGGATTTTTTAGAATCTAAGTTAGACGGCAGTTCTGTGAATGCTTGGATTGGAGTTGCAGAAAGCACCTATAAATTTCAAGGAGGTAAATCCATTCGACTTGAACTACAACACCTTTCTACAAATGACGATGCCCGAAATTGGGCGGGTGGTACAATAGAGTATTTTTTTAGTTCTAAGTTTGGAATCTATTTAAATGATTCTTACAACTATGAGGAGAGCAAAATAACCGAAAACACTGAAATTCATTTCTTTAATTTGGGAGGAAGTTTCACTAAAGGATCGACTCGAGTTGGAGTCAATTACGGACGTCAACGAGGCGGATTGCTTTGCGTAGGAGGTGTGTGTAGACCCGTCAGTAAAAACACAGGGGTGACTCTTAATTTTGTCACTACTTTTTAGTTTCTTAACCTTTATACTTAAGAGGGAGATGCACGATTTTTTTGGTTTCAAAAAAATCTTCTTCAAAATAAGCGCTTAAATCATAGAGTGTGGCTTTCGAGTAGAGCTTAAGCTCTTCTGATAAATCGCCTCCTTTAAGATACAGGATTCCGTTTTTGATAGGATGCATACTTTTTTTGGCGACTCTATTTTTGATCCAGCCTACAAAATCAGGCATAGTGGTCACGGCACGGCTTATAATAAAATCATACTGCCCTTGAATCGATTCGGCGCGGGCATGAGTGGTGTAAACATTCTCCAGACCTAGACTTTCTGCAACCCCATTCACAACTTTTAACTTTTTATTGATACTATCCACTAAATGAAATTTAACTTCTGGGAATAGGATCGCTAACGGAACACCAGGGAATCCACCACCCGTACCAATGTCTAAAATCTTGGCACCTGCTTTGAACTGAATTAATTTTGCAATCGATAGAGAATGAAGGACGTGACGCAAATACAAGGACTCAATATCTTTTCGTGAAATGACATTAATCTGTGCATTCCAATCTTCATAAAGCCCTTGTAATGCTTCAAACTGCTTGAGCTGAATATCCGTTAGATTGGGGAAATATTTATGAATTAAAAGCATGAGTTGGTATGTTTTCTGCAAAAATAGCCATTAATCTGTTAAATATTGTAAAACCTCACGTTCTAAACTTTTTTATTATTTATATTTGATTAATATTTTTCATCAGAGATAACAAATACAACTCATGACAAAGCCAACAATCACATTTTCGAGAACAGATTCTGCTAAGTTTTTTAAGACTTTAAACAGCAGAGTCAATAATTATTTTAAAGAAAACAAAATTAATCGGGCGGGCAATTGGAAACTTTGGGTCAAAACGATCGTCATGTTTTCGATTTTCTTAGTGCCCTATTTTTTAATGCTAACAATCAATATGCCGGGATGGCTGCAAATCTTATTTACGGTTGTGATGGGTATTGGCATGGCAGGCGTTGGAATGAATGTGATGCATGATGGAAATCATGGATCGTTTTCAAATAAATCATGGGTTAATAATATTATGGGAGGAAGTATTTATATACTTGCAGGCAATGTTTACAATTGGAAAGTGCAACACAATGTATTGCATCATACTTATACCAATATTCCTGGACATGATGAAGATTTAGATGCAGGTCGCGTGTTGCGATTCACCAAAAGTACCGAATGGAAACGCCACCATAAATTTCAACATATTTACTCTGTTTTATTATATGGCCTATTAACTATCAACTGGGCGATCACTACTGATTTTCTACAGATGAAACGTTATATGAAACGCAAACTATCCTATGGCAAATTTCCAAGTCCATTTTTAAACTGGAGTACCTTAGTGATTTCTAAAGTTATTTATTTAAGTTTATGGATTGTACTTCCTATGCTAATTTTAGACATGGCTTGGTACAAAATTTTAATTGGATTTTTCGTAATGCATTATACGGCTGGACTTATTCTTAGTATGGTTTTTCAATTGGCACATGTTATGGACGAGGCAGAAATGCCAATGCCAGAAACTGATGGCACAATGAAAAACACGTGGGCGATTCATCAGCTTAAAACGACTGTTAACTTTTCACCAAAAAACAAATTGGTAAACTGGTTTACTGGCGGTTTAAATCACCAAGTAGAACACCATATTTTTCCAAATATTTCACATGTTCATTATGGTAAAATTGCTGAAATTGTAAAGAAAACTGCAAAAGAATTCAACTTACCCTACAACGAATTTGAAACGACAAGAAAAGCAATTATAGCCCATTTTAAATACTTAAAAGAAATGGGTGTAAAACCTGTACTACAAGCATAATAGAATCACAATGAATCAATTACTTTCTGAAAGAATTTTAAACATGGCAACGTCAGCAACCTTAGCGATGGCGGCCAAAGCAAGAGAACTAAAAGCCGAAGGCAAAGACATTATAGGATTAAGTTTGGGAGAACCTGATTTTAATACACCAGATTTCATTAAAGAGGCTGCCAAAACAGCGATTGATGAAAACTATAATTCATACACTCCAGTTGATGGATATGCGGAATTGAAGCAAGCCATCATCACAAAGTTCAAGCGCGATAACAATATTAGTTACCAACCTTCCCAAATTGTAGTTTCTACAGGGGCAAAACAATGTTTAGCCAATGTAGCCTTGGTCATGCTCAATGAAGGAGACGAAGTGATTTTACCCTGCCCTTACTGGGTGAGCTATGCAGATATCGTAAAATTATCTGATGGTGTCCCCGTTGAAGTTGTAACCTCTATTGAGAATGACTTCAAAATGACACCTCAACAATTAGAAGCTGCCATTACGCCAAAAACAAAAATGATTTGGTTTAGTTCTCCTTGTAACCCAAGTGGATCTGTTTACAGCAAATCTGAACTGAGAGCATTGGCAGATGTTTTGAAAAATTATCCAAATATTTACATCGTTTCAGATGAAATATATGAGCATATTAATTTTGTTGGAGGCCATGCAAGTATGGCTAAATTTGAAGACATGTATGACAGAACCATCACTGTTAATGGGGTGTCAAAAGCCTTTGCAATGACGGGATGGCGTATTGGATTTCTTGGAGCTCCAGAAGCGATTGCGCGTGCGTGTAACAAAATGCAAGGACAGATAACGAGTGGCGCAAATTGTATTGCTCAACGCGCCGTAATTACCGCCCTAGAAGCATCCCCTACCAAGGTTCAATACATGGTTGACGAATTTAAAGTCCGTCGTGATTTGATTCTTGGTTTATTAAAAGATATTGATGGGTTTACATGCAACACACCAGAAGGTGCTTTTTATGTGTTTCCAGATGTGACTGCCTTTTTTGGTAAAACATTTAACGGGACGCTTATTAAAAATGCCACTGACTTTTCATTGTATCTATTAGAAGCTGCCTTGGTAGCTACTGTAACTGGAGATGCATTTGGAAACCCAAACTGTATCCGTATTTCCTATGCTGCGTCTCAAGATCAGATTATTGAAGCGGTGAGTCGTATTAAAAAAGCAGTGAGCTAGAGAACGTTATTTTTATCGATTTCTCCAGAAGAAAGGGGTGAATAAAATAAGGACTGTAAATAATTCTAATCGACCGATGAGCATTAAGAAAGCAGCCCACCATTTTCCAGCAGCAGGCATTTCAAAAAAGTTATGAGATGGGCCAAACTCTCCGAGAGCTGGTCCAACGTTCCCTAAACTTGAGGCAGCAACACCAATAGCGGATTGAAAGTCGAGACCCAAGATTGCAAACCCTAATGATCCCACGATAAAGGATAGCATATAGAGGATAAAAAACCCAAGCACATTAAACACGATTTCTCCTGAAACAGATTTATTGTTATAACGAACTGGCAAAATTGCACTCGGATGTAAGCTGCGTTTAAATTCTAAAAAACCGTTTTTGATGAGTACTAGATGACGGACTATTTTTACGCCTCCTGAAGTACTTCCTGCGGAACCTCCTAAAAACATCAATCCAAAAAAGAATACAAGTAAAAACGGTGCCCATAAAGTATAATCTGCTGTTACAAACCCAGTGGTAGTGACAATCGCTACCACTTGAAAAAGCGCATGTCTAAAAGAGCCTTCACCAATGCCCAAAACCAGGGGATGATCGAAAGCTGAAGTGCTATCTAAGAAGGAATTAAAATAAATAATCCCACCAACGATTAGTGTGAAAATTACTATAAATTTAAAATATAATTTGAATTCTTCATCCCTTACAACTTTGCTGACATTTCCTTTGAATGCGAAATAACTCAATACAAAATTAGTTCCCGCCAAAAACATAAATAGGATAATGATATACTGTATCATCGGCGAATCATTCCAATACGCCATACTTGCATTTTTGGTTGAAAACCCTCCTGTAGAGAGCGTACTCATAGAATGGTTAAGCGCATCAAAAAAGGACATGCCTGCCAGCGATAGAAACAAGGTTTCGGCAGCTGTATATCCAAAATAAATAAGCCACAATCGTTTGGCAGTATCCGTAATTCTAGGGTGCAATTTATCGGCACTCGGCCCAGGAGCTTCTGCTGCAAAAAGCTGCATCCCTCCGATGCCTAAAAGTGGTAAAATCGCAATGGCTAAAACGATGATTCCCATCCCCCCGATCCAATGCGTTAAACTTCTCCAAAACAACACGCCTTTGGGAAGCGACTCTATATCATTTAATATGGTTGAGCCTGTCGTGGTGTACCCCGAAATCGTTTCAAAAATAGCATTTGTAAAATCTGGAATGGCCCCCGTAAACAAGTACGGAAGTGTTCCTGATACGGTCATCACAATCCACCCAAAAGCAACCACCAAATAGCCCTCACGTTTGTTCATTTCCTTAGTGTGATTTTTCGTGCAAAGCATGGACAACACTCCAAACAGCAACACAGAAATACCTGCTAGGAATAAATTAAAAGTCACACCATCTTTATAACAAAAACTTAAGAGCGCAGCCAACAACATAAAGCCGCCATTGAACAATAACAAGAGTCCAAAGAAGTGAAATATAATTTTATAATTGAGTTTCATCAGGGGCAGGTTAATAAAAGTAACTCTCTATTTTTTTAATAGACTGAGGCAAGCAACAGACAACGACACGGTCGCCAGAAACGATTTTGAAATCTCCCAAGGCGATAAACCCTTCTTCATTTCGGATCACACCACCAATAATAGCGGATAAAGGAAATTCTATTTCTTTAATATATTTATCACAAATTTTGGACGTTGGCTTCACCACAAACTCAAGCAGCTCGGCTTCCATATTACTCAACTTGGTCATCGCAACCACTTCGCCTCTACGTATGTATCTAAAAATACTATTGGCAGCAAGAAGCTTTTTATTAATCAAAGTATCGACTCCAATAGAGTGCGACAGCTCATAATAATCCATATTCTCGACCAATGCGATGGTTTTTTTGATACCCTTAGACTTGGCTACCAAACACGACATGATATTGGTCTCAGAATTTCCAGTCACAGAAATAAAAGCATCCATGTCTTTAATATTCTCTTCTTCTAAAAGCGCAACGTTCCGTCCATCCCCATGAATCACTAAAGTATCTGGAAGCTGTTCCGCCAAATCAAAAGCCCTGTCTTTTAGTTTTTCAACGAGTTTAATATTGAAGTTTTTAGAGAGATCACAAGCTGTTTTAGAGCCAATCTTCCCTCCTCCTAAAATCATGATGTCTTTAATTTCTGTTTTTTTCTTTCCTGTCAGTTTGCACAACTCTTCATCCCCTCCTTTTGAGGTGATAAAAACAACACGATCTGCATCTTTAAAAATAGTGTCCCCTCTAGGAATAATAGTTGAATGAGATCCAAATCGCTGAATGGCGATGGGTATAAAATGGATGTCTGAAAGTAATTGCGCTGCAACCTTAACTGATTTATTTATGATTTTGGCGTCTTTAGAAAGCGACAATCCAAGCATGGTTAAAGCCCCTTTTTCAAACTCATAGGTGTCATTAAACACCGACTGACTGAGTAATAACTCAATTTCAGCAGCTGCTAGAGATTCAGGAGAAATAAGCTCGTCAATACCAAATTTGGTAAAGCCAACCTCATCCTTATGGTTTATAAATTCTGGATTAGATATTCGTGCAATGGTTCGTTTGGCACCCAACTGTTTTGCCAACACACAAGCCGTGATATTGGAAGTTTCAGAAGAAGTTACGGATATGAATAAGTCTGAATTTAAAATACGTGCTTCTTTCAATACAGAAATAGAAGTTGCATCGCCTTTAATTACTTTTATATCCAAATGTGTGTCTGCATAAGCGAGACTGTCTTTATTCAGATCTATAAGCGTAATTTCTTGTGATTCGTAAGATAAAAGCTTCGCTAAATGAAACCCGACTTCACCTGCGCCGGCAATAATAATTTTCATTAATTATCAATTAAAAAGATGCGCAAATATACGTTATTTTTAGGGATTTGTTTATGAATTGTATTTCTTTGCAGTGAAATTATTAAGAAAGGTCTCACCACATATGTCTGAAAAAATTACTCCTTATAAAGATAGCGCACTTGGCAAAAAACAGCAAATCGCTAAAATGTTTGATACAATCTCCAATGAATATGATGGCTTAAATAGAGTCATCTCCTTTGGAATTGATATTAAATGGCGAAATAAAGTGGTTCAACTTGTTGCTGAAACCCAGCCAAAAAATATTCTTGATATTGCAACGGGCACAGGGGATTTAGCGATTAATTTAACCCGAACAAATGCAACTCAAATTATCGGGTTGGATATTAGTGAAGGCATGCTAGATGTGGGTCGAAAAAAAATATTAAACAAAAAACTTCATAAAACCATTGACATGGTCGTTGGAGATTCTGAAAACCTTCCTTTTGATGACAGCTCTTTTGACGCCATTACCGTCGCTTTTGGTGTTCGGAATTTTGAAAATCTAGAAGTAGGTTTAGCTGAAATTTTGAGAGTATTGAAACCTGGCGGCATATTTGTAGTTTTAGAAACATCAGTCCCAACAAAGTTTCCTTTTAAACAAGGCTACTATTTGCATTCAAATGTTTTGTTGCCACTCGTTGGAAGACTTTTTTCTAAAGACAAATCGGCCTACACTTACTTGAGTAAATCAGCTTCTAAATTTCCTTATGGAGATGCTTTTAACAATATTTTGAACAAAACAGGGTTTATAAACTCGAAAGCCCTTCCACAAACATTTGGAGTTGCTACCATTTATACTGCAACAAAACAATAAGCATGAAGCACGTTTTATCACTCTTCTTTATTTTATGTTCAATTCAATTTACAAGCGCTCAGCTTTTTAGCAAAGAACGCGTTTTGAATAATGAGAATTTTGACAAAGCACGGTTGTCTTATGGATACTATTTAGGGTTTAATGTGTATGATTATAATTTTGATTACCACACAGATGTCAAAGATATTCAAGTACTTAAATCGACAGGATTTAATGTGGGACTTGTGGGAAACGTTCGAATCAATGACTATATCGATATTCGTCTTGAGCCGGGATTGGTAATTTCGAGACGCGAATTAAACTACAGCCAAACCTATTTTACAGGGATTACATTTGAAGATAAAGACCTCATTCGTGAAATTCAATCTACCTTTATTCACGTTCCGTTGTTAGTGAAATTTTCCTCTAAAAGAATCAACAATGTCAAACCATTTGTAGTTGCTGGAATTTCAACGGCTTTGAATTTATCGAGTCAGCAAGACAATCCAGATGACAACAGCAAAAACGTTTTTAGAGTTAGCAAAAATAATATGTATTATGAACTCGGTATTGGCATCGATCTCTACCTAACTTGGTTCAAATTTACGCCCTCCATTCGAGGTGTCTTTTCTATGCAAGATGAATTAATAAAAGACATTGATCCCAACAGTCCTTGGACGCAAAATATCGCTCAAATGCAAACACGAGGGGTGTTTATCAATTTTACTTTTCAGTAGAGTTTCTTTTAAATTCACTCAAAATAATAGCGGCAGCATTCGCTACATTGAGACTTTCTGTCTGCTTTACTGTTCCAAATCTTGGAATGGAAAGACGCGTTTTCACCAAAGCTTCTACATCCTCAGAAATGCCATTGGCTTCATTTCCAAGAACAATCACTCCTGTGTTGGGTAAATGTTGTTCATAAATTGAATCTCCATCCATAAACGTTCCCATACAATTTGAAGCAGCTGACAGAGTCTTTTTTAAATCTACATACGTAATATTAACCCGTGTATGAGACCCCATACTTGCTTGCACAACTTTAGGATTATAGCAATCAACGGTAGCTTCACTACAGACTAAATATTCAATTCCAAACCAATCACAAAGACGAATAATGGTTCCTAAATTCCCAGGGTCATTGATGTCGTCAAGGGCTACAACAAGGCCGGACCAATCTACAGAAATGGGGTTTGGGATTTTGAAAGTCGCCAACACTTTGTTGGGAGTACTAAATCCGCTGAGTTTTGCAAGCTCTTTGGAATCGACTTTGGTAAACTTCTGATTGTATTGAGAAAAACGATCGTCCACAGCAAAAATAGCATCCAATTCGTAGTCGGAGTTTAAAAACTCTTCAACAACTTTGATTCCTTCCACAACAAACAACTGATGTTGGGTTCGAAACTTTTTTTGCTTCAAACTCGTGATTAACTTTATTTGGCTTTTCGTTAACATCTAAAAAACGTACTTTTGATTATTATTAATTTAGACAGTAAAGCTAAATTTTATTTATTGATTGTTGAAGAAAACTCTGATAAAAATAACCGTTGTATTTGTAATGACTTGTTTTTTTACGGCATGTAATGTTGTAAAACGGGTTGAGGCTACCGATTATTTGTTAACTGAAAACAGTTTCTACATCAACGGTCAGAAGAAAAAATCAGAGGAACTCAACAATTTATCCTTTCAAAAAAAGAATGCAGCACTGCTTGGAATCCCCTTGCGATTGCATATTTATAATTTAGCACGCCCCCACAAAGATTCGCTCTTTGAGGCTTGGCTGCAAA
Source organism: uncultured Formosa sp. (assembly GCA_963933105.1). Lineage (GTDB taxonomy): Bacteria > Bacteroidota > Bacteroidia > Flavobacteriales > Flavobacteriaceae > Hel1-33-131. The sequence goes on from CAWVRW010000024.1 coordinate 28,706, forward strand.
AAAACCCCAAACGAAAACAACGTTTAATTTCTAAACTTTCCGAAAAACAACTCAATCAGTTAAAAACCTCATCACTAGGGTTAAATCGGTGGTTAAAAAATACGGGGGAAGCACCTGTACTTTTAGATTCTTTAAAAATAAATAAAACGAAACTAAACTTAGAACGCTATTATTTTGCAAATGGATGGTTTGACAGAACTGTTGATTATAAAGTTGATACAGTTGGATTAAAAAGAGCTGCATTAAGTTTTGAGATAGAGACTGGAACCCCTTATGAAATCGGAGAAATTTCGGAACAGATTGACTCTCCAGTAATCGATACTTTATATTCGAATTTAAAATCAGGTTCTTATCTAAAAACAGGTGAGCAATTCAAAATATCAAGTTTTGACAGTGAACGCAACCGTCTGACCACGGCATTTAGAAATTCTGGAGCTTACCATTTTTCGGAAGAATATATCCGATATGAAAATGACACGATTGGAATAAAAAATAAGGTCAACGTTAAGATGCAAATTCAGGATCGGATTATTCGAAATGACGATTCCATTGTACGCGTGCCCTTTCAAACGTACCGAATTAAAGACGTGAATATTTATACGGATGCTACTTTTGAAAACCGTTCAAAAACTGTTTCAGATTCTGTAAGTTACAACAACTATAATGTGTATGCTTATGAAAAATTAAAGTACAAACCTGAAGCATTAACCGATGCCGTATTGATCACAAAAGGGAGCGTATTTAAAGATTTGGACCGTGCACGTACTTATCGCTACCTGAACGAGTTAAGAACATTTAAATACCCTAATATTGAATATGTAGAAAACCCACAGGATACGACACTGACCGCTAATATTTATTTAACACCAAAGGAAAAATACGGCTTAAGCTTTGATGTGAGTGTTTCACAAAGTAACATTCAAAAAGTAGGCCTATCCTTTACGGCGGGCGTTGTCATTCGCAATATTTTTAAAGGGGCTGAAACCCTTCAAATTTCGGCATTGGGAGCTATTGGAGCTTCAAAAGACGGTGCAAGTGCAGAAGATGGTTTTTTTGACATTAATGAGCTTGGAGCCGACATCAAACTAAATATTCCTCGTTTGTTTTTTCCGCTGAATACCGATAAAATTATTCCAAAGTACATGTCTCCTAGCACACAAATTAGCACAGGATTTACGGGACAAACAAATATTGGTTTGGATAAACAAACCTTTAATAGTGTTTTTAGTTATAAGTGGTTTCCTTCAGAAAAAGTCACAAACACACTTGATTTAGTGAACTTGCAATACGTAAGAAACCTGAATCCAACCAACTATTTTAGTGTGTATCAAAACTCCTTCAACCGCCTCCAATCCATTGCTCTTGATTCTTATACTACCCCAACCGATTTTTTGAGCACAAACGCCAATGGACAACAAGCACTTCTTGAATCGCGAGCGGATGAATTTATCAATTTAGTCAATGAGGATCTCTTATATAAAACCTCCAACCCTAATGAATACCAAACGGTTCGGAACATTCAGGAGCGAAAAAGTCGATTGGTTCAAGATAACTTTATTCTGGCAAGTAATTTTAATTATGTTCGAAACAGCCGAGAAAATCCTTTTGATACCAATTTTTCAATTTTCAGAATAAAATTTGAATTCGCTGGAAACTTGCTTTATACCGCTTCAAAATTACTGGATCTTGAAAACAATTCCGCGGGTGCTTACAAAGTAAGTGGCGTTCCATTTTCTCAATATATTAAATCTGAAATAGACCATATTAAACTTTGGAATTTAGGGCGTAGTAATGTGTTGGCATTGCGTAGCTTTTTTGGAATTGCAATCCCCTTAGGAAATGCGACAAGTATTCCGTTTTCTAAAAGTTTTTTTGCAGGTGGTTCCAACGACAACAGAGCTTGGACCGCTTATAATTTGGGTCCTGGACGATCTGATAATAACAATGAGTTTAACGAAGCAAACATGAAACTCGCTTTTAGTTTGGAGTACCGCTACAAATTATTTGGAAATCTGAATGGTGCCTTTTTTATGGATGCTGGAAACATCTGGAATGTCTTAGATGACGTCACAGACTCCAAGGCTACTTTTGACAATCTTAAATCTTTAGAAGATATTGCGATCGGTGCAGGAATTGGATTGCGTTATGATTTCAGTTTCTTCATACTTAGATTTGACACTGGTTTCAAAGCCTATGAACCTACTTTTGGAGATCAAAATCGTTGGTTAAATAACTTCAATTTCAGCAATGCCGTTTACAATATTGGGATCAATTATCCGTTTTAGAAATTCCAGATTAGCTACATCGTTTTCGTATAATAATCCGCTAATCGCATCCAATAAATTGTCCGAAATTATTTAAAATCATTACTTTTACAGCTACAACAAAAACAAACAAAATGAGTCACAACATTAAACCAGGCGTTGCCACAGGACGCGAAGTTCAAGAGATTTTTAAACTTGCTAAAGAAAAAGGATTCGCCCTTCCAGCGGTGAATGTTATTGGCTCAAACACAATTAACGGTGTTCTTGAAACTGCAAAAGAATTAAATGCTCCCGTAATTATTCAGTTTTCTAATGGCGGTGGACAATTTAATGCAGGAAAAGGTCTTTCTAACGAAGGTCAAAAAGCAGCAATTGCAGGTTCCATTGCAGGTGCTAAACACATCCATGAAATGGCGTTAGCTTATGGCGTTCCTGTTATCTTACATACGGATCACTGTTCAAAAAAATTATTACCTTGGATTGATGGTTTATTAGATGCAAGTGAAGTTCATTTTGCACAAACTGGCAAATCATTATACAGCTCTCACATGATTGATTTATCTGAAGAGCCAATTGAAGAAAATATCGAAATCTGTAAAACTTATTTAGAGCGCATGTCCAAAATGGGGATGACACTTGAAATCGAATTAGGAATTACAGGTGGTGAAGAAGATGGCGTTGACAATAGTGATGTTGATGTTTCTAAATTATACACACAACCCGAAGAAGTAGCGTATGCTTATGAAGAGCTTAGTAAAGTGAGTGATCAGTTTACGATTGCAGCTGCCTTTGGAAATGTGCACGGTGTGTACAAGCCGGGTAATGTAAAATTAACGCCGAAAATTCTTAAGAATTCTCAAGAACACATTACTGAAAAGTATGGTGTTTCAGAAAACCATATTGACTTCGTATTTCATGGTGGATCTGGATCAACTGTCGAAGAAATCAGAGAAGGAATTTCGTATGGTGTCATCAAAATGAATATCGATACAGATATGCAATACGCATTTATGACTGGTATCCGTGACGATTTCAAAGCAAACGAAGCTTATTTGGCAGCACAAATTGGTAATCCAGACGGTAGTGATGTTCCAAATAAAAAATATTATGACCCGAGACGTTGGTTACGTGAAGGTGAAAAAGCATTCATCGCTAGACTTAAAAAAGCATTTGAAGATTTAAATAATGTCGATACATTATAAAATTTGTGTAGTTTTGTACTTTAATTTTACCGTTTAGACACTAATATATGGCTTGGTTCAAAAGAAAAGACAAAGGAATTCAAACACCTACAGAAGCAAAACGTGACACACCCAAAGGGCTTTGGTACAAATCCCCTACTGGTAAAGTCATTGAAACAGATGAACTGGAAAGAAATTTCTATGTCAGTCCAGAAGATGGGTACCATGTAAGGGTTGGAAGTAATGAATACTTTGAGATGCTTTTTGATGATAATACATTCAAAGAGTTGGATCCAAATATCACCTCCAAAGACCCTTTAAAGTTTGTGGATAATAAAGCTTATACAGATCGGTTAAAGGCTGCGCAATCAAAGACAAACCTTAAGGATGCTGTGCGAACGGCTGTTGGAAAATCTAAAGGGAAAGAGCTGGTCATCGCTTGTATGGATTTTAGTTTTATTGGAGGCTCAATGGGATCTGTTGTTGGAGAAAAAATTGCTCGTGCTGCAGATCATGCGCTTCATAACAATTTACCTTTCATGATTATATCCAAATCTGGAGGTGCTCGAATGATGGAAGCTGCTTTATCGTTAATGCAACTGGCTAAAACTTCTGCGAAACTCGCACAACTCGCCGATGCGAATATTCCTTATATTTCTCTATGTACTGACCCCACTACTGGTGGAACGACGGCTTCATTTGCAATGTTAGGAGATATTAATATTAGCGAACCTGGAGCACTTATTGGATTTGCAGGCCCTCGTGTGGTAAGAGACACCACTGGAAAAGAATTGCCAGATGGGTTTCAAACGGCAGAATTTGTAAAGGAGCATGGGTTTTTGGATTTTATTACTCCACGTAGTGAACTCAAGAACAAAGTGAACCAATACATTGATTTAATTTCAAACCAACCTCTTAGAGTTTAAGTAGACGAAGTCTTAAAAAATATAGATGCAATAAATTACATTATATTTGTTGCATCATTTCTTTATTATAATATTAACCAAAATAACCAATAATATGAAAACTTTTACAAAAATTAGTATGTTACTTCTTGCAATGATTACAATTTTCTCATGCAACAAATTAGATGAATTAACAGAGTTTGATATCACCCAAGATTTTTCCACAGCTGTTAATGTGAATGTTGTTGAAGATTCCGCTGGAGCTGCTCAAACTTGGTCTCAGTCCTCAACGATCAATCTGGCAACAAATGATGAAATTCAATCAAATTTAGATTTAGTTCAAGATGTTAAGATTAACTCTATAACGTTTAAAGTTATTAATTTCACAGGCGTAGAAGGTGCTATTGCGACTGAAGCTTCTATAAGCTTTGGCGATACTGAAATTGCAGTTGCAGACATCACCCTTGAAGACAGTACGACTATTTACTCTATTGGAAGTTCTTCAGAGCTAAATGCGATTGCAAACGATTTAAAAAACGCTCCTCAAATTTCAGCAACAGTAAGTGGCACTGTGACAAGTACACCTGTACAGTTTGATGTTTTCATATCTCTAGATGTGACTACTACTATTGATGTGTTGTAGAAGACATTTTATCATAAATAATAAAAACGAGCCTTTGGGTTCGTTTTTTTTTGGATTAAAGTCACTAACTAAAGGACATTGGTACTCCTAAATAAAATATAAAACGACAAGGCTTAAATAACCGAAAATCACTATATTTGCAACCTAATTACGATAGACGTAGTTAACGCATAAAAATTATTTAAACAATATTGGAATGTATTTAACAAAAGAAGCTAAAGAGAAACTCTTTAAAAAACACGGAAAAGATGCCAAAGACACGGGATCTTCAGAAGGACAAATTGCCTTATTCACAGAAAGAATCAATCACTTAACTGAGCATTTAAAACAAAATCGTAAAGATTATAATACAGAACGCTCATTAGTAAAACTAGTTGGAAAACGTCGCTCATTATTAGATTACTTAATGAAGTCAGATATCTTAAGATATCGTGCGATTGTCAAAGAATTAGGATTAAGAAAATAAGATTACAAACCACGCTTTATGCGTGGTTTTTTAAGTTTTAACACTTTTATAGTTCATAAATATTAGAAGAAGCTAATTAGAGTTTTTCATTGGTCACACCACACAACGACAACAACACAACACCAATGTTTAATTAGAACAAAAAATTATGATACCAAAAGTATTTAAAGAGGTCATAGACCTCGGCGATGGAAGAGAAATCTCTATCGAAACGGGCAAGCTCGCAAAGCAAGCCCACGGATCTGTAGTCGTACAAATGGGGAAAGCCATGTTGTTATGTACTGTGGTCTCAAACTACAAACAATCTGATGTCAACTTTTTACCTTTAACGGTAGATTATCGCGAAAAATTTGCGGCAGCAGGTCGCTATCCAGGTGGATTCTTCAAAAGAGAAGCACGTCCTAGTGATGGAGAAGTTTTAACGATGCGTTTAGTGGATCGTGTATTACGTCCATTATTCCCTAAAGATTATCACGCAGAAACACAAGTAATGATTCAGTTGATGTCTCATGACGAAGATGTGATGCCCGATGCTCTTGCAGGTTTAGCTGCATCTGCAGCCATTCAATTGAGTGATTTCCCATTCGAATGTCCAATTTCTGAAGCACGTGTTGCTCGTGTAAACGGTGAATTCGTTATCAACCCAAGCCGTGCACAATTGGTAGATTCTGATCTTGAAATGATGATCGGTGCCTCTGCAGATTCTGTGATGATGGTAGAAGGTGAAATGGATGAAGTTTCTGAAGAAGAAATGGCAGACGCTATCAAGTTTGCACATGAAGCTATTAAAATTCAAGTTGCTGCGCAAGTACGTCTTGCAGAAGCATTTGGAAAAAAAGAAGTTCGTGAGTATGACACAGCTGAAGTCAATGAAGACTTAGAGCAACGTATTCATGACATGGCTTATGACAAATGTTATGCAATTGCTAAAAAAGGAACTTCAAAAGCAGAGCGTAGCACTGCATTTGCTGAAGTTAAAGAAGAAGTAAAAGCTTCTTTTACTGAAGAAGAAA
>CAWVRW010000025.1:0-31494 GCA_963933105.1 uncultured Formosa sp.
TTAAGGGATTCCATAGTTTAAAATTTTCTTCAAAAATAGTCTTTTGTATACAAAATGACTTTTAAATTCTTTTAACAAACTGTTAAATTTTGTAACATTAAAGCAGGCTTAGAGTCTAACAAATAAAACGTATGGATATTTTCTTAATTTTGATCGCTGCCTCCTTAATGGTTCTAGGAATCGTAGGAAGCTTTTTACCCGTTTTACCAGGGCCTTTCACTAGTTGGATAGGGCTTTTGGTGCTGTACTTAATGCCCGAAATCGACGTCAGTTTAGTCACCCTTATTATAACGCTGATTTTCGCTGTTTTAATATGGATTTTAGATTACATCATACCGGCCATCGGCACGAAGAAATTTGGAGGCACCAAAGCGGGAATGATTGGTGCTACTGTCGGACTCATCATTGGCTTGCTGGCTCCAATTCCTGGCGGTATTATTATCGGGCCTTTTGTGGGTGCTTTTATCGGAGAGTTGATAAACAAAGCCGATTCCAGAACCGCCCTGAAAGCTGCCTTCGGAAGTTTGTTAGGGTTCTTAACGTCTGCTTTTATTAAATTCGTTGTGGCTCTCATCTATCTTGGCATCTTTATCTCGATCCTTTGGGATCATAAATCGATCCTATTTTAACTCTTCATCGCTTTTAACAAAATTTTTAATCAATATTTTATAAATTATCTTAAATTCACCGTCTAATAACACAAATTTTATTACTATGAACAAGTATTTTTCTATTCTATTTTGTGGTTTATTTCTTTTGTCTTCGTCCCTGATTGCACAAGAAAAAGAACCTTCTAACTACAACTATAACGATGCTTTTGGGCATGATTTTTATAGTAAAAACGGAACTGCAACGCGTTCAGCGAGCGGAAAACCAGGACATGCCTATTGGCAAAACAGCGCCGATTATACGATCGACGTGAACTTAAACGAAACTACGAAAGAAATTTCGGGGTCTGAAACCATTACGTACACAAACAACAGTCCAGATGCATTGGATTTTTTATGGATGCAATTGGATCAAAATTTATTTAAACTCGATTCTCGTGGAAAAGCGGTGGTTCCCGTCCGTGGAAGCCGAAATGGCGACAAGGGTCAAGACTTTGACGGCGGGTATGGCATCAACACCATCAAGCTTATTTACAAAAAAGGGCGTCGTTCTACAGAAGTCAACACGACCTATACAATTGTAGACACACGTATGAAAGTCAATCTTCCTTCTGCTTTAGAAGCGAATGGTGGGACTGTTGGAATCAAAATTGATTTCTCATTTACGTCTCCTGATTATGGATCGGATCGAATGGGTGTTTTAGAAACCAAAAACGGTCGTATTTTCACCTTGGCACAATGGTATCCTAGAATGAGTGTTTATGACGATGTGAGTGGATGGAATACGCTTCCTTATTTAGGAGCAGGCGAGTTCTATTTAGAATACGGAACTTTTGACGTTAACATTACAGCACCCGCAAGTCACTTGGTGGTGTGTTCAGGAGCGCTTTTAAATCCTTCTGAAGTGTATACCACTGAACAACAAAATAGAATGAAAACAGCAGAATCGAGTGATGCGACAGTCATGATTCGATCGGAAGCGGAAGTCACGCAACCGAGCTCACGACCAACCAATACGGCAACCCTTACATGGAAGTTTAGAATTGAAAACGCAAGAGATGTTGCTTGGGCGTCTTCTGCTTCCTTTATTTTAGACGCTGCACGTATCAACTTACCGAGCGGAAAGAAAACCATAGCCATGTCTGCCTACCCTGTAGAAAGTGTAGGACAAGATGCTTGGACACGTTCTACAGAATACACGAAAGCGTCTATTGAGCATTACTCTGAGAAATGGCTTGAATATCCTTACCCTGCAGCGATTAATGTTGCTGGAAACGAAGGTGGTATGGAATACCCTGGAATTGTGTTTTGTAATTTTGAATCAAAAACAGAACGTTTGTGGGGTGTGACGGATCATGAATTTGGACACATTTGGTTTCCAATGATTGTAGGATCTAACGAGCGTTTGCACGCTTGGATGGATGAAGGATTTAATACGTTTATTAATTCTTTAAGTACAGAAGCATTTAATAATGGAGAATATAAAGAAGGTAAATCCAACATGCACCGCATGTCTAGTGTGTTTGTGAATGACAGACTCGAACCAATCTACACATCTCCAGATAACTTAAAAGAACGAAACTTAGGTATTTTGGCTTACTACAAGCCAAGTACAGGACTGATATTGTTGCGCGAGCAGATCTTAGGCCCTGAACGTTTTGATGAAGCCTTTACGGCTTATATCGATCGATGGGCATACAAACATCCAACACCTGATGATTTCTTTAGAACTATGGAAAATGTTTCTGGTGAAGACTTAAGATGGTTTTGGAGGTCTTGGTTCATTAACAGCTGGAAATTAGATCAAGCGGTTACTGAGGTTAAATATGTTAAAAATGATCCAACGCAAGGTGCGATCATTACGATCGAAAATTTAGAGAAGATGCCGATGCCAGTGGTGATTGAAATCAAAACTAAAAGCGGAACGGTGACACGAAAAACACTGCCTGTTGAGATTTGGAAACGCAATGTATCTTGGTCTTTTAAAGTGGATACTACAGAAGAGCTGGCAAGAGTGGTCATTGACCCTGATTTTTCATTACCAGACACAAATTCTAAAAACAATAAATGGAAAGCTACAGATGGCACTGCGAGTGTAGAGATTTTAACAGGCTATTTAGGGGATTATACGGCTCCAGGTTTCCCACTAAAAGTTACTGCTGTTGAAGCCAATGGAGTCCTAGAATTACACCTCGAAGGCGAAGAACCTTTACCTTTAGAAAGTGAAGGAAATGGTGAATTTTCTATGGAAGAAGCTGGCATCAAAATTCAATTTAACGCTGAGAAAACTGGATTCAAATTGGATCTCGGTGGTCAAGTTTTTGAATTTACGAAGAGCTAGGGGTTATAAAACATTTATTATTAAAATGAGACTGTCTGAAAAGGCAGTCTTTTTTTGTGTCTTTTTTGTAAATGACTCTTTATTTACTGTATGTATTTTTTTTTTAACTTAGACCTACTTAGCTATTGGTTCACCCTTTAGTCCAGCACCCACCAAATAGGCCAGGTATTCAGCAAATGGTTTTATATCTTGACCAAAACTAGCATGCTCTAGAGCATTCATATACCTGTCTCGTTCTTCAACTGGAATTACAGTCCAAGGATAGCCACCAGAAGCAAGCATCGTATTCATTAAGAACCTTCCCATACGTCCGTTACCATCCATATATGGATGTGTATATACAAAAATAAAGTGCCCTAATACGGCTCTAACGCTCGCCTCTTTTTCATTTTCCAATAACTCAAATAGTAGTGGCATGACATCGCGAACTCCGTCTTTGTTTATTGGGGTGTGTTTGGATTGGCTTATATAAACCTGTCCATTTCTGTATCCAGCTAAATCTGAAACTTTCAGTAAACCAACTGCGACGCTGGGAGAAAACAATTCTCGATACCAATCTCCATGATCTCTATCCACTACTTTTCCTGAATTTTCCCCTTTTAAAATTTGAATTACACTTTCTTTTACAGCCTTAAATGCCTGCCAATACCCCCGTGCAGCCATGGCATCTTTTTGTTTACGATCTGCTTCGTTCTCTTCTGTATCCCATGCTCCGCTTCTCACACGTTCAATTAATTCAATGCTTACGGTATAGCGTTCTATAGATAAAGAATGGTAAGCATCTGTTGTGTAAATTTCTTCTATACCCTTAATATAGGCATTCGCATCTGTCGAAATCCTCGGAGCTTTTGGAAATACGTCTATGACATCTTTCCTCATAGCTTCCCACATCAATTTAATGCGATTCACATAGGGTGAACGCTCCCTTAAATCAAGCTTAATAGGTGTAGGTGTTCCAAATGGATCCGTTTCCCTAACATCATAGTCAGCCGATTTCATAGTTTTTAAAATAGTGTCAGCAATCTTGTCTTGTCCTATATTTCTATAAGCACCAACCAATCTGCCGGCAATAGTAGAATGTCCCCCATCAAGTAAAATAGTTAATAGTTCAGAAGCATCTTTAATCATTAGTAATGCTGTTCGCACTTCTATCGCTTGTCTGGTAAATATTGAAGGTGTAGAATGTACTATAGATGATGGCAGGTTCACAATTCTAATACCGTGCTTTTCTTCTATTTCAGCAATATTTGGCAAAGGCGATTTCATGACAAATAAAGAGGTACCAAATAATAAAGAAGTGGGTGAATTATTTCCTTTAGAGGAGCGTATGATTAGTTGTGTTGGGACAGCGTTATTTCCGGCATGAAGCATAAGAGATTGCTCGGCTGACACACAATAATCATCCCCATAGCGATCTTCTAAATATCTTGAACAAAACCCCCAAAAAGAAGAGTACCAGAAAGTCGTATCTCCTTTTTGTGCATCATGCGGAGCTACAAGGTACCACCCCTTAATGACCTCTCGAATAAATCCATTTTTAACCAACCGCTCTCTATGTCCTCTGGTTAAATCAGATGCTTTTATAGCAACCAAGCCTCGATCTTGAATAGCTTTTAGTTTTTCTAATGATTTTGCTAATTTCTCTCCTGGAGTTGCCATTTTATTAAATTAAATTCGTGACAATATTGTTAATCAATGTTGTGTTATAATTATTATTTGATGTTGTTCTATAATTATTAAATAACGCTGTATGATTATTATTAATTAGTGCAAATATATAACATATCGTTCTTAATCCAATATAAATAATGCTAAATTTTATGGAGGGGATTTCTCAACAGACTAAAATTCATCTAGAATACATGGATCCTATTTAGAAGAGTGTCAAATGGAAATAGGAATTGACGTTATTTCATCGGACAAAAACCGTTTAAAATAAAAAAAGCCCTCCATTTTCAGGAAAGCTTCTCACTGGTTTGTCACAAACCACGGATAATCATTTGATTATCACAACACAACGTCTTATTTACTATATGCATCTTTTGAAAGATACTTAGCGGTCTGGACGGGACTCGAACCCGCGACCCCCTGCGTGACAGGCAGGTATTCTAACCAACTGAACTACCAAACCGTTGCGTTATTGCGGTTGCAAATATACACTGCATTTTTCATTACACAACTATTTTTGACTTTATTTTCAACTAAAATGAAAATTAAATAAATTTCTGTCGTTCCACCATATAAGTGGTTAGGATTTTATCGAAACCTTCTTGAATATCCACCCCTACATAATTGATTTTATACTGCCCACACTTCAAACGTAAGTCCTTGAAATAGGACGCTATAGCGGCCTCGTAATTGGCTTGAACGGATTCTGGATACAAATCCACAGACCCTCCAGTTTCCACATCCACAAAGCGCTTGGGTGCATTGTCAAATTTAAAATTATATTCCGTGGCTTTGTCATAAACATGAAATAACACCAATTCATGCTTGTTATACTTTAAATGGCGCAGTGCTTCAAACAGTTGTTCCTGCTCCTGATCGGACTGAAACATGTCTGTAAACAAAAAAATCAACGAACGGCGGTGTAGCTTTTCGGCTATTTGATGCAAGACCTCGTATGTTTTGGTACCTACTTCCTTTTGAGGACTGCTCACCGTGGTGTTTAAACGGTCCATAAGCATTTGATGGTGGCGTTCACTCCCTTTTTCTGGCGCGTAGTAGTCAATCGCATCTGAATAGACGCTCAGACCCACCGCATCGCGTTGTTTTTTCAGAAGCTGCATCATCGCGGCAGCCGCTAGGGCTGAAAAACTAACTTTATTTAATTGGTTAATGGAAGGTTGATTGCATTTTGGATAATGCATAGAGCTGCTATTATCGACAATCAAATGACAACGCAAGTTGGTTTCTTCGTCATAGCGTTTGGTGTACAACTTGTCCGTTTTGGCAAACAACTTCCAATCAATATGGCGCGTACTTTCGCCATTGTTGTAAATTTTATGCTCGGCAAATTCCGCCGAAAACCCATGAAAGGGACTTTTGTGCATGCCTGAAATAAAGCCCTCTACAATGGATTTAGCTAATAAATCAAAGTTTAAAAACCCGGAGGCTTCTTGTAATTCCTTTTGAATATCCATAGGCTCTAAACTAAAAAAGGTTTGCCAATAAGACAAACCTTTTTAATATTCTTTTTAAAAGATGTTTTATAGCAATGCGTCAATCGCTTCAGTATAAACGTTTTTTGGAGACACTCCTACTTGACGTCCTACAACTTCACCGTTTTGAAATACCAACACGGTTGGAATGTTTCGCACGCCGTATTTAGCTGCAAATTCTTGGTTTGCATCGACATCTACTTTTCCTACAACAGCTTTGTCACCGTATTCTGTACTGATTTCTTCGATGATAGGCCCTACCATTCGACAAGGTCCGCACCATGCTGCCCAAAAATCAACCAAGACAGGTTTTGTGCTTTTTAAGACTGTTTCTTCAAAATTTGCGTCTGTGATTTCTAATGCCATTTTGTTATTTTTTTAAATGTTTATTATTATGTTAATCTGTGTAATCTCGTTAAAATTTGAATTTTACTTCGTTTTTTTTTAAGCAACTTCTTTTGTTTCAATTTTTCCTAATGCGTTGAGAATTATAATCACAATTCCAAGAATGATCTGAAAAATAAATACCACATTCCACTCTAATTTTTCTATAAGATTTATCAATCCACTCAAGAAAAAAAAGATTCCATAGAAATACCAAAATACGTTTCTATATTTGGATTTTTTAGAACCCTCAAGCTTCATCATTCTATTTGATAAAAAATGAATCATTGCGATTACTATAAAAACAATGCTAAGAATCAATAAACCCTTTCCCATAGTTGTACATTTTATCAAGTCACAAAATTAATTAAAAATATAACTAAATCACAGCAGGCTACGATTTGTTTTACTTATGACTGAATTGTCGATCGTTATACGTCTTTAATTTAATTTATAAAACACCTCTTGCGCTTTCAATTCTTCCAACAATTCTTGTGATATTTTAATTTTCTGCAAGCGACTGCTCATTTCTAATTTCAACTCCTCCTCATCATCATAGACCACAAATTTAAGGTTGTGATTTCCAGAGTGCATCTGCAAAAGTTCTTTAATGCTTTGTACTTTTTCTTCGGATATTTCTTTGATATTTAATTGAATCGATAGTTTTTTAGCATAGGATTCCATGATGTCGTGCAACAGCTGAAAGCTATTGAACTGTAAGCGTGGATCGCCCTTAGCTCCCGTCTCTCTATTGGTCCATCCCTCTCGAATGAGGGCACGAACAAAGACAAAATTATTGTGCATCAAAAAGTGTTTAAACTTCAAATACTCTTCTCCAAAAATCCGAAACTCGTGGCTGTTCATATAATCTTCGATCGTAAACGTCCCCCAGCCTTTTCCCTGTTTGCTCACGCGGTGCTGCACATCGGTCACGACGCCTCCAAAAGAAATTTCTTTATTTATATAGGAGGGCATATCACGGAATACAGAAATATCGCCATTACAGAAATTTTGCATTTCAAGTTTAAAATCATCCAAAGGATGTCCAGAAATATAAATTCCTACCACTTCTTTTTCACGGGCGAGTTTTTCCATCGTTCCCCATGTTTCACAAGGCGGAATTTCGGGTTCTTCTATCTGCACATCACTCGATTCTCCAAACAAACTGACTTGCGCCGAGTTTTTATTTTCTTGATATCGATTGGCATATTTTATGGTTTTTTCTAAGAAGGTGACTCCATCCCCTTCATCCTGAAAATACTGTGCCCGGTGGGTATTTGGAAAACAATCAAAGCCACCAGCATTGGCTAAGTTTTCAAATGCTTTTTTATTGGCGGCTCTTAAATCGATGCGTTTTGCCAAATCAAAAATGGACTTGTACGCCCCTTCATTTTTGCGTTCTTCTACAATGGTTTTTACAGCGCCGTGACCCACGCCTTTTATGGCCCCCATTCCAAAGCGTACTGCATTGTCTTGATTGACCGAAAACTTATAATAACTCTCATTGACATCAGGCCCCAATACATTTAATTTCATGCGCTTGCATTCTTCCATAAAGAAGGTCACTTGCTTGATGTCATTCATATTATTGGACAACACCGCTGCCATGTATTCCGCAGGATAATGCGCTTTTAGATACGCCGTTTGATAGGCAATCCACGCATAACAGGTGGAGTGAGATTTGTTAAAAGCATAACTGGCGAATTTTTCCCAATCCGTCCAAATTTTCTCTAATTTATCCGCAGCCATCCCTTTGGCGGCAGCTTGATTGATAAACTTCGGTTTCATTTTATCAAGTACCGAAATTTGCTTTTTACCCATCGCCTTACGCAAGACATCGGCTTCACCCTTAGTAAAGTCAGCCAGCTTTTGCGACAAGAGCATTACTTGCTCTTGGTAGACTGTAATCCCGTAAGTTTCTTTCAAATACTCTTCCATTTCTGGAAGGTCATAACTAATTTCTTCGTCGCCTTGTTTCCGTCGAATAAAACTAGGGATGTATTCAATTGGCCCCGGACGGTACAAGGCATTCATTGCAATTAAATCGGCAAAAACGGTGGGCTTCAAGTCCCGCATGTGTTTCTGCATCCCTGGAGATTCATACTGAAATACCCCAACGGTTTCCCCTCTCTGGAATAATTCATACGTCAATTCATCATCCAACGGAAAGTGATCAGGATCCAGCGTGACATCGTGTTTTGCTTTGACAATTTTAACGGTGTCTTTTATCAGTGTTAAGGTTTTTAAGCCTAAGAAATCCATTTTTAGCAGTCCTGCATCTTCCACCACAGAGTTGTCAAACTGGGTCACATAAAGATCGGAATCTTTGGCGGTGGCAATGGGTACATAATTGGTAATGTCTCCGGGGGTAATAATGACGCCACAAGCATGAATTCCTGTATTTCTAAGCGAGCCTTCTAACACTTGCGCTTGATTGATCGTTTCGGCTTCCAAATCGTCGCCATCGGACAAATTGAGCAACTGATTGATCAGCTCCATATCTTCCGATCTGAATTTCGCTTTCAACTCCTTTTCAGGGGTGTTGAAAATTTTGTGCAGCTTCGCCATATTGGGAATCAACTTCGCAATACGGTCGGCATCGCCCAAAGGTAAATCTAGTACTCTGGCGGTATCTCTAATAGACGATTTGGCTGCCATCGTACCATACGTAATAATTTGAGCCACTTGACTCGATCCATATTTTTGGATGACATAATCCATGACACGTCCTCGGCCTTCATCGTCAAAATCAATATCGATATCGGGCATGCTCACACGATCTGGATTTAAGAAACGCTCAAAAAGTAAATCGTATTTGATAGGATCTATATTGGTGATCCAAAGGCAATAGGCAACCACGGAACCTGCTGCCGATCCACGGCCGGGACCAACGGATACATCCATGGAACGTGCCACCCGAATAAAATCTTCTACAATTAGAAAATACCCCGGATAGCCTGTGTTTTCAATGGTTTTTAGCTCAAAATCAAGACGTTCTTTTATTTCATCTGTGAGTTCGCCATAGCGTTTTTCGGCACCTATATAGGTCAAATGTCTTAAATACGCATTTTCACCAAAGTTGCTGCCATCCACTGCATCCGCTGGATTGACAAATTCTTGTGGAATGTCAAACTTCGGTAGTAAAACATCACGTGCCAATTCATAAGGCTCAATCTTATCGACCACTTCTTGAATGTTCACAATCGCCTCCGGAACATCTTTAAAAAGCGATTTCATTTCCTCCGAAGACTTGAAATAATACTCTTGATTGGGCAGTCCGTAACGGTATCCACGTCCACGACCTATGGGCGTGGCTTGTTTTTCACCATCTTTTACACACAACAAAATATCATGCGCATTGGCATCTTCTTGATTGATGTAATAGGTGTTATTGGTTGCCACTAATTTGATGGCATGTTTTTGGGCGAGACTGATCAAAACAGGATTGACACGGTCTTCATCTTCTTGTTTGTGACGCATGAGCTCCACATACAAATCCGCTCCAAATTTATCTTTCCACCACAAGAGGGCTTCTTCGGCTTGACGCTCGCCAACATTTAATATTTTGGAAGGCACTTCCCCGTATAAGTTTCCTGTCAGAACGATTAAATCTTCTTTATAGGTTTCGACGATGGTACGGTCAATTCTTGGTAAATAATAAAAACCATCGGTGTAGGCCTTAGACGACATTTTCACCAAGTTGTGATAGCCTTTTTTTGTTTTTGCTAAAAAGACGACTTGATAGCCATTGTCTTTTTGAGACTTGTTGGTATGGTCTTCACAAACGAAGAATTCACAACCTACAATTCCTTTAATTTCTTGTGCATCCGCGGGTTCATTTGCTTCTAAAGCAAGTTTGTTTTTTTCGCGAATGTCTCTGTTATAGTTGCCTATTTCTTTGACAAAATGAAAGGCTCCCATCATGTTTCCATGATCGGTAAGCGCCACGGCTGGCATCTCGTTATCGGAAGCAGCGGCGACTAAATTCTTGATACTAATGGTCGATTGTAAGACCGAAAACTGAGAGTGGTTGTGCAAATGTACAACCTCAGCGTCGTTAAGGATTTCCGGAACTTCCGTTGTGATTTTTTGGGGTGTTACCGACTCTTTTTCTTGTTGGATTCGCGCCGCAATTTTGGCGGATTCTTGTTTGAGGTTGACATGTTTTAAACCAATCGGCGTGATCTCCTCTGGGTTTTCTGACTGAAAGCGCTGGTAATAATCGTTGGTCGCTTGCAGCTTGTCAATGGTGAATTCTTGACGTCGAATCAGTTCTAAAAAACAACGGGTAGTGGCTTCAACATCGGCGGTGGCATTGTGCGCTTCACCAAAGGGTTTATGAAATAAAAACTGGTGCAATTCCGTCAGCGTTGGCAATTTGAACTTCCCCCCTCGTCCGCCAGGAATTTGACACATGGACGCCGTTTTTTCGGTACAGGTATCTAAAACGGGCAGCTCACTTAAGGGCGATGCGACTTGCAGTCGGTGAAACTCACAGCCCATAATGTTCAAATCAAAACCTAGATTTTGACCCACTACAAAAGTGGTTTTTGAAAGTGCGATATTGAATAATTCCAACACTTCGGAAAGTGCCAAACCTTGTTCGGTTGCTAATTCTGTGGAGATGCCGTGAATTTTTTCGGCATCGTAAGGGATATTAAAGCCGTCGGGGCGTATTAAATAATCTTGATGCTCGATACAGTTTCCGAGATCGTCATGCAATTGCCATGCAATCTGAATGCAGCGAGGCCAATTGTCAACGTCGGTAATGGGCGCATTCCAACGCTTTGGCAAGCCGGTAGTTTCGGTATCAAAAATTAAATACATAGGTGTGTTATAAGCTATAAACGGAATTCTAAATATAAAACTATTTGGGGTTTTGAGACCCGCTACCGACTAATAATTATGAACAAATTCATACAGGCTTATTGTGAACATAAAAACGATAAAATATTGTAATATAATTCACTCTTGTTTCACGATTTTAAATATAAGTTAAACACAATCAATTATTTATGTTAAAATTTGATGTTTTTTTTGGGTATTTAATATTTATTTTATAGGTTTATGTGATTTTAGCTCCCAAGTCTGAATCTTCATAAAAACCATTTGACCAAAAGTAAGATGAGGGGTGACTAAAAAAGACCCCTCTTTGCGAGGGCTCTTTATTTTATAAATGGGACTCTTATTAGCGAAGCTGTGTTTGGTTTGGAGGAAAATATTTTAACAATCAAGCTTACTGGAACTATGGGGGCTCATGCCAATAGTTCCAGCAGACGCCTACAAGCTTGAAAATCCACTGCGCATTCAAGTACATTTCATTTTTTTCGTACTTCATAAAATAAAAAGAGCTAGCCTTTCCTCACCGCCACACTCGATTAAAAGTGAAAGATTTAATAATTGAAGAGAATAACTAAGAATGAAAAAAAAAATAATTAAACTCTCGCAGCTTGAAAGCTTTTTAATGAAAGCGGCTGATATTTTAAGAGGGAAGATGGACGCGTCTGAATATAAAGAATTCATATTCGGAATGTTGTTTTTAAAGCGAATGTCAGATGTTTTTGACCAGACAAAAAAGCACTTAGCAAAAGATGAATATGTTCATTTGGACAAGGAAACATTAAAGGAAGTATTAGATGACAAAGACACTTTTGGAGATACTTTTTTTGTACCACAAAGAGCAAGATGGAATGAGGGCTTTGTAGATGAAAACGGGGAAACTCAGCCACCAATAAAACACTTACAAAACAATATCGGACAAATGCTAAACATGGCATTAAACGCTATTGAAGAATCAAATGCAGAAACCTTAGCAGGAGTTTTTAAAGGTCGTATCAATTTTAACAAAGAGGTAGATGGCAAGCAGATTGTCAAAAACAAAGACCTCAAAGATATGATTGACCATTTCAATGAGTTTCCTGCATTGATAAATGAAAACTTTGAATTCCCAGACCTGTTAGGTGCAGCTTACGAATACCTGTTAAAACACTTTGCTGATGAAAGTGGAAAAAAGGCGGTCAATTTTATACACCCAATACGGTTGTTAGACTCTTAGTTCAATTACTTCAGCCCAAAGAAGGAATGTCGATTTATGACCCTACTGCTGGTTCAGGTGGTATGCTTATTCAGTCGCATAATTACATTACCGAGCAAGGACAAAATGCGAATGATTTAGAACTATTCGGGCAAGAACTTGACCCTACCGTGGTTGCTATTTGTAAAATGAATATCATTTTGCACAACATCAATAAATATACAGTTGAATATGGAGATACATTGGCTGAGCCATTAAATGAAAAAAACGGACAGCTTATTCAATTTGACCGAGTAATTGCCAATCCGCCTTTCTCTCAAAATTACAATAGGGCGGAAATGAAATACACTTCTCGTTTCCCTTATGGTTTTGCTCCTGAAACTGGTAAAAAAGCAGATTTAATGTTTGTACAACATATGCTTGCAAGTTGTAAGAAAAAAGGACGAGTAGTTGTTGTAATGCCTCACGGAGTTCTGTTCAGAGGCGGCAAGGAAAAAGAAATTCGTGAAGGAATGCTCAAAGCTGATGTGATAGAAGGAATTATCGGCTTACCTCCACAACTGTTTTATGGCACTGGTATTCCAGCCTGTATTCTTGTTCTAAATAAAAGCAAGGCTGATGAACTAAAAGACAAGGTATTTATCATTAATGCGGATAAGGAATATGCCGAAGGCAAAAAGCAAAACAACCTTAGACCCGAAGATATAGAAAAAATTGATTTCGTTTTTGCGAATAAAATTGAAGAAGCAAAATATTCTGAATTAGTAGATGTTTCAACAATTGCAGAAAATGAATACACATTAAATATCCGACGATATGTTGACAATACTCCAGAACCAGAGCCAGAAAATGTAAAAGCACATTTGGTTGGTGGTGTACCTATTATTGAAATTGAACAAGTACAAAATTCTATTTGTCAAAAGTTCAATTATGATGGCTCTCAACTATTTAAAGACCAAGACAAAATGTACAAGCATTTTACACTCTCTGAAAAAACTGAGATTAAAAACAATGCAGATAATGATAAAAATGTAGAAAAAACATTGCTTGATTTAGGTTCGCACTTAACTGATTGGTGGCAATTAGCGAAAAAGGATTTTTCAAAGTTAGCTCCAACAAAAGTTGCCAATGGGAATGACAATGAAGCCAATGAGCCAATAGCTGACTATGTAACGCTTGCAGGAGATAAAACACCTGAGGTAAGACAAGAACTTTTAGATACCATTAAAGAGAAGTTTGTTCCTGTTGGGGTTCTTGACAAATTTCAGGTAGCAGGCGTTTTTGTAAACTGGTGGGACAATATTAAATATGACCTTAAAATTATTATGCAAAATGGTTGGGATGCTGGACTTATTCCTGATGAGTATTTAATTGAAGCCTTTTTTATAAGAGAACAAACCGAAATAGAAAACTTAGAAATTGAGCAAGCAGAAAAAGAAGCTGCTTTGGAAGAAGCCATTGAGGAAGCAACTACTCTACTGGAGTATGAAGCTGAAGAAGATGAGAAAATTACGGCTACACTTATAAAAAAAGAGCTAAAAACTCAAATAGAATATCTGCTCAACGAAAAACGAAAACCTACAGATGCCAAACCTTTTGAAGACGCCGACCTTAGCATAAAAGATTTTGAAAAAGCAATTAAAGAGCTAAAGGCAACGCTGAAAGAGAAACAAATACAATTAGCTTTAAAACTAATCATTAAGCGATACGGCACAGAGGACGAAAAGGAAGACAGCAATAAACTGCTAAAAACGACTAATGCCGAAATTGAGAAATTAGATAAAGACATTGAAAAGCTCATTTCGTTTTTTAAAGCTGATTTAAAAGATACTGCTGATTACGAAAAAATTAAAAAATCGCTTACTACACTTGAAAAACAGTTAAAAAAAGACAAATCGAACCCTGAAAAACTACAGTCTATTTTAGAAGCAAAAAAACAGTTTAAAGAAATTACGAAACCTTACAATGCTGCACTTAAAAACAAAACCATTATTCAAGCAAAATTAGATAGCTTAGATAATATCTTAAAAGAAATTGGCGGTGTGATTAGCACAGAAGAGGCTCAAAAGCTCATTCTTAAAAAGCATTTTGATATTATAAACAACCAACTGCAACGTTATTTAAATACAGAAAAAAGATCTTTAATTTCTGCCTACGAAAACCTTTGGAACAAATACGCAGTTTCAGCCGAAAGCATTGAAGAAAAACGCACTGAAACAATGGCTGAACTAAATGATTTTTTAACCGCTTTAAAGTATTTGGATTAGACTATGGAAGATAAACAAATACCTGCAGGGTGGGAAGAAAATAATTTTGGTGCTCTAATTATTGAAAAACCTAAATCACATTTAAAAGTTTCTGATGCTGCTGGTTTTGGCAAGTTCCCATTCTTTACAAGTGGTGAAGCTATTCTTGTGCATAACAAGCAGCAAATTGATGGTAAAAACTTATTCCTTGCCACAGGTGGTGTAGCAAATGTAAAATACTACAACGGTGAGGTTTCATATTCAACTGATACGTACGCTTTAACATCCCTTGACACGGACTTGAAATACCTGTATTATTTCTTATTGAATAACCTCTATTATGTTAACAGCAATTATTTTCTTGGCAGTGGTTTAAAGCACCTACAAAAAAAGGATTTAAAAAATCACGCTTTTCTTCTCCCCAAATCTACCATCGAACAAAAAAAGATAGCCGAAATACTCTGCAAAATAGATACAGCCATAGAGCAAACCCAAAACTTAATAGCCAAATACCTCCGCATAAAAAAGGGCTTAATGCAAGACCTGCTAACCAAAGGTATTGACGAAAACGGCAATATCCGCAACGAAGAAACCCACGAGTTTAAAGATAGTGAGCTGGGGAGAATTCCTAAGGAGTGGGAATGTTTGGAATTAGAGAAATGCTGTTCAAAAATTCAAGATGGCACACATTTTTCACCTAAAACTGATAAAAATGGGAAATACAAATATCTCACTTCAAAGAACATTCGATTTGGATATTTGGATTTAAATAATATTGAATATTTAAACGAAGATGCTCATTCTTTAATATACAAAAGTTGTCCAGTAAAATTAGGAGATGTTTTGCTTACTAAAGATGGAGCTAACACTGGAAATATTTGTATAAATACCTTGAAAGAAGAATTTAGCTTATTATCGAGTGTAGCAATGATAAGAGGAAAAGAACATCTTTTAATAAACGACTATATTGTGCAATTTTTCATGGAAGAAAAAGGGCAAAAATCATTAGTTGACCAAATGTCTGGGAATGCAATTACAAGAATTACATTAACAAAGATAAATAAGACATTAATATCCTTTCCAGAAGAAACAGAACAGAAAAAAATAATTGAAATTTTAAAGCAAAAAGACAGCCTAACATTAGACGAAAAAGCAAAGCTTAAAAAACTCAATAATTTAAAAACTGCTCTAATGCAAGACCTGTTATCAGGTAAAAAGCGTGTAACCAACCTAATAAAAGAGAACGCCCTATGATATTAAACAATGATAATAAATACAGAGGTAATTTAGGTAATACGCTCAAATTAGATGAATACTCAAAGGTAGAGAAGCCTTTAATGGAGCAGCTTATTGGCTTAGGTTGGAATACCGCAGACAATGAAGTTATAGAGCTTCAAATGCAACAATTACCTGAGCAAAGTTTTCGCTCTACTTTTTCAGAAGTTATGTTATTGCCAAAACTTAAAGCTTCGCTTAAAAAAATAAATCCATTTTTAACAGTTGGACAAATAGATGAAGTGGTTCGTAAGTTGACCACTTTCACCAAGAGTAGTTTATTAGAAAATAATCAGCAGGTTTTAAATCTACTATTAGAAAACACGACTGTTTCAAAAAACGAACAAACTGGCGAATTAAGTCCAACGGTTCGGTTTATCGATTTTGAAAATGTAGATAACAATATTTTTACAGCTATTTCGCAATTTAAAGTAAAAATACCAGGCACCGACCATCATATCATTCCTGATGTCACACTGTTTATAAATGGCTTACCAGTTGTTGTCATAGAAGCCAAATCACCCAAAGTAAAAGAGCCTATTCCCGAAGCCATCGACCAATTATTGCGTTATTCAGAGCAAAGAGGAAATACAGGTGAAGGAAGCAAAGAACTATTTTATTACAATCAATTTATTATTACGACTTGTCGCACAGAAGCAAAGTTTGGAACTATTTCTACCCATACACCAAAATATTTTTATCGTTGGACAGACCCCTACCCTAAAACGTTAAACGACCTAAAACACGGAGCATCTTCACCCAACGACCAACAACGTTTGGTAGCAGGTATGCTAGCCAGAAAAAACCTGCTTGATATTATACGCGTGTTTACCATTTTCACTATAGATGATAAAAGGAAGAAAATAAAGATAGTAGGCAGATACCAGCAATTTAGAGCTGTAAAATTGGCTACCAAAAGAATGATTGAAGGTAAAAACCCTTTAGAGCGAGGCGGTATTATTTGGCATACACAAGGTTCTGGTAAATCGCTTACAATGATGTTTATGGTTAGAGAAATGAAACTCAAACCAGACCTCATGTCTTGGAAAATCATTTTTGTAACCGACCGTACACAATTAGAAGAACAACTGGCAGAAACTGGTCAAAGCGTTGGTTTTACCATTAAACCAGCCAATTTTATCAATCCTAAATCTAATCCAAACGGCAAAAGTTTGAAAGAGTTATTGGCAAATGATAATTCTGATTTGGTAATGGCTATGATTCATAAATTTCAGGAAAATGGAGACCTAACAGGTTTAGAGCTTTTTCCTGAATTGAATAAAAGTGCAAATGTATTGATAATGACAGATGAAGCACACCGATCACAATATTCAATTTTGGCTGCCAACTTAGATAGAGCAATGCCAAATGCTACATCCATTGGTTTTACAGGAACACCAACGGGTAAGACTGAAAAGAAATACAAAGATTACATTGATAAATACACAATGCGTCAGGCAATTGATGATGGCGTAACTTTAGAAATCGTTTATGAAGGTTTTACACACAATGCAGAAATTCCTGATAAAGATGGAATGGATAAAAAGTTTGCTGACGTCTTTAGTGATTATCAATTAACCGAACGATTACAAATTTTAGGTTTTGGCTCTCGTGATGCTTATTTAGACAATATCAATACCATTCAATCGAAAGCTAAGAATATGGTTTCCCACTATGTGGAAAATATCTATTCCAATAAATTCAAAGCACAGATTGTAGCAAATTCCAGAGAAGCTGCTGTTCGATATAAAGTGGCAACTGATGAAGCTTTAAAAGAAAAGATTGCTGAGTTAGAAAAAGATAATCCACTTCAAATTGATATTGAAATACTCAAAAAACTGGAAACCGCTGTTGTTATTTCTGGCAGCCATAATGATGAGCCGCATATAAAAGCTTTTACCAATAGTCAATATCACAAAAAAAGTATCAAACGTTTCAAGCTTCCATTCGGTAAAGCTGATGAAGAAGATAGTTCAGTAAATGGTAACGTTGGTATTATAATCGTCAACAATAAGCTTTTAACTGGATTTGATGCCCCAGTAGAGCAAGTAATGTATTTAGACAGGGTAATTGTTGCTCATAACCTTTTACAAGCCATTGCGAGAGTTAATCGTATTGGGCCAGAAGGCAAGAATAAAGGTTTCGTTGTAGATTATGTTGGTGTTGGTCATCATCTTAAAAGAGCTTTAGATACATACGCAGAGAAAGAGTTAGAAGAAACTTTAGCTTGTTTGTCGAATGACCAAGAAGAATTAAACGATTTAATTAAGGCTCACAAAGCAGTTTGGGATTATTTAAAAGAACAAGGCTTAGATGACTTAACAGACATTGATGCTTTCTTTGATGTCTTTTATGATGAAGACATTCGATTTGAATACATTAAACTCTACAAAGCTTTAACCACTTGTTTCAATAATGTTTTACCAAGAAAAGAAGCGTTGGACTTCTTTCAAGATTGGAAATCATTTACAGAAATCAATGTTCTTGCGAACAAACATTTTAGAGACGACCGATTTAGTATGAAGGGTATTCCTCCAAAACTAAGAGGAATTGCAGACGAATTTTTAACTTCTAAAGGAGTTGAACAAACTGTAGCTCCAATTTCAATTATTGCAGATGATTTTCAGAAAGGTGTAAATACTAAAAAGCGAACTAAAACCAAAGCCGCAGAAGTAGAACACGCTATTCGACATTACATAGATATAAACCTTGATGAAGACCCTGAATTATTTGCTTCTTTCGCTCAGGCGTTACAAGAAATTCTCGAAAATTTCAAAGGAAACTGGAAAGGTATCTATGAGGAACTTGAAAAGCTGAGAGAGAAAATAAAAAACAGAGAAAAAGAAGAAACATTTGGTTTAGACCGAAAAAAACAAATGCCCTTTTTCAGGATATTCAAAGCTGAACTATTTGACAATAGAGAGTTGACAGAAGATGAAATAGCACAAAATGTTAATTTGACACAGCATATTTTCAACCTTGTTTCAAACGAATTAAAACTTACAGGGTTTTGGGATAGTCCTCCAGCACAAGCAAAATTAAAAGCTGAAATTCAAAAACTATTGTTATCCCCTCAATTCAGTAAAACTTCTAATATTATTATTAAAAGGAAAGAATTGATTTCAAGGATTATGGAGATTTCTAAAACAAATCATTTTAGAATAATAGAAGACATTTAATGAAGCTGGTTTACAAAATACAATATAGCAAACGTAAAACTTTAAATATCTCTGTAGAAAGAGATAGGTCTATAATTGTTCGTGCTCCAGAAAATCTATCCTTAGAACGAATTGATGAAATAGTTCAGTCTAAGAGAAACTGGATTAAAGATAAAATTAATCACACTCAAAAGTACCCTGTTGATTTTAAGGCGAAGGAATTTATATCAGGTGAAGGACTACTTTATTTAGGCAGAAATTATCAGCTTTTAGTTGTTGAAGAAGATTTTGAAGGAATAAGATTTAATCAGAGTTTTTCAATCTCAAAATCAAATCAAAAAAATGCTAATCAATTGTTTAAAGAATGGTATTTAGCAAAAGCATTAGAGAAAATAGAACCATTAGCAAAAAAGTATGCAGCTAATTTGGGAGTTAAATACAATGCGTGTAAAACATCTGAAATGAAATACAGATGGGCTTCTTGTACTCCAAAAAACAATATTCTATTTAATTGGAGAATTATTAAAGCTCCAATGTATGTTTTGGAATATTTAGTTGCTCACGAATTGGCTCATTTGATAGAACAGAATCATACGCCAGAATTCTGGAATATTGTATCTATACAAGTGCCAAACTATGAAAAGGCAAAGAAATGGTTAAAAGAAAAAGGACAACTATTAGAAATTGATTTTTAAGATGCCAACTCAAAAGCCAAGATTCCCCACTGTCGCACGAATCAATTCGTGTGATACCTGCTCCTGCAAAGTTTGACTTCTTGAAATCTTCGACTTCCTGACTTAGCGGGCATAAAAAACATTACACATCTTGGAACTTAATGCGACAAAAAATCCCACGTTTACAATATGTGTACACTATTTCATGTTTTTGGTACATGTTATAAAATGTGCGGCAGCGATGCTATAAAAACTTAACCTCTAAATTTACAAATCTATTTTAAAATCACCTCCTAAAGCGATCCTTCCGTAACAGGTAATTTATAAATTACCCCTTCTGAGAAATTCATCACACGTTCGCCGTTGTCAGTGTACGCATTAAAATAAAAAGTACCTGTAACGGTTCCTGTAACCGTATTTAGTTCGTCAATCGTAATCACACCATCACTCACATACACGATGCTATCATTCCCGTTGTTGTTGGTGGAATATGAAAATTCATCTTCAGAATACGTCACTAAAGCCGTGGCATCTTCCCCTAAAGGAAACGTTCCTAAAGCCACAGTAGGGATTTGAAGCGTCATGGTTCCATACCCGTCCGTTCCTGTAAATATTAGAGTGCCCGTCGCATCTACCACCACAGTTGACATGGATGATCGCCATGCAAAATCACCATTTTTCAAACCCTGTAAAGCAGGCAAACTCGATTGTATATTATCTTGACAGCTAAAAAGAGTCAATAGGATAAGCAGGGATGTGAGAAATTTTTTCATAACAAAGGTTCTTTTTTAGAAAGGGACGTAATTCACTAATTATCGGCCACTTTTATATCTGGATTCAAAAGTATAAAAAAAATAAACAAAAGTTTGTAGAAAGTAAAAATATAGTATATTTGCGCTCTCATTAATAACCGAGGTCGAGAACCTCACAAATTAATTATTATGCCAGTAAAAATTAGATTACAAAGACACGGTAAAAAAGGAAAACCTTTTTACTGGATCGTAGCAGCTGATGCACGTTCAAAAAGAGATGGTAAATACCTTGAGAAATTAGGAACTTACAATCCAAACTTCAACCCTGCACAAATTGATCTTGATATTGACGGAACTGTAAAATGGCTTCAAAATGGAGCACAACCTACAGATACTGCTAAATCAATTTTATCTTACAGAGGTGTCATGTTGAAAAATCACCTTGTTGGTGGTGTTCGTAAAGGCGCTTTAACTGAAGAGCAAGCAGAAGCTAAATTTCAAGCTTGGGTAGATGATAAAACATCTAAAGTAGATGCTAAGAAAAGTGACTTAGAAAAAGCTAAAGACGCTGAAATTACTAAAATATTTGAAGCTGAAAAAGCAACCAATGAAGCACGAATTGCTGCTGCTGCACCTGTTGTAGAAGAAGTAATTGAAGAAGCTGCTCCTATTGTTGAAGAAGCTGCACCAGAAGTTGTTGCCGAAGAAGCTGCACCTGTTGAGGCTGCTGCTGAAGAAGCTCCTGCTACTGAAGAGGCGACTCCAGAAGCACCAGCTACTGAAGAAAAATAAAAAAATATTTTTTTTTATACCTTTAAAACCTGGCAATTTTTGTCAGGTTTTTTTTATGCATTAAATCATGACAAAAGAAGACTGTTTTTATTTAGGGAAAATCGTGAAAAAGTATAGTTTCAAAGGAGAACTCCTTGCAAAACTAGACACTGATCAACCCAGTATTTACGAAAACTTAGATGCCATTTTTATCGAAGTGAATGACACTTTGATTCCTTTTTTTATTGAAAGATCGAAACTGCATAAATCGGATTTACTCCGACTCAAGTTTGACGACGTCACCAACGAAGCCGACGCCGATGCCTTAATGAAATGCGATCTTTACTTGCCTTTAGACTTACTACCAAAGCTCGACGGCACGAAGTTTTATTTTCATGAAATTATTGGCTATCAATTGAACGATGAGAATTTTGGCAACGTAGGCACCGTCAAAGGAGTGAACGACTCCACCTCTCAAGCCTTGTTTGAAGTCGACCGCAATGGAATTGAAATCTTGATTCCTATGAACGATGATTTTATTAAAAATCTAGACCGCGAAGCCAAAACGATTACAGTCAACACCCCTCCCGGTTTGATTGAATTATACTTAGAATAATGTCGAAACCCTTTCGGTTCAAACAGTTCAGCGTTTCACAAGAACATTGTGCGATGAAAATTGGGAC
Source organism: uncultured Formosa sp. (assembly GCA_963933105.1). GTDB lineage: Bacteria > Bacteroidota > Bacteroidia > Flavobacteriales > Flavobacteriaceae > Hel1-33-131. The sequence goes on from CAWVRW010000025.1 coordinate 22,088, forward strand.
AGATGCCGTCTTACTAGGTGCGTGGACAGATTTGGACTCACAGCACAATTCCATCTTAGATATTGGTGCTGGTACTGGCGTTTTAGCATTGATGCTCGCACAACGAAGTGGAGCTGAACTTATCGACGCAATCGAAATTGACGATGCCGCCTACGAGCAATGTGTTGGAAATTTTGAAGCCTCCGATTGGGGCGACCGTTTGTTTTGTTACCATGCATCACTGGATGAATTTACAGAAGAAATCGAAGATCAATATGACTTGATTATTTCAAATCCACCTTTCTACACAGACACCTTTAAAACAGAAAATGAGGAGCGCAACAAGGCACGCTTTGAAGATGCCATGCCTTTTACTGAACTTCTAAAATCTGTCTCTAAATTACTATCCTCTACGGGACAGTTCAATGTGGTGATTCCTTTTAGTGAAGAAAATTCGTTTATTGAGTTGGCAGTAAAAGAAGGTTTATACCCCTCTCGCATCTTACAAGTCAGAGGGCAAGAATCAAGCCCTGTAAAGCGAAGTTTAATTTGTTTTACGTTTGAAAAACAGACCATCGAAACGCAGGAACTCACTATTGAAATCGCCCGTCATCAGTACACAAAAGAATATACCAATCTCACTAAAGATTTTTATTTAAAATTGTAGAGTTTTGACGTGGAATAAGTATTTTTGTACAAACATTATCTAATTCTCATTTTTGAATATCTAAAATTGAATTAAAAACAAAAAGTACCGATGAAAGCAGATTTATTTGAAGCACCCGATTATTACAATATAGATGATTTATTATCTGAAGAGCACAAACTCGTAAGAAGTGCAGCTCGTGACTGGGTCAAAAGAGATGTCTCTCCTATTATAGAAGAGTATGCGCAACGCGCAGAATTTCCAACTCAGATTATTGGAGGTTTAGCAGAAATTGGTGCCTTTGGACCTTACATCCCCACAGAATATGGTGGTGCAGGTTTGGATCAAATTTCTTATGGATTGATCATGCAAGAAATTGAACGTGGTGATTCTGGTGTACGAAGTACCGCATCCGTGCAATCGTCCTTAGTGATGTATCCTATCTGGAAATATGGAAATGAAGAACAACGTCAAAAGTATTTACCAAAACTTGCAAGTGGCGAGTGGATTGGTTGTTTTGGATTGACGGAACCCGATCACGGAAGTAACCCTGGCGGAATGACCACTAATTTTAAAGATATGGGCGACCATTATCTTTTAAATGGTGCAAAGATGTGGATCTCCAATTCTCCAATTGCGAACGTCGCAGTTGTCTGGGCAAAAAATGAAGAAGGCCGTATTCACGGACTGATCGTTGAACGTGGTATGGAAGGATTTACAACCCCAGAAACGCACAACAAATGGTCCTTACGTGCAAGCTCAACAGGAGAGCTTATTTTTGATAATGTTAAAATTCCAAAAGAGAACTTATTACCTAATAAATCTGGACTCGGAGCACCACTCGGTTGCTTGGATTCAGCGCGTTACGGAATCGCTTGGGGTGCTATTGGTGCCGCAATGGATTGTTACGATACCGCTCTAAGATATAGCAAAGAACGCATCCAATTTGGCAAACCAATTGGACAATTTCAGTTGCAACAAAAGAAACTTTCGGAGATGATTACCGAAATTACCAAAGCACAATTGTTAACATGGCGTTTGGGTGTCTTGAGAAATGAAGACCGCGCGACGACCGCACAAATCTCGATGGCCAAACGAAACAATGTGGACATGGCTATAAAAATTGCACGCGAAGCCCGACAGATGTTAGGCGGCATGGGCATTAGTGGCGAATACAGCATTATGCGTCATTCTATGAACCTAGAAAGTGTGATCACTTACGAAGGAACACATGACATCCATTTATTAATTACAGGATTTGACATCACAGGTTTGAATGCATTTAAATAAATTTATTTTTATAAATATGCGTCTAAAAACAGTTGTACTCACACTGACAGTAGGACTTGCGTTTTTAGGATGTAATTCATGTACGGACTCCCCCACCCCTGCTGAGAGTTCTGACCCAGAAATTCAAACTCCAACAGATCCCCAAAATTTCAAACTCATTGCGCTAGGCGATAGCTATACCATTGGGCAAAGTGTCTGTGAAAACTGTCGGTTTCCAGCACAGTTAAAAGACAGTTTACAAGCACGCTTTACAGAACTTGATACTTTTAATCTTGAAATCATTGCACAAACAGGTTGGACCACCACCAACCTAAAAAGTGCCATTTCTACAGCTGCACCTCCAACTGATTTTGATTTGGTCACGCTTTTAATAGGTGTCAATAATCAATATCAAAACAAACCGTTTGAACTTTACGAAATTGAATTTATAGAACTTGTGACTACCGCCATTTCACTCGTTGGAGGCGATGCTTCAAAATTAATTGTGGTGTCGATACCAGATTATGCATATACCCCATTTGGTCAAGGCAGCAACGCCCTAAACATTAGCACTCAACTCGAATTGTACAATACATTTGCACAAACCTATTGCGCTGATAACAGCTTAAAATATGTCTACATTACAGATATTACGCAGGAAGGGTTGACGAATCCAGCATTGGTGGCTTCAGATAACCTACATCCCTCAGCACTTGCCTATACCAAATTCGTAGAGCGGATTTTGTCCTTGGCATTGGATATTTTAGAATAAATTTTTATTGAAAAACGAGGATTAATCCTCGGGGGCTAATTCAATTTCAAGACCTTCCATTTCTGGAGTGATTTGAATCTGGCATCCCAAACGGCTGTTGGGTTTGACATTAAAAGCTTCACTTAGCATCGCTTCTTCTTCATCTTGCATTTCACGAAGAGGATGCTCGGTTAAAACATAACATTGGCAAGAGGCGCACATCGCCATACCTCCACAAATTCCAATAGTACCTTCAGGAGCTAGTTCGTACAATCGAACCACTTCCATCAAGTTCAAAGCCATATCTACTGGAGCCGCTATTTCATGTAATTGTCCATCACGGTCGGTGATTTTTATATTGACATCTTGCTCCATTAATTGATAGATTTTACAACGGCTTTGGGGGCTTCTTTACGCGTCCCATCAAAACCATCAATTCCACTTACAGTGGTGTATTTTAAAACATAGCGCTTTCCAGGGTTTATAATCTGGTAAGCTGCCTGACACATGAGGGTAGCTTCATGGAATCCACAAAGAATAAGTTTTAGTTTTCCGGGGTAGGTATTGACATCTCCTATAGCAAAAACACCCGGTATATTTGTTTGATAATCAAGGGCATTATTTACCTTGATTGCATTTTTTTCAATTTCCAGACCCCAATCGCCAATAGGCCCTAATTTTGGAGACAATCCAAATAAGGGAATAAAACTATCCGTTTCTATTCGGACAGGCGCTTCTCCAGACTTGGTCACTTCGATTGCTTCGAGATGATTTTCTCCCAAAAGTGCAGTCACTTCTGCTGGGGTAATCATATTAATCTTTCCAGAATTTTTTAATTCCTGAACTTTATCAACCGAATCTAAAGCTCCTCGGAACTCATTCCGTCGGTGAATTAAAGTGACTTCACTTGCAACATCACTTAAAAAAATACTCCAATCCAAAGCAGAGTCGCCTCCACCCGAAATGACTACTTTTTTATTTCGATAGACTTCAGGGTCTTTGATCATATAAGCGACCCCTTTATCTTCATAAAACTCTATGTTATCAAGCTTAGGTTTACGCGGTTCAAAACTGCCAAGTCCTCCTGCTATCGCAACGACGGGAGCTTTGTGTTGCGTCCCTTTATTAGTGGTAACAACAAACGATCCGTCCGCTTGTTTTTCGATGGTTTCAGCGCGTTCGCCCAACGTAAAACCGGGTTCAAATTGTTTGCATTGCTCCAACAGTTTATCCGTGAGATCGCCTGCTAGAATTTCGGGATATGCTGGAATGTCGTATATCGGTTTTTTTGGATAAATTTCAGAACACTGTCCGCCAGCTTGTGGTAAGGCATCAATTAAATGACACTTCATTTTGAGAAGTCCTGCTTCAAACACTGTAAACAACCCAGTAGGGCCTGCACCTATAATTAAAATATCCGTTTCAATCATTTTTTAATCTTCAATATTTATGACCGACTGAATCTGTGGTGCATATTTTTTAATGGTCATTTCAACACCAGACTTGAGGGTCATTTGATTGACACTGCAAGAAGAACAGGCACCGACTAACTGCACTTTGACCACTTCGTCATTTTCTATAGCAATTAGATTGATATTACCGCCATCATTTTCAAGATATGGACGAATTTCATCTAAAGCTTTTACAACGTTTAGTCTAATTTCTTCTGAACTCATAGCCTTTATTTTTTGACCGCAGAACAGCCTGCCATCGTGGTTATTTTAATTGCATCTGTAGGAGGCAATGCCGTATTTCTACGCACTACTTCTTGCGCTACATTTTGAGTGATTGTATTGAAGGCTGCTTCAATAGGAGTGTTTTCTTGCATGGCGGCTGGTCGGCCTAAATCTCCTGCTTCCCTCACACTCTGAACCAAAGGAATCTCTCCTAAAAATGGAATCTTTAAATCTTCGGCCAAATGCTTCGCACCTTCTTTTCCGAATAAAAAATATTTATTATCTGGCAATTCTTCTGGTGTGAAGTATGCCATATTTTCAATGATTCCTAAAACGGGCACATTGATACTTTCTTGTTGAAACATGGCAACGCCTTTTTTGGCATCGGCAAGTGCCACCGTTTGTGGAGTACTTACCACCACCGCTCCTGTGATTGGTAGGGACTGCATGATGCTCAAATGGATGTCTCCTGTTCCCGGAGGTAAATCAATAAGAAGAAAATCCAATTCTCCCCAAGCTGCATCAAAAATCATTTGATTCAATGCTTTGGAAGCCATCGGTCCTCTCCACACAACCGCTTGATCGGGCTTTGTGAAAAATCCTATGGATAAAATTTTAACGCCGTAACTTTCAACGGGCTTCATCTTAGACTTTCCATCAACGTTCACCGCTAAGGGTTTTTCGTTTTGGACATCAAACATAATAGGAATGGATGGCCCATAAATATCGGCATCTAAAATCCCTACTTTGAATCCCATTTTGGAAAGCGTCACTGCAAGGTTAGAAGTGACGGTCGATTTACCAACGCCTCCTTTTCCAGAAGCAACAGCGACTATATTCTGAATTCCAGGGATGGTCTTCCCTTTGATTTCATTTTTTGGTTGCGTTGCTGCTTCCACTTTTACATTCACTTGAATTTTAGCTTTGGCATAGACCAACTCATGAATGGTTTTGAGGATGTCAACTTCCGTTCGTTTTTTGGCTTGCAAACTTGGATTGGAAATAGTGATGTCCACAATGACCTCATCTGCAAAAACCATTATATTTTTGACAGCTTTGCTTTCGATCATGTTTTGACCTTCGCCTGGAACTGTGATCGTTTTGAGCGCTTGCTCAATGTCTTGTTTGTTAAATTTCAAAGTTTCTAATTTAGATGGATTCTAAAGTACAAATATACAGTGAAATGTTTGAAAATAGAAGTGGATTTTAGGAAATGATAGACTATAAAACTAGAGTTCTTTTGCAGGATCCCAAAACACAGTTTCAAATTCTTGAATTTGATTCTCTATAACCTGTAAGCCTTCATTTTCTAATAGTTGCTGCATCAGGTTAGTACCCTCAAAATGGTGTTTTCCTGTCAATAGACCTTTCCGATTCACCACTCGATGTGCGGGGACATCTTTCCCGTGAGAAGCCGTCATGGCATAACCAACCATGCGGGCACTGCGGGCAGCTCCCAAATAGGTGGCAATGGCTCCGTAACTGGTGACGCGACCATAAGGGATTTGGCGCGCTACCTCGTAGCATTTATCAAAAAAATGAGGTTCTGTGGCCATATAAACTAAGGGGTCTTTAGGATACTTATTAAGGTCGATACCGATACAATCGCAGTAATAATTCCGATACTATAATTCATTCGCTTGGGCGATGTGATTTTTGAATTTTTAATTTTATCAAAAAACAATATGTAAATATAAAGGGCGATAAAGGTTCCTGAAGTTGCGCCTGCGATGTAGCTTCCTATAGAGAGGTTGTCCAATGAAAGTAATTGATACGACAACAATGTTGTGACGATATACGCTTGATAGGGAATCGGAAATACATTTAAGGCAGACATCAATAGGCCTTGAAAAAAACGACTTTTTTTGCTTTTAAAAGTATCTACTTCTTGGGGAGTTGCATTGCTTTTGGCTAGGAGAAAAAAGTAGATGGATACTAAAATAAAAAGAACCAATGCGACCCGTTTTAAAACATCTATCACATCGGGGTGTTGGTTCAGGTATTTGGCAAATATCAATGCTAAATAGGTTTGAACACCTACAATGACACAAACACCAATTGAAAACACAAAGCCTCGGACGTGTCCTTCTTTTAGGCTGATTTTGGCCGCCGACATATTGAGCATTCCAGGTGGAATGACGCCAATAAAAGCGAACGAAAGACCCAAAAGAAATACAATAGATATATCCAAAATTTAATTGATTTTAAATCTAATATACGTAATTGCTTTTTGAGTGGCTAAATACTGGTTTTCGTAAAAGGTTTGAATGGCAGTCACTTCTTCGGGGCTGCCTTCTTGGCGGTACACATCGTGGTTGGCATATTGCACCTCATGTCCTTGTCCGTGCAAAAGCCCTAACGTATAGCCGTGCATAAATTCGCTATCCGTTTTTAGGTGCATAATGCCGTCAGCGTTTAGGATATTTTTATAACGTTTCAAAAACGCATCGTTGGTCATTCTGTGTTTGGTACGCTTGTATTTTATTTGAGGATCTGGAAATGTAATCCAGATTTCATCGACCTCATTTGTCGCAAAAAGTTGTTCTACCAATTCTATTTGGGCACGAATAAAAGCCACATTTGGAAGTTCGTTTTCAATAGCTGTTTTGGCGCCTCTCCAAAATCGGGCGCCTTTAATATCAATTCCAATAAAATTTTTATTTGGATACCGCTCGGCTAGGCCCACGGTATATTCGCCTTTTCCACATCCGAGTTCTAAGACCAACGGATTGTTATTTTTGAAAAACTGTTGATTCCATTGTCCCTTTAGCGGATACACGGCATCAACTAAATCTTCGCGTTTGGGTTGAAATACATTGTGAAATGTATCGTTTTCATTGAATCTTTTGAGTTTATTTTTACTGCCCACTTGTGTTCATTTTTGGCAAAAATACGGAAAGATATCTGGATTACTCGTTTTGTTTTTGAAGTGTAAAAGAGAATTCACTTCCTATCCCGAATTTACTCTCCACATAGATCTTTTCCTCATGGGCTTCGATGATGTGTTTGACGATGGACAAGCCAAGACCAGAACCGCCTTCTTCTCGAGAACCACTTTTATCGACGCGATAAAAACGCTCAAACAACCGCGTCAAATGACTGCTTTCTACGCCTTCGCCATTATCAGTGACTCGAACAATGAGCTTATCAGAATTTAAGTTTTCTACACTAATTTCGGTGGTGCCATTTTGATGACCATATTTAATAGAGTTGACCACCAAATTGGTCAGTACTTGTTGGATGCGTTGACGATCGGCCGAAACCATAATAGGAGTTGGATAGTCTTTATCTAATAATAAGGAGATGTTTTTTTTCTCTGCTTTAATTTCGAGCAAATCAAATACATTGGTAATGCATTCTATAATGTTAAACGTTTCAAGAGTGAGGTTCGCATCGCCCACTTCGAGTTTGGTAATCATGTCTAAATCCTTCACAATATAGATCAATCGGTCGACACCCTTATCGGCACGTTTGAGATATTTATCTCTAATTTGTGGATCGTCGGCAGCGCCATCAATGAGTGTTGAGATGTAGCCCTGCACTGTAAAAAGCGGTGTTTTCAGTTCGTGAGATACATTGCCTATAAATTCTTTTCGGTATTCTTCACGAATTTTTAAAGCCTCTAATTCTAATTTTTTGTTTTTGGCATAGGTGTCAATTTCTTTAGACAAGCTTTCCATATCGGTGGTGATTGGACTGGTATTAAAAGAAGCTGCATCTAAAAGTGTTAGATCTCTGTAGATGTTTTTGATACTATTAAAGACATAGGTTTCAAGTCGTAAATGAAGGATTAAATAGGTCAGCATAAACGAACAGAGGAACCAGAACAAAAGAAACGAGACTTCTACATGAGAGAAGCTAAACAAAAAGACACCCAATAAGAGCGTTTGTGTAAACGTTATAAACAACGCTGTCAGTATCGAGAATTTATGAGAGTTTTTAATTTTAGTGTCCATCAAGATTGAAACTTATACCCTACGCCTTTGATTGTTTTAAAAGAGTCATCGCCAATTTTTTCGCGCAGTTTTCGAATGTGTACGTCAATGGTTCGACCACCAACAACGACTTCATTACCCCATACTTTATCGAGGATTTCATCTCTCTTAAACACCTTTCCAGGTTTGGATGCTAACAAAGACAACAATTCAAATTCTTTTCGTGGCAACACAATTTCGACGCCTTTGGATATAATTTTATAAGCTTCTCTATCGATGGTTAAATCACCTATGCTCATCACTTCTGAATTTACTTCGGTGGAGGCATCGTTCAGACGTCTAAGTAACGATTTGATTTTACTGACTAACACTTTTGGTTTGATGGGCTTTGTGATGTAATCATCGGCACCTGCCTCAAATCCTGCGACTTGGGAATAATCTTCGCCACGGGCTGTTAAAAAAGTGATAATGGTATTTTTTAGTTCGGGAAGGGTTCGGATTTTTTCACAAGCTTCGATGCCATCCATTTCGGGCATCATCACATCCATAATAATGAGATGCGGTTGGTGTTTTTTAGCTTTTTTCACGGCTTCGACGCCATTGGAAGCTGTTGAAATCGTATAGCCTTCCGCCGATAAGTTATAACTTAAAATCTCTAAGATATCTGGTTCATCGTCAACCAACAGGATTTTTATGGACGCGTTACTCATTTATTTAATGTGTCATAATTTTTTATAAAGATAGGAAAATTACATTCCGTAGCGAAACATATAAATTTAATAACAGTTTAGTAACAACATGGTAATGTTAATATAATGAACCGAGAATCTCATAAATTGTTGACAGTTACTTAACAAGTAATTAAAAACTAATTTAAAAATTGTTTAATCTTTCATATATTTGAATGAACAAAATTTAACCAAAAAAATTTTTAATTATGAAAAAAATTTACATTTTATTATTAGCGCTTACAATTTCGACCCTGTCTTTTGGGCAAGAAATAATGCTGAACGGCGATTTTGAATCTTGGGACGACGCAAACACTCCAACAAGTTTTACGAAAATAGAGAACACAGAACAAGAAACAGTAGAATTCCACGGAGGTGCTAACTCTGCAAAACATACTGGAGGAACAAAAGATCTTGGACAAA
>CAWVRW010000026.1:0-30446 GCA_963933105.1 uncultured Formosa sp.
AACAAAAATAGAACTTTTTAGGCAATGTCTAATGTAAAATATTATTACGATCCCGAAACGCTTACGTATCGTCAGATAATTCGGAAAAAAAGAACGACTTTTAAGCACTCAATAGTGTTCTTATTGGCGGCTAGCATTGTTGGTTTTTTATTCGTTTTAGTTGGGGCTCAATATTTTGAATCTCCGAGAGAAAAAGCCCTCAACAGAGAATTGAAAAATCTGGATTTTCACTACAATCTTCTCAATAAAAAAATGGAAGAAGTGGAAGCTGTTTTAACAAATATCGAAGATAGAGATAACGCCATTTACCGTCTTTATTTTGAGGCCAATCCTATTCCGGATGCCCAACGCAAACAAGGACTGGGTGGCGTCAACCGCTACAAAAAATACGAAGGTTTCAATAATTCGGAGTTAATCATCGATGCCAACAAACGTATTGACATTCTTCAAAAACGCATTATCGTTCAGTCTAAATCGCTGGATGAGATTACAGAGCTGGCAAAAGATAAAGAAAGTTTTTTGGCTAAAATTCCTGCCATCCAACCCATCAAAAATGAAGATTTGACTCGTATGGCTTCTGGTTATGGGTATCGAAGTGATCCGTTTACAAAGGTGCGTAAATTTCATTATGGAATGGATTTTACGGCCCCACGAGGGACGCCTATTTATGCTACAGGTGATGGTGTGATTAAACGTGCAGACGGCCGCTCTTCTGGCTATGGACGTCACATCCGAATTGACCATGGCTATGGATATCTCAGTTTGTATGCACACCTTTATAAATATAACGTCAAAAGAGGTCAGAAAGTAAAACGAGGCGACCTGATTGGCTATGTGGGAAGTACGGGACGCTCTCAAGCTCCGCACTTGCATTACGAGGTTTTTAAGGATAAGAAACGAATCAATCCTGTTAATTTTTATTATGGCAATCTGAGTCCAGAAGAATTTAATACCTTACTGGCCATTGCATCGCTTGAAAATCAATCTTTAGATTAATGCATTTAGACCTTCCTACAAAACGTTATTATAGTATTGGAGAAATTGCGAAAGCATTTGACGTGAATGCCTCTTTGATTCGGTTTTGGGATAAAGAGTTTGAGGCTCTTAAACCCAAAAAGAATGCCAAAGGCAACCGTCGGTTTACGCCAGAGGATGTTCAGAATTTGAAATTAATTTTCAATTTGGTAAAAGAACGCGGCTACACACTTGAAGGAGCTAAAACGTATTTAAAAGAACAAGATCAAAAATCACTTGATAATTTTGAGATTATTTCAAAATTAGAAGGGGTAAAAAATGAATTACTAAAAATCAAAAATCAACTTTAAAATCTACTTATTATGAAAAAATGGCTCATCCCTTTAATAATTATTGCTTTAATCGTCTATGGAATTTATAACCGGGCGGTTGGGTTCAATAATACGGCCGTAGAATATGAAGCAAATGCAAAAACGACTTGGTCCAATGTTGAAAGCTCTTACCAACGACGAAACGATTTGATTGGAAACCTTGTTAAAACAGTTCAAGGAGCTGCCGATTTTGAAAGAAATACGCTTACAGAAGTTATCGAAGCACGTGCCAAAGCTACTTCTGTTACCATTGATCCAACAAACATTACACCCGAAAATTTAGCAGCCTTTCAGCAAGCGCAAAGCGGACTTAGTGGTGCGTTGTCTAAGCTTTTGGTGACTGTAGAACGCTATCCAGAATTGAAAGCGAATCAAAACTTTTTAGACTTACAAAATCAATTGGAAGGGACGGAAAACAGAATTAATGTGGCCAGAGATCGATTTAACGAATCTGTAAACACCTATGATATTTTCACTAAAAAATTCCCCAACTCCGTCTTAGCCGGGTGGTTTGGATTTGATGAAATGGCACGATACAAAGCGAATGCGGGTTCTGAAAACGCACCAGATATTGATTTCGATTTTAACTAATGGCTGCTCTAGAAAATTTCTTAAGTGCTGAGGCAGAAAACCAAATTGTCGAAGCCATTCGCCAAGCAGAACAAAATACGTCTGGTGAGATTCGTGTGCACATCGAAAACAGTACTTCTTTATCTATTGAAGAACGTGCCAAAGAGGTGTTTCATCATTTAAAAATGGACCGCACCAAACTTCAAAATGGGGTTCTTATTTACATTGCGGTTGCGAATCATCAATTTGGAATTTATGGAGATAAAGGCATCGATACAAAAGTAAATTCAACGTTTTGGGATGATACCCGAGACGTGATGGGCAATTTATTTAAAGACGGTCAATTTAAAGAGGGAATTGTACAAGGAATTCAGACGGCGAGTAAAGCGCTTGAAGTTTACTTTCCTTGGAAATCAAACGATACCAATGAATTATCGGATTCAATTTCAAAAGGAGCAGATTTATGAACATACGTTTTCAAAATAACAGGTCGCTAGTAGTAGTGGTGGTACTGATGTTTATCTCAGTCCTAGCAAATGCACAATATAACATTCCCGCGAAACCTACGCTTCAAACGAGTGTATATGATTATAGCAACCTTTTAAGCGCGCAAGAAGCTTCTAGTTTAGAGCAAAAACTCATTCGTTATTCCGACAGCACATCGACTCAAATTGTAGTGGCGATTATAAATTCTACTGATGGGGAATACATCAACTATCTGGCAACCAATTGGGCGCAAGAATGGGGTATTGGAGATGCGAAAAAAGACAATGGCGTTTTTATTTTATTAGCCAAAAACGATCGAAAAATAAATATCAGCACTGGTTACGGAGTGGAGCATTTGCTGACCGATAAAATGTGTAGTCGAATCATTCAAGAATCTATCATTCCTTTTTTTAAGAAAAACGATTACTATGGCGGCTTAGAGGCTGGAAGTTCACAGGTTTTTAAAGTCTTAACAGGTGAATTTAAATCAAGTCCTCAGGTGCGTCAAAAAGGAATTAAATTTGAAACTATTTTGTTTCTAATTTTCATCTTCTTTATCGTTATAATTATCTTATCAAAATCTAAAAAAAACAACGGCAACAACAAAGGTGGAAACCATCGAACAACCAGTCTTCTGGACATCATTCTACTGAGTAGTTTGGGTCGTGGGAGTTTCGGTAGCGGCTCTAGTTCTGGCGGCAGCTTTGGAAGTGGCGGTTTTGGCGGTGGCTTCGGCGGCGGCGGTTTTGGTGGTGGTGGCGCTTCAGGAGGTTGGTAAGCCTATTTTTTACGCATATAAATTGTAATGGGCACGCCCTTAAAATCATACAAAGCTCTTAGTTTATTTTCTAAAAATCGTTTGTAAGGTTCCTTTACGTATTGTGGTAAATTACAGAAAAATGCAAATTGAGGCTGCGGAGTTGGCAGCTGCATAATGTATTTGATTTTTACAAATTTACCTTTCAATGCTGGTGGTGGATTGTTTTCGATAATAGGAAGTAAATCGTCATTCAGCACACTTGTTTTAAGACGCTTGGTACGGTTTTTATAGACTTCCAAAGCGGTTTCCATAGCTTTGTAAATACGCTGTTTTGAAAGCGCTGATATAAAGACAATGGGTACATCTGTAAAAGGTTGTATTTGCTCTCGAATGTGCGTTTCAAATGCTTTGGTGGTTTTGGTGTCTTTCTCAACCAAATCCCATTTATTCACTAAAATTACAATTCCTTTATGGTTACGTTGTGCGAGCCAAAAGATGTTTTGAACTTGTCCATCAAACCCACGTTGGGCATCACAGACCAATAGACATACATCCGCATGTTCAATGGCACGGACGGAGCGCATGACAGAATAAAATTCTAAATCTTCTTTCACCTTCGCTTTTCGACGAATTCCTGCCGTATCGACTAGGTTAAACTCAAACCCAAATCGGTTGTATTTAGTATCAATTGAATCACGAGTGGTTCCAGCAATATCGGTCACAATGTAACGGTCTTCGCCAATCAATGCATTGATAAAAGAGGACTTGCCCGCATTGGGACGTCCTACCACTGCAAAACGTGGTAAGGTGACTTCTTCTACTTCTTCTACTTCTGGCAAGGCTTTGACTAAGGCATCCAGCAAATCGCCGGTACCACTTCCATTGATACTGGCAATGGTGAAAAATTCTCCTAATCCTAAAGCATAAAATTCAACTGCATCTTGCTCACGCATGGCGTTGTCTACCTTATTGATAACTAAAAAAACTGGTTTTTTAACTTTTCTAAGCAATTTTGCAACATCTTCATCCATGCCGGTTACACCTGATTCTACATCGACCATAAAAATAATGGCATCTGCTTCTTCAATGGCTAACTCGACTTGCTTGTCGATTTCGGCTTCAAATACATCGTCACTTCCAAGGACGTATCCGCCAGTGTCGATTAATGAAAATTCTTTCCCATTCCAATCACTCTTACCATAGTGACGGTCACGAGTGACACCACTTACGGCATCTACAATGGCTTCTCGCCTTTGGATCAACCGATTAAAAAAGGTGGATTTCCCAACATTTGGACGTCCTACTATCGCTACAATATTGCTCATATGCTTATAAAATTGCTGCAAAAATAGGAAATATCCTTTTGGTAAGCTCTTTTTTATGGAAGTTTAAAAAATATATAAATACAAATTAATATCTTTCGAATTCCCTAAAATCCGTTATGATGCAAATTAGTAACAAAATTGTCTTAAGACCGCGCTTTACACTCGAACTAAACGTTGGCCCAAACCAAGTTTTAGAAGCGTTTGAAGCAGCGAAAAATAGTCAGGACGCTATCAAAATAAACGTCTTAGATGCCCATGTGTTTTTGAAAATTCCTGTGGCACAACAACACTTTTGGTCGCCCCAACTCCATTTAGAAGTTTTAGAAACCACCAAAACCTCCTGTACGGTCAAAGGTTTATTTGGCCCCAGCCCCACGGTTTGGACGTTGTTTATGTTTTTTCATTTTGTGACGGGTAGTTTGTTTTTGGGCTTTGGAGTTTGGACGTATTCCAGCTGGTCATTGGGAACTCCTTTTATAGCTCCACTACTTTTGATGTTTCTGATGGTGGCTGTGTGGGTTTCCCTATATATTAGTGGACGCCTCGGCAAACAAAAAGGACACGTACAAATGCACGAATTGAATGATTTTATGAGTACTATTTTGAAACTATTTAAAAAGTTCGTACATTGAACTCAGATTTAGACCCCCAAGTCGCAATCTTCACCACTAACAGAAGCTGACGAAAGCGATTATTTTACAGTAATGGGGGTACTGACTCAAGCATAATGCTTGTGATAACTTTGAATATATTGTTTCTAAATAAAATCCAAATCTCATGAAAAAATCAATCAATACCTCGGCAGTACTTATTATGATGTTCAGTTTAACCATTGGACACGCACAATCTTGGTTCGGTAAAAAAATTGTAGGCAATGGAAATGTCACCACAAAATCCGTATCAACTGAAGATTACGACCACATCAAAAGTGTAGGTTCTGTAGATATCCATCTCATAAAAGGAACAGAAGGGGTCATCGCAGTCACAACGGATGACAATCTACACGCCTATCTCGATATTAAAGTAGAGAATTCTACCTTAATCATAAAAATAAAAGACAATATTAACTTAAAAACTAAAGAAGGGTTTAATATTAACGTACCCTTTGAAGATATTTCTAAAGTGACCTTAACAGGATCTGGGGATATGGACACAAAAGACTCCATTACATCCGATGCGTTTAAAATATCTCTGAGCGGATCAGGGGATGTTGTTTTAGACGTGAACGCCTCTAAAGTTCAAACAGAAATCACAGGATCTGGAACTATTTCGCTTTCTGGTGATTATGGCAACCTCAAGTTGGATTTAACAGGCAGTGGAAATTTTGTTGGAACTGGAATGACCTCACAAAGCACCGAAGTTACTATTGGAGGCTCTGGAAATGCGAAGCTCTCAGGGACCACCTCCAAGCTCAAAATTGAGGTGATCGGTAGTGGAAGTTTTAAGGGCTTGGAATTGGATTCTAATGACACTGACGTCAAAGTTGCAGGATCCGGACAGGCAAAGGTGGTTGCTAATGAAATTTTAAAAGCACGCGTCAACGGCTCTGGAACAATAGTGTATAAAGGCAACCCCGAAAATGTAAACAATAAAACAAATGGTTCTGGAAAAATAAAAAGGCATTAGGTTTACGAAGGTTTACGATGGCAAAATAATGTTACTAGTGCAAGCTAAAGCATAACTTGTGATTTTCATCAAACTAAATTTAAATATTTTTTTAACTAAACAAAAGGCTTAAATAAGGAATTATTTTTTTAAAAATGCGATACGTAATTATACATTCGCACTCTTAAATTATCCCTCTTGAAAAAAATACCAGTACCGTTTGTAATTAATTACTTTGTTATATCCTACTTCACATAATCCGCCACTCACCTATTCACGAAACCAACCCTTAAGAATTATTATACCCAAAACGCTTCAGTTGGTTTTGGTTGGAACGCCAATTTTTATTCACTTTCACATACAACTCTAAGTGCACTTGTTTGCCAAAAAATTTCTCTAAATCTTTTCGAGCCTCCACGCCTACGCGTTTAAGAGCGATTCCCTTGTGACCAATGATAATCCCTTTTTGTGTTTCGCGTTCTACCATAATCACAGAACGCATTCGGATGATGTCTTCTTCCTCAAAAAACTCTTCAGTATCCACTTCCACGGCATAAGGAATCTCTTTCTTGTAATGGATCAAAATCTTTTCACGGATTTTTTCATTCACAAAAAACCGTTCGGGTTTGTCTGTCAATTGATCTTTCGGATAATACGCAGGCGATTCTGGTAATAACTCCAAAATACGGTCAAACACATTTTTTACATTAAAACCTTCCAATGCCGAAATCGCAATAAATTCTGCATTCGGAACTTTCTGTTGCCAGAGTTGTGCTTGGGCTTCCAATTGTTCTTGGTTAGAAGTATCAATTTTATTTAAGAGTAATAAAACGGGTTTCTTAGAGGCCGTAATTCTATTGAAAAACGCTTCGTCTTTCAACTCTCTTTCGCCAATTTCAACCATATAAATCAAAATATCGGCATCCTCAAAAGCAGACTTTACAAAGTCCATCATCGAACTTTGCAGCTCATAGGCAGGCTTAATAATTCCTGGCGTATCCGAAAGGATGACCTGAAAGTCATCGCCATTTACAATCCCTAAAATTCGGTGGCGCGTTGTTTGTGCCTTCGATGTGATGATAGATAATTTTTCGCCTACAAAGGCATTCATCAAGGTTGATTTTCCGACGTTGGGATTTCCGATGATATTAACAAAACCTGCTTTGTGCATTTACTTTTAAATTTCCACAAAGTTACAACCTTCCTTTTAGACTATCTAAGAATTAAATACTTAAGAACTTTGGGAGTCGCGCATAAAATCTTCGGCTTTGTCCACCATGGCACTGCTGCCACAAATGAACGGTACCCGCTGGTGTAATTCTGTTGGAGTGATGTCCATAATTCTTGAAAACCCATCGCTGGCTTTGCCATTGGCTTGCTCAGCGATAAACGCCATTGGATTACACTCGTAAAGCAAGCGTAACTTTCCGTTGGGATTTTTAGAACTTGTAGGGTATAAATAAATCCCACCTTTGATCATATTACGATGAAAATCGGACACCAACGATCCTATATACCGCGAGGTATAAGGACGGTCTCCTTCTTCCATTTGACAATATTTAAGATAATTTTTAATGCCCTGTGGAAAGTGAATATAATTTCCTTCATTCACCGAGTAAATCGTACCATGCTCCGGAAACTGCATTTGCGGATGCGACAAATAAAACGTCCCGATTGCTGGGTTAAGGGTAAAACCATTGACCCCATCGCCGGTGGTATAGACTAACATGGTAGAAGTGCCATAGATAATATAACCCGCTGCCACTTGTTCGCTTCCTTTTTGTAAAAAATCCTCTTCTTGAACAGGGGTTCCTACAGGCGTCACACGTCGGTAAATAGAGAAAATAGTCCCAACGGACACATTCACATCAATATTGGACGACCCATCTAAAGGGTCCATCAATACAATGTATTTATTTTGATGATTTTGATCGTTGCTATTAATCGCGATAAAACTGTCTTCCTCTTCACTCGCAATACCACACACAATGTTTCGATTGACAAGCGTTTGAATAAATTTTTCATTGGCATATACATCCAATTTTTGTTGGTCCTCGCCTTGCACATTGGTATCGCCAGCAGTCCCCAAAATATCGACTAAACCCGCTTTATTTACCTCGTAATTAACCACTTTTGCAGCCAGTCGGATGGAGTTGATCAGTCGCGATAATTCGCCAGAAGTGTATTTGAAAGAGGATTGGTGTTCTATTATAAATTCGCCTAGAGTTTGGTGTTTTTGGGACATTCGAGTCTAATATTTTTACAAATATCTGAATTTTTAGACAACTATAACGTTTTCGTTGCTATTTTATTAGATAAATTTAAAACACTTTTGAGTATCTTTGAATCACCAAATACAAACAATGAACTATCACATTAGAAAAGCAGTAACAAGCGATATGAAACAAGTTTTAGACTTGATTACAGAACTCGCCATTTTTGAAAAAGAACCAAATGCCGTTGAAGTTACGGAAGCTGACTTAATAACCAAAGGATTTGGAGAACATCCCGAATTTGATTGTTTTGTAGCAGAATCAGATCAAAGAGTCATTGGCATCGCTTTGGTATATACCCGGTTTTCGACATGGAAAGGCACGGTATTACACTTAGAAGATTTGATTGTTTCAGAAAGCGTGCGTGGTCACGGAGTGGGATCGGCACTCTTAGATCAAGTGATTGTTCATGGGAATGAAAAAGGCGTCAAACGCATCTGTTGGGAAGTCATTGATTGGAATACGCCAGCCATTGATTTTTACGAAAACAAAGGCGCTCGTGTGATGCGCGACTGGAATGTAGTCCAGTTAGATGCTCAAGGAATAAAAAATTATATCTCAAAACTAAACTGATGCAGATATTTAAATTTGGAGGCGCATCTGTAAAGGATGCCGAAGGTGTGAAAAACTTAGCCCACGTCCTATCGACTGTTGGCTATAGCAATACCCTCATTGTGGTTTCAGCCATGGGAAAAACGACCAATGCAATGGAAACGGTGATTGCAAATTATTTTGATGCCAAACACCAATTGCAAAGCTCCTTACAAGACGTTAAAAAATTTCACAACAACATTCTTCTCGATTTATTTGAGAACGAACAACACCCCGTATTTGGAACAGTTGATCAGTTATTTCAGGAGATTGTTCAGTTTTTTGACCACAACAAATCGCCCAACTACAACTTTGTATATGACCAAGTTATTGGATTTGGAGAGTTGATTTCCACCACAATTATCAGTCATTATTTAAACGAAATTGGTATCACAAATACTTGGTTGGATGTAAGAACGTTTATAAAAACAGACGATTACTACAGAAATTCCAAAGTACATTGGAACCAAACGCAAGAGTTGATTTCAACCCATGTAGATACCTCAAAATTAAACATCACTCAAGGGTTTTTAGGAAGTGATTCTAACAACTTTACAACCACGCTTGGACGGGAAGGGAGCGATTATACAGCAGCGGTATTTGCTTATTGTTTGAACGCACATACCGTGACCATTTGGAAAGACGTCCCAGGAGTTCTCAATGCCGATCCTCGCTATTTTGAGAATGCAGAGTTATTGCATCAAATATCCTATACAGAAGCCATTGAGCTTTCTTATTATGGTGCGTCTGTAATTCACCCAAAAACACTGCAACCCCTACAGCGCAAAGAAATTCCTTTGCATGTCAAGTCCTTTTTAAACCCAAAAAATGAAGGGACTACTGTTGGAAAAGATTTGACTCTGAACCCTAAAGTTCCTTGTTATATTTTAAAAAATAATCAAGTTTTAATTTCACTTTCATCACTTGATTTCTCATACATTGTCGAAGATAACATTAGCCACATCTTTAGTTTACTACACGACTACAAGATGAAAGTTAGCATGATTCAAAACTCAGCGATTAGCTTTTCAGTCTGTATCGAAAACAACTATGACAATTTGGAACGTTTATTATTACATTTAAAAGCAAAGTATAAAGTGTCGTCGCATAAAGCCGTTAAACTATACACCATTAGACATTATAACTCCCAATCTATCAGCGATATGGAAGCAGAAAAAGAAATTCTTTTAAAGCAAATTACTCCTGAGATCGTACAGATTATAACCAAGTAAGCAACTATTTAATCCTAAAATGATTAAATTTGCATAAGACCCCCCAAAATATGAGTATCGTAACCCCCAAAGAAATTGCGAAAGCCATTAAAGTTGATACCTATGGATTTATCGGTACTTTTTTAGGCTGGATCTTAATGAAGGTATTGAAGATTTCTACGATCAACAGAATCTACAATAAGAACAAACACAAAAGCGATGTTGAATTTTTAAACGGCCTTTTATCCGATTTTCAAATTCGATTTGAAATTCCCGAAGAAGATTTAAAACGACTCCCAAAAGACGGCGCATATATCACGGTTTCCAACCATCCCTTGGGTGGAATAGATGGCATTTTGCTGTTAAAATTAATGCTCGAACAACGCAGTGATTTTAAAATTATAGCAAATTTCTTATTGCACCGCATTGAACCTTTGGTCCCGTACATAATGCCCGTGAATCCGTTTGAAGATCACAAAGATGCCAAATCAAGTATTGCTGGATTTAAAAATTCTTTGTTGCATTTACAAAACGGACACCCCTTAGGAATATTTCCAGCAGGTGAAGTTTCTACTTATAAAGATGGAAAATTAGTGGTCGATAAACCCTGGGAACCTGCCGCGATGAAACTCATTCAACGTGCCGAGGTGCCTGTTGTACCCATTTATTTTCACGCAAAAAACAGTCCTTTGTTTTACCGTCTCTCAAGACTGAGCGCTTCCTTAAGAACCGCCAAACTCCCCTCTGAATTATTGACCCAAAAGAAGCGCGTAATTCGAGTGAGAATCGGAAAACCGATCAGTGTAAAAGATCAAAAAGAACACGGAACTTTAGAGGCCTTTTCGGACTTTGTCAGACGTAAAACCTATATGCTTTCAAACTCATTTGAAAAGGCTAAAATATTAACAAATATTTCCTCAAGTTTAAAAGTCACCAAGTCTCCAAAAAAAATTGTGACGCCAGTCCCTACAGATATCATGTGTGCCGAAGTCGCGACCTTAAAAGCCGAAGACCACCGCCTTTTAACAAGTAAAAATTACGAAGTGTATTTGGCTCCTGCGGCTAAGGTTCCAAATATATTACACGAAATTGGACGCTTGCGTGAAATCACGTTTAGAGAAATTGGAGAGGGTACCAACAAGGCAATTGACTTGGATGTCTTTGACAGGTATTACCACCATATGTTTTTGTGGGATGCGGAAGCAAAGTGCCTTGCGGGCGCATATCGAATGGGCTTAGGAAGTGAAATTTTTGAAGCCAAAGGCATTGATGGATTTTATCTACAAGATTTGTTCCGTTTTGAACCGGAACTCCACAGCATGATGAGTCAGTCTATCGAGTTAGGGCGTGCCTTTATCATTAAAAGCTACCAACAAAAACCCATGCCGTTGTTCTTACTCTGGAAAGGAATTGTGCACAGTACGCTGCGCTTTCCAGAACATAAGTATTTAATTGGAGGCGTGAGTATCAGTAATCAATTTTCAAATTTCTCTAAATCCTTGATGATTGAGTTTATGAAATCGCATTATTACGATCCGTATTTGGCGCAATACATCCATCCAAAGAAAGAGTTTAAAGTCAAGCTCAAAGATGCAGATAAAGATTTTGTGTTTGATGCCACGGCAGCCGACTTGAACAAATTCGATAAAATTATTGATGAAATTGAGCCAGGGGCGTTGCGCATGCCAGTACTCCTCAAAAAGTACATCAAACAGAATGCGCGTTTGATTGCTTTTAATGTCGATCCGCTTTTTAACAATGCCGTCGATGGACTGATGTACATTCGTATTGCCGACCTTCCTGACAGCACCGTGCGTCCTGTGATGGAAGAATTTCAAGCGGAGCTGGAACGTAAGTATGGACCCTCGGAAGTAGAATAAATAGTTTTTGTCTATTTTTTAATTACACTTTAATTACACTTTATTTACACTTTAATTACATTTTATCGTACTTTCGTAAAAACACATACGGATGTCTTTTTTACCCAATTACACCATTACAGTTGCTATTGCACAAAATTTAGTAGCCATTGAAACTGGCAAAAAACAATTTGAATTGATTCCTATGAATGCGATGCTATTAAGCTCGCTACGTAAATCTGCACGTTTGGCCTCGACGCACTACTCCACTCAAATAGAAGGAAACCGTTTAACGATGGAACAAGTTTCAGAAGTTGTTTCAAAAAAAATAGGTGGATTTCCTGGACGAGAACGCGATGAAAAAGAGGTGGTCAATTATTACAAAGCATTAGAATATCTTGAAACAAAAAATAACATACCATTAACCGAAACGACCATTCAAACGATTCATGGATGGGTGTTAAATGGAAAAAAGAGTGTGAGCGCATATAGAGAAGGTCAAAACGTAATTAAAGATGGATTGTCGGGTGCTATTGTGTATATGCCTCCGGAAGCTTCAGACGTAAGTCGTTTGATGAGTGAACTTGTTTCTTGGATTGACACCTCTTTAAAAAATGAAAAAATTCCGGTTCCCATTATAGCTGCGTTGGCTCATTATCAATTTGCGACTATACATCCCTACTATGACGGAAATGGAAGAACGGCTCGTTTGATCACCAATTACATTTTACATTATGGTGGCTATGGACTGAAAGGCATTTATTCTTTGGAAGCTTATTATGCGAAAAACTTACAGGGGTACTACGATGCTTTGGCAGTTGAGGATATTCCCAATTATTATATGGGAAGAGCACAGGCGGATCTCACAGATTTTCTGGAATATTTCATGAAAGGAATGGCTATTTCTTTTACGAACATCGTGGCATCTTCAAAAGAAAACAGCAGCCCATCGCTACAAGACAAGAGCAAAGTTTTAAGAGAATTATCCGTGAAACAACGCATGGCTTTGGATCTATTTGTAAACCAAAAAGAAATTACGAATACTGATTTAGCCCAGCACCTCGGGATTTCTAAAAGGAGTGCTGCCACCCTCCTAAAAAAATGGTTGGAAAACGAATTCCTACTTATTGGAAATTCTTCCAACAAAGCACGATCGTATCGACTCAACCACAAATGGGAACAGTTATTTTAAAACCGCTCCGCTACAAATGCTTTCATATAATCCTTAATCTCCGTACGTGCTTTTAAGAACGCTGCGTGCTTTTCTTGGTCGGTTCCAATCAGTTTGGAAGGGTCGTAGAAATTGTGGTGCAAACGCACGGCATTGGTACTTGGAATGAATGGACAGTTTTCATTGGCGTGGTCACAAACAGTGATGATATAATCAAAATCGACGTCTGTATATTCATCCACATGGTTGGACGTATGTTGCGAGATGTCAATCCCATCTTCTTTCATAATCGCTGCAGCCCCTGGGTTGATGCCATGTGTTTCGATTCCAGCACTGTAAATGGTGGCATGGTTCGCCGCAAATTGGTTTAAATAGCCGTGAGCCATTTGGCTACGACACGAATTTCCTGTACAAAGGACTAATATATTCTTCATCTTATTTTATTTTTCAAACGCGCTATCAATAGGTTCCCAGAGCTCAATTTTATTCCCCTCAGGGTCTAATATCCAAGCAAATTTCCCGTAGTCAAACGTTTGTATATCGCCTACAATAGTAACCCCTTCTGTCTTAAGTACGGTTATCAAATTGTTAAGATTTTCAACTCGAAAGTTTACCATAAACGGTTGTTTACTTGGCTCAAAATAGGTGGTATCCTCCTTAAATGGCGACCACTGTGTAGATGCTTTTTTCCCTGCTTCATCCTTCCACCAAAAGGTACACCCATAATCATCTACGGGCAATCCGAGGTGCTTACCATACCATGCTTTTGTAGCTTTTGAATCCTTGGTTTTAAAAAATATTCCGCCGAGACCTGTGACACGTTTTTTCATATCTATTTTTATTTTTTGATTTGAGATTCATAAATAGAAATCCATTCATCAACGGATAGTTTAGCGGCGAGTTGCCCGATCAGTTCATAAGGAATGTCTTCCATTTTTTTAAAGCGAATACAGCTTTTTCCCATGTCTAGTTTTGTCTTGCAATGCTTCGGGTATTCCGCTACAAACCAATCTAAAATCTCGTTTTGAGCGTACATCCCTAAGTGGTATACGGCTATAAAATTTTTCTGAGATGCGAGGTTCATAAAAGGCAGTGGCAACTTTGGGTTGCAATGGTAGCCCTCTGGATAGATCGTAAATGGCACCACATAACCTAACATTCCATAACTGATGCATTCCTGAAACTTTGGGTCTAAATGCTCCAAAATAGTTTCTCTTAATTTTTGAAGGGCTGCCTTACGGTCTTCGGGAAGTTGGTCAATGTATTCCGATGGAGTGGTTGCTGTAGAGTTCATAATTTAGAGCGCTTAAGACTCTAAATTTAATGAAAATAGTTGACAATTTTATCAACGATGGTTTGGGCTAACTTTTGGTGACTCTCTACAGTCCATCCTGCGACGTGTGGTGACAACATCACATTATCAGCATTTAGCAAGTAATTTAAAGCGGGAGGTGGTGTCTTTGAAAACAGATTTTCAAAGGAGGATTTCTCATATTCCAAGACATCCAATCCTGCACCTAAAATGGTTTTAGACTCCAACGCAGTTACCAAGTCTTCAGTGACCACACAACTACCTCGAGCGGTATTGAGAAGCCAAAACGGTTGTTTGAATTGACTGATAAAATTAGTATTGATCATTTGAAATGTCAACTCGGTATGTGGAACGTGAAGGCTAATAATTTGAGCTTTTTCTTGAAGGGTTTCAAGCGAAACTTGTTGCGCATTTTCATCGCCAACAATGGGTTTAAGATCGTAGCAAAGTACCTCAACCTCAAAACCGCGTAGTTTTTTAGCAAATGCTTTGCCCATATGTCCATACCCAATAATCCCAACGGTTTTCCCGTCAAGTTCAAGACCCCGATTGGCTTCGCGCTGCCATTTCCCATCTCTTACATCGCGATCTGCTGTGTGTAGTTTATTAAACAATGCCAACAACATCCCTAGTGCGTGTTCTCCAACAGCATTTTGATTGCCTTCGGGAGCTGCTATTAAATGAATGCCTTTTGTCTGTGCGTAGTCGGTATCAATATTTTCCAATCCGGCCCCTACCCGACCTATAAATTTAAGGTTGGTAGCTTTGTCTAAAAAAGGCGCATCAATACGAAATCGACTTCTTATAATGAGCCCATCATAGGTGTGAATTTTAGCTTCAATCGCTTCTTTTGAACTGGAATAATCTTCGTGATTGGTATGTCCTAAAGCGGCTAACTGCTCTATTAATAAGGGATGATTGCTGTCAAGATGTAAAATGTTCATCTTAAATATTTAGGATGAGTTTAGCAATCGAGAAGTAAATCAATATTCCAAAAATATCATTGCTCGTTGTAATAAAAGGCCCTGTTGCAATGGCAGGATCAATTCCTTTTTTATGAAGAAATAACGGAATAAAGGTTCCTATAATTCCAGCGACAATAATCACAACGACTAGGGATGATGAAATTGCTAAAGCGGTGCGCACATCTTGTTTCCAAACCCATACAAAGAAAAATAAAAACAGAGCTAAAATGATCCCATTTAAGGCGGCTAAAAACATTTCTTTTATAAGGCGGTGATTGACACTTCCTCTTACCTCATCATTGGCCAAACCTTGCACAATAATTGCAGAGGACTGAACGCCAACATTTCCTGCCATCGCAGCAATGAGTGGTGTAAATAATAAAATCAAAGGGAAATCATCAATGATGGTTTCAAATCCACCCATGATGATGGCGGCTCCAACACCTCCTAAAAGTCCTAAAAATAACCAAGGCAATCGTGCTCGAGTGAGGGCGAGAATACTATCTTCCGCATCCACATCTTGTATAATACCCGCAGCAAGCTGGTAATCTTTTTCTGCTTCTTCAATAATAACATCGACAATATCATCAATGGTAATACGCCCTAAAAGAACATTATCGTCATTGATGACGGGGATGGCTTCTAAATCGTATTTTGCCATTAATTTGGCAACATCTTCGGCATCTTCATCCACATGAACGGAATCTACCTTTGGAATATAAATATCTTTAATTTTGGTTTCGTTATCGGCAATCAAAAGGTCTTTGAGCGATAAACGCCCCATCAGCTTTTCTTCTTTAGAAACTACATAAATAGAATGCACTCTCTTGACTTCTTTGGCTTGAGCTCTAATTTTACGTAAACAGCCTGCGACCGTCCACGTTTCATAAACCTTCACCAGTTCTTTTGCCATCAGTCCGCCCGCAGTGTCTTCATCATAAGTCAATAATTCTTGAAGATTCGCAACCAGCTCCTTATCGTCCATTTGGGCGATTACTTTTCGCTTACGTTCGGGAGATAAATCGGCCAATAAATCGGCGGCATCATCAGAATCGAGCTCTTGAATTTCTTCAACAATTTCTTTAATCGAAAGATTTTGAAGCACTTTTTCACGAACATCGTCTTCTAATTCTGCTAAAACATCTGCAGTTGTTTCGCTGTCTAAAAGTTTAATGATATAGGTGGCTTGATCTAAATTTAGATCGTCTAGAATTTCAGCAATATCTGCATAATGCACGTCTTGTAATTTCTCCAAAACGGCTTTATCGTCCTTAGAATCAATGAATCCATTAAGGGCATCGATTAAGGCCTCGGTGATCTCGAAAGGGATATGTTCCTTGTTTTCTTCCAAAATTAAATGGGTTGTTGATCGGTTTCTATTGCTAATGTCAATTCTATAAACGCCTGTACACTCAGTTGTTCTGGACGTTGGTCAAAGATAGTATTTGCTTTTAAATTATCCGATAAATTATATGTTTTTAAACTATTTCTCAAGGTTTTACGACGTTGTTGAAAGGCAGATTTGACCACTCTAAAAAATAATTTTTCGTCACAAGGCAAAGAATAGTCTGCTTTTCTTGTCAATCTTAAAACTCCAGACTCCACTTTTGGCGGTGGTACAAACACGGATGGCGGCACCGTAAATAAATATTCTGCTTCGTAAAATGCTTGCACTAATACGGATAAGATGCCATACACTTTACTGCCTTCTTTTTCGCAAATGCGCTGCGCGACTTCTTTTTGAAACATCCCTGCAAATTCAGGAACTTGATCTCTATTCTCTAAAGTTTTGAATACAATTTGAGTCGAAATATTATAGGGGAAGTTTCCAATAATCGCAAAAGGACGCGTTCCAAAAACACTGCTAAAATCGTACTTCAAAACATTTTCTTGAATGATTCTAGGCGCTAAATTCAAGAAATTTGCTTGTAGGTATTCTACAGATTCTGGATCAATTTCAATCGCATAGGTGGTAATTGGTTTCTTCAGAATATACTTGGTCAAAACGCCCATTCCAGGCCCTATTTCCAAAACATCTTTATACCCTTCTAAGGTTAAAGCATCGGCAATTTTCTGCGCGATCATTTCATCGTTAAGAAAGTGTTGTCCTAAGTATTTTTTTGGTTTTACTATCATTTAGTGCGTGCTTACAGTATATTCATCAATCCATTCTAATTCCGTTCTAAAGGCCAACATTTTATCCGCAAATTTTCGCAGTTCTTCCGCTTGAAAATCTGCTGCATACTGTTCGTGATACGATTCCAAAGCTTCTTTTGAGTGGGCTAAATACTGAATTGAATACGTCAATCCGCCCATAGATTCTTCTACCAAAACTTTTGTAAACGTTGCTTTTAAAAAAAATCCAGTCGCCAGTACTTTTGGAATGTGTTCCTTGATCCACAACAACCATTCGTCATGAATGCTGTCCTCAATATTGGCGGTTATGTTGTAAATTATCATTGGTTAATTTGTTGTCATTAATTGAGTGTATCCCCTCTTAGGATGCGGTACTGCTTTCGAGCTTCCACAAAATGAATACTATCTTCGTGGTTAAAGATAATGGTTTCATAATTAAGCTTTGCTTTATCTGTTTGCATTAGTTTCGTTCTGTATAATTCCGCAAGGAAAAAATAAGCGTCATCCACCAGAATATCGTCTTTATAATCTGTTATAATTCGTAAATAATTAATTTCTGCTTTGGCAAACTCCTTTTGAGATTCAAACAATTGCGCTTGCACCAATAAGGTTTGATCGATAATAGGATCTGTTTTATGATTTTCAAGAATGGCATCTAAAACCTCAAGGGCTTCAGTTGGCTTTTTTTGAATGCTTAATAATTCTGCTTTGGCATACAACTTTAAGGCGGTATGCAACGAGTCGCTCCCTTTGTGGTCAGAAATCAAAAGTTGCAGGTCTAAAGCATCGTTTGCCGTCAGTTGAGAAGTGGACGACTTCAGTACTTTTAGTTGTGTTTCTGCCCACTCAAAATCACCTTTATAATAACTTGTTTTAGCGGCTTTAAAACGGGCTTCCTGAGACAGTGTGCTGTTTTTAACCCGCATTTGAATTTGGGTATAATAAATCAGTGCTTGGTTGAATTTGTTTTGGGTCACTAAAATATCGGCGAGTTTCATTTTTAATTCTGAAGACGCCAGGTCTGTTAAATTTGCTTTTAAAGCTGTTTTTAAAAATGCGATTGCAGCCTCCGGATTTTGATCGTAAAAGGCTAAAAACTCTGCGTAGGACAATTGTAACACCACTGTTTCAACCCCTAATTTATAGGTTTCTAACAAGAGTTCATAGCGCTCTTTAATCGCTTTGTAATTGTTGGGTTCAGACAATTGCAATTGAAGCTCCAAACGACTGCAATTGGCTTGAATACGCAAGCGGGTGTCTTTCGCATTTTGAATTATAAACTCAAAAACATCCAATGCGATTTCATAAGACTGTGCTTCTTGTGCTGCAAGCGCCAAATTGATCAATCCTTGCAAAGATTCTGGCGTACGTCTATAGACTGCTTTCTCTTGAATAAATGCTTTTTTGAAATCCTTTTGTTGCACATACAGCCAACTCAACCATTGGTTCCAAAGCGGATTGGGTTTGGATTGTAATTTTTTTAACAATACATTTTTAAAGAGTTGATTGTACGGTTGAGTCGCATCTTCAGAAATATATTCTGTGAGCAAGCGCATGACTTGGCTAATGTAGGGCGGACTTGTTTCGACATAATCGAGGTACCGCTCCATCATTTTTTCAATATTTTGTTGGGTGGCGTATAAGCCCGCCAATTGGTAATAAAAAGCCGTATTGGGTACGTTTTTTAATCCGAGTTCATACGCCTGAATTGCATAATCAATCAATGAATGAATTTCAAAACGTTGGGCAACGACATAGACATAGTTAGGCTGTATTTCAATACTCTGCACTGCTTTTTCATAATACACTTCCGCCTCTGTCAATTGATTTTGAAGTTGATAGTTGTACCCCAACTCCACCAAATATTGTGGATTGTTTGAACGTTTAATTTGCGTTTCAATCTCTTTTTGAGCGGCTGTATACTGACTGAGTTGCTGATGGCATTCAATCACTTTAAGGGCGTAATAGGAATTGGCACGTTGAGTAGCGAGTAGTTTTTGATACAGCGATACTGCTTTTTCAAAGTCTCCTTTTTCAAAGTAATCTTTGGCCAATCCCGGATCGACCTGAGCCGATGCGACGAAGCAAAACATACTAAAAAAAAGAATTCCTATCGATTTCATCAAGGTGTTTTTGTAACTATAATAAATGCCCAGAACTGAATCGAGGCGATCACTAATCAATCATCGCAAACCCGGTGTAAGGTATTAAAACCTCAGGGATTTGGATGCCTGCATCGGTTTGGTAATTTTCCAATATACCCGCCAATACGCGTGGCAATGCTAACGAACTTCCGTTCAATGTATGTGCTAATTCCGATTTTCCTTCGCTGTTTTTGAAACGCAATTTCAATCGATTCGCCTGAAAGGTTTCAAAATTTGAGATGGAAGAAATTTCCAACCAACGGTCTTGAGCCGTTGAAAAGACTTCAAAATCATAAGTCAATGCAGCGGTGAATCCTAAATCGCCTGCACAGAGTTTCAAAATACGGTAAGGTAATTTTAATTCTTCTAAAATTGATTTGACATGTTCCACCATTCCATCAAGTGCTTCATAGGATTTAGAAGGATGCTCCACACGCAGAATCTCTACTTTATCAAATTGGTGCAAACGATTCAATCCTCGAACGTGGGCGCCATAACTTCCTGCTTCTCTACGAAAACAAGGCGTATAGGCAGTCAGTGTTTTTGGGAGATCGCTTTCTTGTAATAAAACATCTCTAAAAATATTGGTGGCAGGCACTTCGGCAGTTGGTATCAAGTATAAATCATCGGCGGTGACGTGGTACATCTGCCCTTCTTTATCTGGCAATTGACCGGTTCCAAAACCAGAGGCTTCGTTGACCAAGTGCGGCACTTGAATTTCGTCGTAACCCGCAGCGGTGTTTTTATCTAAAAAATAATTAATTAAAGCACGTTGTAAACGGGCGCCTTTGCCTTTATAAACAGGAAAGCCTGCGCCAGTGATTTTGTTTCCCAATTCAAAATCAATAATATCGTATTTTTTTGCCAGTTCCCAGTGAGGGACTGCATTTTCGGAAAGGGTTGGAATGGTACCTGCCTGAAATATTTCTTCGTTATCGTCCTCAGTAGTTCCCACAGGAACAATTGGATTTGGAAGGTTGGGTATTTTATATAACAGGGTTTGAAGGGCTTCGGCTGTGGCATTCAATTCCTCAGAAAGCACGACTTTGACATCTTTTAATTCTGCTGTTTTTTGCTTGAACTCGTTTGCTTTTTGGGCTTGTCCAGATTTAAACAACTCCCCTATTTCTTTGGAAAGGACATTCAGTTCCGAAGAAATTGTATCCACTTGCGTTTGAAGTCCTCTACGGGATTCGTCCAATTTGATCACTTCATCGATGAGCGACTTTGCCTCGTTTGTGCGTTTGCTTAAACGTTCGATGACTTCCGCTTGGTGCTCTCTTATATAGGATACTTGTAACATGGCTCTTATTTTAAGAAGCAAATTTAATCATTTAGAATAAAACAAGAATTGGTTTTAGGTCTAAATTGAATTAGTTTTTTGTGAGCAGGGCTATTTTGGCAAAAGCAGCCTGTTGATCTTGTTCTAATTGTGCTTTTAAAGCCTCCAGTCCAGAGAATTTAATTTCATCTCTAATCCGATCTAGAAACTGAATGTTAAGAGCCGTTCCGTAGAGCGTTTGATTGAAATCAAAAAAGAACACTTCTACAGAAAGTTCATTGGCATCACTAACGGTTGGGTTGGTTCCGATGTTGAGCATTCCATAGACCAATTTGGTGTCAATGATGGATTGCACCAGATACACTCCTTTTTTGGGAATGAGCTTGTAGGATTCTTCTATTTTTAAATTAGCCGTCGGAAACTGGATGGTTTTCCCCAAGCCTTTTCCTTTAACCACCGTTCCGTTGAGCATGAAGTTATACCCCAAAAATTGATTGGCAACTTTGATGGAGCCTTCACTTAAAGCGGTTCTAATTTTGGTGGAACTGACGGCCACATCTCCGACTTCTTGTGCTGTAATTTCGGTGACTTTAAATCCGTAAAAGGCCCCAAATTCTTTGAGGTCTTTGATATTAGCGGTGCGGTTTCGACCAAAATGATGGTCGTATCCCACAATAATGTGTTTTACATGCAGCTTATTGACCAACACATCGCGTACATATTCGAGAGAAGTTAATCTTGAAAAATCTTTTGTGAAGGCTTTGATGACTAAATGATCGACACCTAAATCTTGAATTAGGTCTGCTTTTTCATCAATGGTATTGATGAGTTTTATGGAGGTGTCTTTTTGAACTACCATCCGAGGGTGTGGGAAAAAGGTCAATACCAACGCTTGCAATTGTTCGGTTTGCGCAATAGCAACGAGGCGCTTGATTATTTTTTGATGCCCAATGTGCACGCCGTCAAATGTGCCAATAGTGACAACAGAGTCTTTTATTTGATCGTAATCGGCAGCAGATTTAATTTTCAACAGCTAGTTTTTGAATTGGAAAAATAAAGTACGAAGATAAAAAAAGGACGTCATTTTAAGAGGTTTCACTTTTATTTTTTTGGTTTGTCGATTGTTAGTGGTATATTAGATTTTAGTAAACCCCTATAATCTAAATCTTTAACCTCTTTTTTATGAAAAAGTCATCTCTTTTTATTTACCAATTATTTTTTTGTTTCTTTTTTTTCACAGTGAGTTCAAATTCTCAAACGAGGTCTTGTGGCATGGTAGAGTATATGAACCAACAACTGCAAGACCCTGAATTTGCAAGAGAATATCAGGAAACCCAAACTAGATTTAGAGCCGCCTTAGCACAAAGTTTAAATAACTCAAATTCCAATAGACGAGCTACTCTTATTATTCCTGTGGCTGTCCATTACCCTTCTGGACTAGAAGCTGACAGAGCTTGTCTTGAAGCCTTGGCACAAAGTCAAATTGATATTTTGAATGCCGATTATACTGCCACTAATACTGATGCTAATTTATGGAGTGCAGCGAGTAGTTTTTACCCTGGAACCAATCATGGCATTGCGGATATTGAATTTCGTATCGCTACCAAAAACCATCCCGCAAACTTAGATGCGGAACTATTGGAAGGTAATCCCGCAGTCACAATTGGATATAACTTTGGGAATGGCAGTGACCAAGATACTAATTGGAGCGGGTATATGAATTTTTTAGTGAAAGATATTGGCTCTGGACTCTTAGGATATTCTCCATTAGGAGGGAGTATTTCAGGCGGTCACACTGTTGTCATGAACCTTGGAGCCTTCGGCTCTGGACCTGGTTGTTCAGGCTCTAGTATTGTCCCCAGTGCACCTTTCAACTTAGGGCGCACCGTCACACATGAACTGGGGCATTTTTTTAATCTGGATCATACATTTTCAGGCGCTTGTTCTTCAGATGATGGACTTAGCGACACTCCTAATATTTTAGGCTCAAACTACAATTGTCCATCAAACGGTTCTGTTAATGGCTGTGTTAGTGGCGAAAAAGCACTCACTATGAATTACATGGACTATGTAGATGATGCGTGTATGTTTATGTTTACGGAGGGTCAAATAACGGTAACTGAAACTTATCTTGCTATTATTGAAGCAGACTTCAAAACCAATGTTTTAAGTGTTCAATCTGAAATATTTGAAGCCTTCTCCGTTTCTCCAAATCCAAACAAAGGTAGCTTTAACGTCACGTTTCAAGCAGCTTCAAATAAAGACGTAATGATTACTGTTTTTGAAATTAGAGGCCGTAAAATATACAGCAACACTTTTGAAACGAATCGTAATTTCAATCAAATCATCAACTTAGACAGCGCTCAATCTGGCGTCTATCTCATGACTATTTCCAACGGAAGACATCAGGTCACCAAACGTATTATTATCAACTAACTTAGAAAACTATTAATCATAAAAAAAGGAGCCAAACGGCTCCTTTTTTTATGATGTTATTTTAAGTGATTTAGTTCTTAATAAATGGCAAAGAAATGGATGCATTGTCTGTTGCTATTTTAATGAAATACATCCCCTTACTTAGGCTAGAAGTATTCACAGCTAAATCGCTGAGCTCTCCAATAGATTGCTGAAGAACAATTTGACCTAACATATTATAAACCTTAAACGTATCAGGCAAGCTGTTTGATGCGCCTACTTTGATGTTAAGCACGTTTGTTGCTGGATTTGGATAAAGCGTGATTTTACGGTCCAATAAATAATTTTCAGTACCCAGTGTGTTTACAGTTGTGATGGAAACACTTTCTTGAGCTCCAAATTCTCCACCGGTCGCAATGACATTTGAATTACTGTCTGTTAATGTATAGCTGCCCGATCCCCAACTACAACAAATACCATCACCCTCAGAATCATAAATTGTAAAAGAGTAACATCCTCCTGTAGGGACATCAAAGGTGTGATTGTAAGTGGTTTCATTACCATATACATTTGTTTCTCCTGAGTATAAAATGGTATCATTACTGTCTTTAAATTCCCATGATGTTTCGCCTCCATATCCATCGGTCAATAATGTCAGGTTCACAGTAGCCGTGTCAAAAAAGACACTAAATACACTAGAGACCACTGTATTATCAACTGTGTTTTCATCTGTGGATCCATTTGGACTTAATAATTCTACTACTAATGTATGACTGCCTCCAGAAACATTCATCGCAGGAAGCGTGACGGTATCACTTTGGCCTTGGAATAGAAAACCACTCCAAGACTGTGTGGCTGCAGTGTTCTCATCTATTGCGTAACTGATCACAGCAGAGGTTAAGGTTGTATTTCCATTATTAGTCACAACCACTGTTGGTGTAAATGTTGTTGCGCAGTCCACAAGGTTTAAATTGCCTAGTTCTATGGCGCCGTCCAAATCATATACAATGGCTGGCGAACAGACTGTTGAAGCGCCGAGTTCCATACGTCTTGGCGAGTTGGCTAAAACGGCTTGAATCCTTGTTGTTTGGTCTGCTGTAAAGGTGTCCATACAAGCATCATTTGAGTAATCCATATAGTTTTCAACCATATCAGCTCCCAAACCATCCGAAGGACAAGAGTCTACCGTTGGACATCCCCCATTAGAAGTTGTAGCATCTGGGGTATCCGCACAATAGTCGTCATTGGAACAGCTTCCAGAATCGCCCCAAATATGTCTCAAGCCGATCCAGTGCCCTACTTCATGCGTTAACGTTCTTCCTAAGTTATAAGGACCGCCAGGACCTGGATTTAAAACAGAACCTACTGTAAAAGACGCAACAACCACACCATCTGTGTTTGCACCACCACCATTGGTGTTGAGCCCTGATAATCCTGAATTAGAAGGGAATTGAGCATAGCCTAAAAGTCCCGCAGACAAATCTGAAACCCAAATATTCAAATAACGGGTTGGATCCCATTGCGTTGCTGGTTTTATTGTGTTTTCGAAATCTGACATTGAGAAAGGTCCGTCATCATAATCTGTAATTCTATTGATTCCTGGTTCAAACATGGTCACTTCGGTCTCGTTTTGTTGTGCTAAGCAAAACCGTACCTCTGTATCTGTAGCGACTGTGTAAGAACTGCCTGCACCATTGCCAAAATCTAAATTTAATTGATCTATTTGTGCTTGAATGGCAGCCTCGGACAGGTTCTCATTCCCAACTCCATCGGTTAAAATATGAAATACCACTGGTATTGTCGTTATAATAGAAACACCATTGGATCTTTGCGCTTTAACCGCTTCAATTTTTGGCGCTAACCAAGTTTCGAATTCTGCGTTTGTAGCCCGTTCTGGATATAATGCTTTAAGGTATTGTTCGTACTCAACGGATGCACATCGAATAACGCCCGATTCGTCAAGACTTTTAATGTTGGCGTCGGTGAGTTCCTGACCAAATAAAGTCTGGGTGTTTGTGTTTGTTTGAGCAAAAGAAATAGCGGTTGCAAACATTAAAGCCATTAAAATGACTTTTAAAGTAATTTTTTTCATTATTAATTTTGTTAAATTGGTTCTTGTAAAACTACAAAAAACAATTCAATAAAATGACATTACCAATCTATTAAACATAAAAAAGGAGCCAAATGGCTCCTTTTTTATGATGTTATTTTAAATGATTTAGTTCTTAATAAATGGCAAAGAAATGGATGCATTGTCTGTTGCTATTTTAATGAAATACATCCCCTTACTTAGGCTAGAAGTATTCACAGCTAAATCGCTGAGCTCTCCAATAGATTGCTGAAGAACAATTTGACCTAACATATTATAAACCTTAAACGTATCAGGCAAGCTGTTTGATGCGCCTACTTTGATGTTAAGCACGTTTGTTGCTGGATTTGGATAAAGCGTGATTTTACGGTCCAATAAATAATTTTCAGTACCCAGTGTGTTTACAGTTGTGATGGAAACACTTTCTTGAGCTCCAAATTCTCCACCGGTCGCAATGACATTTGAATTACTGTCTGTTAATGTATAGCTGCCCGATCCCCAACTACAACAAATACCATCACCCTCAGAATCATAAATTGTAAAAGAGTAACATCCTCCTGTAGGGACATCAAAGGTGTGATTGTAAGTGGTTTCATTACCATATACATTTGTTTCTCCTGAGTATAAAATGGTATCATTACTGTCTTTAAATTCCCATGATGTTTCGCCTCCATATCCATCGGTCAATAATGTCAGGTTCACAGTAGCCGTGTCAAAAAAGACACTAAATACACTAGAGACCACTGTATTATCAACTGTGTTTTCATCTGTGGATCCATTTGGACTTAATAATTCTACTACTAATGTATGACTGCCTCCAGAAACATTCATCGCAGGAAGCGTGACGGTATCACTTTGGCCTTGGAATAGAAAACCACTCCAAGACTGTGTGGCTGCAGTGTTCTCATCTATTGCGTAACTGATCACAGCAGAGGTTAAGGTTGTATTTCCATTATTAGTCACAACCACTGTTGGTGTAAATGTTGTTGCGCAGTCCACAAGGTTTAAATTGCCTAGTTCTATGGCGCCGTCCAAATCATATACAATGGCTGGCGAACAGACTGTTGAAGCGCCGAGTTCCATACGTCTTGGCGAGTTGGCTAAAACGGCTTGAATCCTTGTTGTTTGGTCTGCTGTAAAGGTGTCCATACAAGCATCATTTGAGTAATCCATATAGTTTTCAACCATATCAGCTCCCAAACCATCCGAAGGACAAGAGTCTACCGTTGGACATCCCCCATTAGAAGTTGTAGCATCTGGGGTATCCGCACAATAGTCGTCATTGGAACAGCTTCCAGAATCGCCCCAAATATGTCTCAAGCCGATCCAGTGCCCTACTTCATGCGTTAACGTTCTTCCTAAGTTATAAGGACCGCCAGGACCTGGATTTAAAACAGAACCTACTGTAAAAGACGCAACAACCACACCATCTGTGTTTGCACCACCACCATTGGTGTTGAGCCCTGATAATCCTGAATTAGAAGGGAATTGAGCATAGCCTAAAAGTCCCGCAGACAAATCTGAAACCCAAATATTCAAATAACGGGTTGGATCCCATTGCGTTGCTGGTTTTATTGTGTTTTCGAAATCTGACATTGAGAAAGGTCCGTCATCATAATCTGTAATTCTATTGATTCCTGGTTCAAACATGGTCACTTCGGTCTCGTTTT
The DNA here is from genome assembly GCA_963933105.1 of uncultured Formosa sp. GTDB lineage: Bacteria > Bacteroidota > Bacteroidia > Flavobacteriales > Flavobacteriaceae > Hel1-33-131. The sequence goes on from CAWVRW010000026.1 coordinate 27,211, forward strand.
GTTGTGCTAAGCAAAACCGTACCTCTGTATCTGTAGCGACTGTGTAAGAACTGCCTGCACCATTGCCAAAATCTAAATTTAATTGATCTATTTGTGCTTGAATGGCAGCCTCGGACAGGTTCTCATTCCCAACTCCATCGGTTAAAATATGAAATACCACTGGTATTGTCGTTATAATAGAAACACCATTGGATCTTTGCGCTTTAACCGCTTCAATTTTTGGCGCTAACCAAGTTTCGAATTCTGCGTTTGTAGCCCGTTCTGGATATAATGCTTTAAGGTATTGTTCGTACTCAACGGATGCACATCGAATAACGCCCGATTCGTCAAGACTTTTAATGTTGGCGTCGGTGAGTTCCTGACCAAATAAAGTCTGGGTGTTTGTGTTTGTTTGAGCAAAAGAAATAGCGGTTGCAAACATTAAAGCCATTAAAATGACTTTTAAAGTAATTTTTTTCATTATTAATTTTGTTAAATTGGTTCTTGTAAAACTACAAAAAACAATTCAATAAAATGAAACAGGCAATAATTAACCACCTTCGCTGCTCTTAGCATCTGATTATGGAGAATTAGAAGTTAATAGCAAGAGATAAAACGAGGTTAAAGATTAGGTCCCGTTAAAGGTATTCATGGCATTTTGTACACCAGCCATCACAAAACTTTTGATAAATTCTTCGCAGTGTTCCAAACGTTCTTTCAGTTTGTCGGCCTCTTCGTCCGTCCAGTTTCCAAGTACATAATCTACTTGTCTGCCTTTGGCAAATTCATCACTGATCCCAAAACGAAGTCTGTTGTACTGAGAGGTGTTCAGCTTGTCTTGTAAATCTTTCAGTCCATTATGTCCGCCAGCACTGCCTTTCATTTTGAGACGAAGGGTTCCAAACGGTAAGTTTAAATCGTCTGTAATGACCAATAGGTTTTCAAGAGGTATGGATTCTTTTTCTAACCAATACTTTACGGCTTTGCCGCTTAAGTTCATATAGGTGTTTGGTTTTAGAAGCAGAAAGGTGCGGCCTTTAAATTTAAAGCTTGCCAAGTCGCCTAGTTTTTTGGTTTCAAAAATAGCGTCGTTTAGCTGCGCAAATTTCTCTACCGCCTTAAATCCAATATTGTGACGGGTGTTGACATAGTCGGCACCAATATTTCCCAATCCAACAATCAAGTATTTTTTTGACATCTCTGCAGCAGTGTTTGTGTTGGTTTTATTTTTAAAGAACCATTTAAATACGTTCATAGTGTGTAAAAATAAAAAAAGCATTCTGAATAACAGAATGCTTTTGTAAATAATGATTTAAAAGGAAACGGTTTAAGCGTCTGCTGGTGCAGCACCTTCCGCTGGAGCAGCTGCTTCCGCACCTTCTTCTCCTTCTTCTTCCTCTTCAGGATCGATAGAAACTCTAGAACGTTTCACTTGACAAACAACGGTGTTGTCTGGGTGTAAAAACTTGTAAGCATCGTTTGCCAATTCAGCAACCGTTAGTTTTCCACCAATTTTTAGTGGCGTTACATCTGCCTCAATAAAATCTGGCAAGTTTGTTGGCAACGCTTTTACTCTTAGTTTACGTTTGTTTCTTCTTAAAGATCCTCCATTGGCAACCCCTAAAGATTTTCCTAAGATATGTACTGGAATGTCCATAGCGATTTCCTTATCGTCAAATAGTTGATAAAAATCGATGTGTAAAATGCGGTCTGTTACAGGGTGAAATTGAATGTCCTGTAGCACTGCATTTAAAGTTTCACTCCCTAAAGCAATCACAACTGTATGTGCATTTGGTGTGTATACTAGTTTAGAGAATGCCAATTCTTCTGCTGAGAAGTGTACTGGGTTGTCTCCTCCGTATAATACGCAAGGCACGTGTCCAGCATTACGTAAGGCTTGAGTTGGTTTCTTGCCTACGCTTTCTCTTTTCGATCCGTTAATTGTAATTGATTTCATTTGTTATATTTATTGTTTATTGTTTAATTGATTACATTATAAATTTTGAGCTAATAGATTCATTTTGATGTACTTTAGTCATCACATCGGCAAATAAATCTGCACAGCTCAAGACTCTAATTTTCGGGCTCTCTTGAGACACCGGAATAGAATCTGTAACGATGAGTTCTTCTAGTTTTGAGTTTTCAAGGCGTTCGTATGCATTCCCAGATAAAATAGGGTGCGTACAAATGGCTCTTACACTCAAAGCCCCGCGTTCCATCATCAGGTCGGCAGCTTTTGTAAGGGTTCCTGCAGTGTCAACCATATCATCGACCAAGACTACATTTTTGCCGGTCACATCGCCAATGAGTTCCATATGCGAAATGATGTTGGCTTTGGCACGTTGCTTATAACAGATGACGACATCGCTTTTCAATGCTTTTGAATAGGCATAGGCACGTTTTGAACCGCCCATGTCGGGAGATGCTATAGTGAGGTTGTCTAAGTTTAAACTTCTTAAATAGGGTAAAAATATGGTGGAAGCAAACATATGATCGACGGGTTTTTCGAAAAATCCTTGAATTTGATCGGCATGTAAGTCCATCGTTATGATACGAGTGGCTCCAGCTGTTTCCAGCATTTTAGCGACTAATTTAGCCGCAATCGGCACTCTTGGTTTGTCTTTTCGGTCTTGTCGTGCCCATCCAAAGTACGGGATCACAGCCGTAATATGTCTGGCAGAGGCGCGTTTTGCGGCATCCAGCATCAGCAATAACTCCATTAAATTCTCTGGTCCTGGATTGGTAGAACCAATCAGAAACACCCGTGTTCCACGGATAGATTCTTCAAAAGAGGGCTGAAATTCACCATCACTGTAGGTCGATGTAATTACATTTCCCAGAGGGATTCCGTAGGAAGCCGCTATTTTTTTACCGAGTACCATGGTATTGGTACAGGCGAATATTTTTGGTTCTGGAATGACGTTAGACATGATAGCGTTCTGTTTTTGAGAGCTTTAAACTGTTTTTTTAAACGAGCTGCAAATTTAGAAATTTATTTGAACTCTTAAAGGATAATAGCGACTATTTTTAATAGGATTAAAAAAATAATTTTATAGTTTTAAAATACATTAAAAGTTCAAGAAGCAAAGTCGAAGCAAGAAATAGAGAAAACTATTGGAAATCGGGAATAGGTAAAGAAAAATTACGATATTTGCGCGACTCCAAATAAATTGCTCAAGTGGTGGAATTGGTAGACACGTTGGATTCAAAATCCAATGTCGCAAGACGTGCGGGTTCGATTCCCGCCTTGAGTACGA
>CAWVRW010000027.1:0-30159 GCA_963933105.1 uncultured Formosa sp.
GGCTGCAAACATACAACCTTTTTTATCCTAAACAAGATTTATTTTTTGTGTTTTTACGTTTTATTTTTTTATCCGTTTCTATCTGCTGGAAAACAAGCGGTTAGAGCAAGGGAATTATAAGAAAAAAGTCTTAACATTAAATGCTAAGACTTTTTTAAATGACTATTAAGGTGAATTATCTAACTATGATTCGCTTTACTGCTGTACGAATTCCATCTGATACATTTAAAAAATACATTCCTTTGGACACATTGTTTAGAATGACTGTATGGAAACGTTGTGGTTCATTAATAAATACTTTCTTATATATGGTTCTTCCATGAAGATCATAGACTAACACTTTTACATCCGTATTAAATCCTGTGGGAAGTTTAAAATCAAACTGTCCGTCAGATGGATTGGGTACAACTACAAAATCATCGATTGATTCCTTCGACAGACCCAGAGGTGCTCCACATATATTGAGACTAAAATCTAGAAACTCTCCGCCGTTCGAACTTGGAGCTGTATCTGTAATTGTTAAAATCCAATCCCCCAAAGGAGATTCTCCGTTAAAACCGGACAACGCCTGAAATGGAATGACGGTTCCAGAAACAGCAGGTGCAGAAGAACTACAGTTTAAAGCGGCTCCTTGATCATCGAAGGTAACAGCAATGTCTCCTCCGCTAGCACATGTGTTAGAGTTTAATAATGTAATTGTAGTACCGTTAGGGGAGGTTAATTTCAATTCAATATCTGCAGACAACGAATGTTGAACATTAATTGTCGCATCAACATCAGAAATTACGGTGTCAACTCCTATGTTTAGAGTGGAAGTTCTAACGAAATTTGCCCCGCCAATTGAAAAAGGTGGAAAGGATAAATTATTTTGAGTTGAATTAACCGTGTTACAGGAAACTGCAGCGGTAGTAAAACTGCGAGTTGAAGAAAAAGCTCCCTGACCACACTGGTTTTTAGGAGCAACTCTCCAATAATAAGAAATCATAGTTTGAAGAGAATTCAAATCTTTCGAATTTGTGGTTGAGTTATACGTTACTAAATTATTAGTAAATGAAGCGTTGTTGGCAACCTGAATCACATAAGTAGATGCATTTGGATCCGCACCCCAGCTAAGTGATGTATCTAAAGGAATATCCGTTGCATTTTGAGCTGGAAACATTAAATTAGGGGGATTGAAATTGGTGCTATATATTTCAAAATTCAAGACTTTTGACCTTTGAACCGAACTCGATTGGGCGTTAATTGTAATTGAATATATACCCGGTGAGGCTGAACTTGTTGGGCTAACCGTAGCTATAACCGTTTGACTTGAATTAATATTATTTGCTGAAAAACTTACAGAAACTCCAGAAGGAACTCCACCAGCCGAGAATGTTGTTACTTCACTGAATCCTAAAAAAACTTGGTATGAAAGATCTATAACACTGTTTGTTGGAGCGCATAATACTTGTGATATTTGCCCTGCTGGCACAGAAATAGTAAACGTTGGAGTACTTGGCGCACCGATTGTAAAATTAGTATTGGAAATATCATAAAAAATATTGTCCGCTGCTTCGACCATTATCCTAGCCGTCGTTGTTTGATTATCTGGGATAGAAATTGACTCCGAACCATCATTTGGTGTATTACTTGCTAATACAATTGGATAGGTCATCCCTCCATCGGTAGATAATTTAATATTCACAGTTTGACAATTAATAGTACTGTTATTAGTTTGACCAACATCCCAAGTAACTATTTCAGATGATGCAACATTCCAAGTAACAGCCGTATTAGGAGCAGTCATCACAAACGGATCCATATCAACAACAGTTACGTCCATCAAATCGGAGCTTGTCTGACCAATTCCGTTTGCGAAGCCACTTCCATTATCTCTTACAATAAATGAGAAACTTATCTGCCGAGCTACTGAGGGAGTCACTTCCCAAGTAGGTGCCAGATTATTCGCAACCACATCACTCATTTGCGGCATGGATCTGTTTGGAGATGTTGTAGGCAATTTTGATCTGTATAAAGGACCTACAACCCAACTCGATTGTGGGGTAGTATTACTAGGAGATTCCTCAGGATCATTTTGAGACCAGTTGTAAGTTAAGGTTGCTAACCCATCTGGGTCTGTAGCAGTCCCTTTAAGAGTAAAGGGGGTTGATTTCGGAATCGCATAATCCGAACCTGCATTAGCAACTGGCGGTTGGTTAGTCAATGAAGTTTCTACATCACAGGAGCTACTTGCTCCAGACTGTATATTATCTTGTATATCTCTTATATTGACATAATTAAAATGAGCATCGCTATTAGGCTGTACATCAGGATTACAGATCCCTGCATACCCCATAATAGAACTACCCGATCCAGGCTCAACTTCTGTAGATCCATTACCTGAACGAGAACAGGAATTCATCGTGTGGAATCCACCAAATTGATGCCCCATTTCATGAGCAACATAGTCAATATCAAAAGGATCTCCTGTTGGATTTGAGCGCCCTGTAAATCCGCTCCCTTTTTGTCCAGCTGTACAAACACAAGCTAGACAACCCGCATTACCCCCATTAGAGGTATTGAAATTATGACCAATATCATAATTCGCACTCCCAATGGTGCTGTCAATTTCTGTTTGAGTAGTACTATTCCACTCACTGCCCCAAGGATCGGTTGATGCATCCAAATATATAATGTCATCATTATTTGGAACAAATTGCATTGTTATTGCCAAATCTCTTTCATAAATTTCGTTCACTCGATTCATTGTAATGGTCATTTGTGCCATAACATTGGCTTTTTGTTCTGCTTCAGTCCCAGAACCCGCAAAAATAGAACTGTACTCACCAGTTGAAGAAAGTGCCAATCGATAGGTTCTTAATTTTCGATCATCTGTATCTGCTCTTTCTAAATCGTAGTTATCCCCCAAGGATGTTATATTGATATCATTATCTGTTAAACATTCAAAATTCCCGTAATCTGGATCTAGAGATCCTTTGTTATAAATGATGTAGTTTTCACGATCCGTTGTATAGGGGTCTATAAAAGAAGCCCCATCATGGCCAGATAGTTTCATAGTGTGCAAGCCATACTGCGTCACACTAAATCGCATAGTTGCTGTAGGATCGTCAATCCCTATCGCTTTGTATGTTTTAATTTGCGGGTATTTAGCTGCAAGTGTTGGATGCATAATTGGAGATTCTGTAATGCTAAATCGTTCAAATGACCCATCAGAAACAGGGAATTCTATAACTACAGAAGAACGAATTGTGTTTGGACTTCTCAAAGGAGCCAACTCCAAAACCTCTGAAAACTTCTCCATATTTAAATGGAATATCTCAAAAGAATTTGGTACTGAAGTCTTTTGAAGTATTTCAGATTCGGAAAATCTGGATGTTGTTGTTTTTTCCCAGTATTGGTTTTGTGAAAACAAGGCTGCTCCACAAAATAAAAACAGTATTAATAGTGTTTTTTTTAAGTAATAATTTTTCATAATAATAGAGTTTAGGGTTTTTGATGTTAAAATTATTTAGTTTTGAGTCATAGATTATTTATAAAGTTAATTACCTGTTTTGTTACATAGATACAGGCATTCTGAAAGCTGTCTAACTCTTGCTGGTTTAGTTTCTTTGAGTGTTTTGCTGTAAACTAGTTGGTTTTGGTAATTGTTTGTGTGAGTACCTAGACAGTACAGTTCGTGGATTTCAATATCAAAATTTTTAGTCGTTATATTTTCAGATAAGAACGCATCATCATTAAAATTTTGACAGGAATTATTTTGTGCAGGCGAGAAAGCCATACACCAGAATAGTAAAAATAGAAACCTTAATTTAGGTATTTTTAAATTCATTGTCTAAGTAGGTATTTAGGGTAACACGCTCAAAACTAAGCAATTTTATGATAAAACCCATAAAAAAAATAAAAAAAATTAAATGTTATTGTCAGAGTAAAAAGGACACCCTATATTTGTCTCTTATTATAAAATGAATTATGATTCACATTACGTTACCTGATGGAAGTATAAGGTCTTTTGAAGAAAACCTTACTGTATTGGACGTTGCTAAGGATATTAGTGAAGGGTTCGCTCGAAATGTCATTTCGGCTAAGTTTAACGATATTACCGTTGAAACCTCTACCCTATTAACCACGGATGGCAGTCTAACCTTATATACATGGAAAGATGATGCAGGTAAAAAAGCATTTTGGCATTCGTCTTCTCACGTGCTAGCGCAGGCTTTAGAAGAATTGTTTCCAGGTGTGAAACTTTCTATCGGTCCAGCAATTGATAATGGATTTTATTACGATGTCGATTTGGGAGATCAAGTGATTTCGGATAAAGATTTTAAACGCATCGAAGATAAGATGATTGAGATTGCGCGTGGAAAACATGATTTTACCATCAAATCTGTTTCAAAAGCAGATGCACTTTCAAAATACACTAAGGAAGAGAATACTTATAAGGTTGAATTGATTGAAAACCTTACCGATGGCGAAATTACATTTTGCGATCATTCTTCTTTTACAGATTTATGTCGTGGTGGCCACATTCCAAATACAGGCATAATTAAAGCCGTAAAGATTTTAAGTGTTGCAGGTGCCTACTGGAGAGGTGATGAAAATAACACCCAGCTCACCAGAGTGTATGGGATTTCATTTCCAAAACAAAAAGAACTCACTGAATATTTAATACTTTTAGAAGAGGCTAAAAAGAGAGACCACAGAAAATTAGGAAAACAGTTGGAGTTGTTTACTTTCTCTAAAAAGGTAGGTCAAGGTTTACCGCTATGGTTGCCAAAAGGAGCTGCTTTGCGATCGCGTTTGGAAGACTTTTTAAAGAAAGCCCAACAAAAAGCGGGTTATGAAATGGTGATCACACCTCATATTGGTCAAAAAGAATTGTATATCACTTCTGGCCATTATGAAAAATACGGCGCCGATAGTTTTCAAACCATCAAAACGCCAAAAGATGGCGAAGAGTTTTTACTGAAACCGATGAATTGCCCTCACCATTGTGAGATTTATAACGCAAAACCGTTTAGCTATAAAGAATTACCGAAACGATTTGCCGAATTTGGGACTGTATACAGGTATGAGCAGAGTGGTGAATTACATGGCTTGACAAGAGTTCGTGGATTTACGCAGGATGATGCGCATATTTTTTGCACACCTGACCAGTTAAACGAAGAGTTTCAAAATGTGATTGATTTGGTACTGTATGTATTTGGGTCCTTAGGGTTTGAGAACTTTTCAACGCAAGTTTCGGTACGTGATCCTGAAAATTTAGAGAAGTATATAGGAGCTTCGGACGTTTGGGACAAAGCAGAACAAGCGATTATCAATGCCGCAGAAGCCAAAGGATTGAATTATGTTATAGAAACTGGCGAAGCTGCTTTTTATGGACCTAAATTAGATTTCATGGTCAAAGACGCCCTTGGAAGACAGTGGCAACTAGGAACTATTCAAGTGGACTACAACCTACCTGAACGTTTCGATTTAACTTATAAAGGTGCTGATAACGAACTACATAGACCCGTTATGATTCACCGTGCGCCCTTTGGAAGTATGGAGCGATTTGTGGCCATATTATTAGAACATACAGGCGGTAATTTCCCGCTTTGGTTGATGCCAGAACAAGTAATTATACTATCAATTAGTGAGAAATATGAAAAATACGCTCGAAAAGTTTTAAATTCGCTAGAAAATAACGAAATTCGCGCCCTCGTAGACAATAGAAATGAAACCATGGGTAAGAAAATTCGGGACGCAGAAATGCAAAAAGTTCCTTATATGATTATCGTTGGTGAACAAGAAGAACTCGACGGAACAATAAGTGTTAGAAAACACGGTGGCGATGATTTAGGCACGATTAGTGTAGCATCATTTACATCTATTATAGAAGAAGAAATTAAAAAAACATTAAAAGAATTTTAAGTTTAACTAAAATATAAAGCCATAGCAATACGTAGAAGAAGAGACAGAGGTCCTCTAAGAATTATTAAAGAAGATCAACACAAGATCAACAAAAGAATCACTGCACTAGAGTTAAGACTTGTGGGTGACAATGTTGAAGTTGGTGTATACAGCTTATCTCAGGCCTTAGCAATTGCTAGAGAGCAAGAGGTTGATTTGGTGGAAATCTCACCGAATGCTGTTCCTCCTGTATGTAAGGTAATGGATTATAAAAAGTTTCTTTACGAACAAAAGAAGCGTGATAAAGTAATCAAATCAAAAGCTACGAAAGTAGTGGTTAAAGAGATTCGTTTTGGACCTCAAACCGATGATCATGATTATGCTTTTAAGAAAAAACACGCAGAAAAGTTTTTAAAGGAAGGTGCTAAATTGAAAGCTTTTGTATTTTTCAAAGGACGTTCAATCATTTATCAAGAACAAGGTCAAATATTATTATTGCGTTTAGCGCAAGATTTAGAAGACTTAGGAAAGGTAGAGCAAATGCCAAAATTAGAAGGGAAGCGTATGATTATGTTCATATCACCAAAAAAAGTAAAATAAGCGAAGTAACTAAATAAAGTAGAAAATGCCTAAAATGAAAACCAAGTCTAGTGCCAAAAAACGATTTAAGTTAACTGGTACTGGAAAAATCAAAAGAAAGCATGCGTTCAAAAGCCACATTCTAACGAAGAAGTCTAAAAAACGTAAGCTTGCTCTCACGCACAGTACATTAGTACATGCGAATGATGAAGCAAACATTAAACAACAATTACGTTTAAAGTAAACGTTGTTTAGGTTAAAAATTATTTTATAAACCATGGAGTTAGGCCGCTAAAAGTATTCAAGAAAATTGAATCGCCTACTACAAAAAACATTTAAGAAATGCCAAGATCAGTAAACTCAGTGGCCAAAAGAGCCCGAAGAAAAAAAGTATTAAAACAAGCTAAAGGATACTTTGGAAGACGTAAAAACGTATGGACAATTGCAAAAAATGCAGTTGACAAAGCCATGCTTTATGCTTACAGAGACCGTAGAAACAAGAAAAGAACATTCCGTGCTTTATGGATCATGCGTATCAACGCAGGAGCCAGAGCTCATGGATTATCGTATTCACAATTTATTGGGAAACTCAAAACGCATAATATCGAATTAAACCGTAAGGTTTTAGCTGATTTAGCCATGAATAACCCAGAAGCTTTCAAAGCTATTGTAGATAAAGTAAACTAAGGCACTAGCCTATTGTATCATATTCGCTTATAAAAAAGCCTCGCAATGCGAGGCTTTTTTGATTTATATTGTGTCCTAATAAACGTTGATTACAAATTAATTTAATCTTTATCCGTTTTATAAACATGTGGATTTTCAACAACTCCTTTTTTAAATAGTTTTCTCAAATTCATTCTTAAAAAAGAATCTAATTTTAGAATTTGATTTCTCATTTTTTGATGGGGCCTCCCTCTAAAAGTGGTGACGTGAAATTTATCTGTATTTGAAAGAGCAGAGCTCGAAAAATAATAATTAGAAACACAATTACGAGAAGCATCCGCCACGACGGGGCTTACAGAATGCCACGATTTATCATGAGTTGCCATGACTATAAGCCGATTGAATAGAGAGTATAAAGTGGTTTGATTTTGTTTTAAACCTTCTGTCCAAAGTTCTAAATGTCCCCCATTAGAGTCCTTCCAGTTTGGAGTGACATAGAACAATAAATTCAATACGCGCCAACGGTTGCGTTCTTTATCGTGAGAGTTGTCTAAATGTGGGTTTAGAAACTGAGCGTGTTTCATAGAAGACAACCCACCAGCATACAAGTTTTTATCTGGCTGAAGGTCTTCAATTCCACAAACGTCTTTAATCAAATTTACAACACGTTCATCTTGGAATGCATAAATAAGCTCTTCTAGAATTCGCTCATATTGATTCATTTGAACCCCTATATACTTGTTTTCTCGAATGCTTTTCTTAAGAACCATTGCGTCATTTGATGGAAACTGACTGTTGATGTATTCTGTGATTTCTGGAGGTAATAAATCATCTATAAAAAAATAGCCGATTTGATTTTTTGAGACTTCATACTGTATTTTAATACGGTCTTTTTCTTGCACGATTCTATTCACAATCAGCTGAGCGAGATCTGTTCTATTAAGCGATGGTGTTGAATTCATGTTAGAAAAAAATAATAATTACAGTTATAAAAAAGATATTGGCTTTTAAAAATACCAATATACTAATAAAGATTAATTCTCCTGTGTATTTAGGTCTTTGAAATGATTGTAAATCAATTTAAGAGAACTTCTATTTGTCTTGCAATGCAAATACACTTCGAAGCAAGTCTGTAGAGCGCGATGAGAGACGTGTGCGAATTTGTTCTTCCTCTATAGCAATCATTTTATAAACGCCCTTTAATGCTTCGGTAGTCACATAATCTGTAAGATCCGTGTTCACTGATTTAGTAAAAGGAATTTTATTGTATTTTTGAATTAAATTAGCCCATATTTTATCAGCACCTACTTTAGAAAATGATTTTTTAATCACGGGTTGAAATTTTTGGTATAAGGTTGCTTGGGTTTTAGAAGTTAAATAGTCGGTAGCAGCCGTATTATTGCCTAACAAAATTGTTTTGGCATCGTCAAATTTGATCTCTTTTACTGCCGAGATAAATACGGGAGTGGCTTCTTTCACAGCGTCTTCTGCGGCACGGTTCAAAACTTTTAATCCTTCATCCGCTAAACTACTCAGTCCAATCCTTCTTAGTGCTTTATCTACTTTTTTCAACTCCTGTGGCAGGGTGATTTTAACAAGTTCATTTTTAAAAAATCCATCTTGTTGGGTCAGCTTTCCAACTTGCTTCTCAATACCCACATTAAGTGCCTCACGAAGTCCAGAAGCTATATCTGTACTTGGTAATTCGACGCCAGTTGGGAGCGGTATAAAATCGCTTAGTTGTTGCAGCCCAGCACAGGCGGTGAATTGAAACACTAATAAAGTAAAGATAAGTTTTCGTAGCATGTGGTTTTTGTTTTAAGGAAAAAGGATAAATAAAGTATTATATCTATATTAAAAATTAAGTCTTTTGCTTTTTCTTTCGGGCTGCGGGGAATAATACATTGTTTAAAATAAGTCGGTAGCCCGGGGACGTAGGATGCAAATCCAATTCAGTTTTAGGGTCCCCTACTCTATGGGTATAATCTTCGGGATCGTGACCTCCATAAAATGTGAAAAATCCTTGTCCTTTAATCCCATGGATATAGCGCGCCTCTCCGTTGGACTTGTTTTCACCCATGACGAGTACATTGGACTTGACTTGATCTCTTGAGTACGAAGTGGTTTGTCCCATAAATCCTTTTACGAGCGCCGTATGATTTTGATTGAGCATGGTGGGTATCGGGTCCCATTTGGCAGAATATTCCATCAACGAAAAGTAATCTAACTCTTTGGGGATTTTGCGTCTTTGAGTCATATCAATACTTGAAAATTCATATACTTTTGGATCGCGTTCCAAAATGAAATCTTTAAAAGCAAAGGTTTTAGAGTAATCTAATTGTGACTGGTAATTGGGAGTGCTGCCATCTCCATCAAACATCGGCTCACAAATATCAAGGGATTGAGCAGCCAAAGCAATGTCGAAACTATCGGTAGCACTACACATGGCGAACATAAAACCACCTCCCAAAACATACTCTCTTATTTTTTGAGCGACTGCTAATTTTTGTTCAGAAACCTTATTATACCCTAGGCTCGTGGCGAGTTTTTCAGCGCGTTGTTGTTGCTCAATATACCACGCTGCATTTCTGTAGGCTCTGTAGAATTTACCATATTGTCCTGTAAAATCCTCATGATGGAGGTGTAACCAATCGTAAAGTAATAAAGCATCACTCAAGACTTCGGTATCGTATATAGTTTCATAAGGGATTTCCGCGTAGGTCAACACCATGGTTACGGCATCGTCCCAAGGTTGTTTTCCACTGGGAGAATAGACCGCAATTTTAGGAGCTTTTTCAAGGATCACAGCATCCATATTTTTACTCGGACTGCTTATTTCTTGAAGAATGGCTTCGGCTTCTGCATCACTGATTAACTCGTAAGAAACCCCTCGGATGAGGCATTCTTTTTCGATGGCGTCTATGTATGGCAACAAAAATGAACCGCCTCTGTAATTAAGAAGCCATTTGACGTTTTCTTGTTTATTTAAGGTCCAATACGTTATCCCATAGGCTTTCAAATGATTTTTTTGACTCTCGGCATCCATCGGAATGAGAATGTACGAGGCATGAATTTGAAAGGACAGTGCTAAAAAAAGACTCAGTAGTAAGTGTTTCATTCCTTAAATATACTCAAAAAAATCATCTAAAAGGGTTAATAGGGCGTATCATCATCAGAATCGCCAAATGCATCACTTGGATCGACTCTGAAATTCTCCTGTTTGAAGGTGTCGTCATTCGCGGCCGCATTCATTTTTGAATGAAATTCGGTATCAAATGGGGAGTCAAAATCATCGAGATTATCAAATTTACCTAAATGTCCAATGAATTTCAGACGGATATTTTCGAGCCCACCATTACGGTGTTTTGCAATGATAAATTCCGCTTGACCTTCTGAAGGGGTGTGTTGCTCATCATCCCACTCATCAATTTTATAATATTCGGGACGGTAAATAAAGGATACAATATCTGCATCTTGCTCAATGGCTCCCGATTCTCTCAAATCCGATAGCAACGGACGCTTACTACCTCCACGGGTTTCCACGGCTCTCGACAATTGCGACAAGGCAATTACAGGAATGCTTAATTCTTTTGCGAGGGCTTTCAGGTTTCGAGAAATCATAGAGATTTCTTGTTCACGATTTCCACTTTTTTGAGTTCCCCCAGCAGTCATTAATTGCAAATAATCCACTACAATAAGTCGGATTCCATTTTGTGAAGCCAAACGACGTGCCTTTGCTCTTAAATCAAAAATGGATAAAGAAGGCGTGTCATCTATATATAAGGGTGCTTTTTCGAGTGCTTTTACTTTAACATTCAGCTGTTCCCATTCGTGTTTTTCGAGGCGACCTGTTCTTAGTTTTTCAGAGTTTAATCCTGTTTCAGAAGAAATCAAACGAGTAATTAATTGCACAGAAGACATCTCTAATGAAAAGAACGCTACAGGAATGTTTTGAGTCACTGCAATGTTACGCGCCATGGACAGTGTCAAGGCGGTTTTACCCATACCTGGACGGGCAGCGATGATAATCAAATCACTTTCTTGCCAACCCGAAGTAAGTTTGTCTAGTTTATCAAATCCTGAAGGGACTCCAGAAAGTCCTTCTTTATTGGAAATTTCTTCAATTTTTTTCTTAGCTTGAAATACTAAATCTTGCGCTGTTTCCGTCGATTTTTTAATATTCCCTTGGGTGACTTCATACAATCGAGACTCGGCCTTGTCTAATAAATCAAAAACATCTTTGGTTTCATCAAAGGCATCTTCTATAATTTCATTCGAAATTTTAATTAAACTCCGTTGAATAAATTTTTGTAAAATGATACGTGCATGAAACTCAATATGTGCCGATGAAGATACTTTTTGAGTCAATGATATAAGGTAAAAATCTCCTCCTACTAAATCAAGTTTAGAGTTTTTACGTAATTGGGTTGAAACGGTTAATAAATCTACTGGTTCACTATTTTCAAATAATTGAAGGATTGCTTCAAAAATATATTGATGGGCATCTTTATAAAAAGCATCCATACTAAGAATATCGATCACTTCATCGACTCCTTTTTTATCAATCATCATGGCCCCAAGAACAACCTCCTCCAAGTCAGTAGCTTGTGGTGGAATCTTTCCTTTTTCCAAGCTAATGAGCGTGCTCTTGTCGTTTTTGTAAACTTTTACTGGTTCTGGTTGCTTCATCTAATTTTATTCGTTGTTTTTTAGCGGTCTTATGAGATCGCTATAAATCATTACTTTGGTAATACTGTTTTAAGGGGCTTGATTAACGCTTACGAAAGTACTTAAAATATGGGTATCAATCGTGTTGTAAAGGTAACGGATACTCAACAATTGAACTGTTTATAAGTCCAAAATATTGTTGATAAGCATCAAAAAAGTCAAGTGAAACACTTGACTTAATTTTTCATAAGATGGAGTGTACAACTTAATCTTTATAGACCCCCATTTGAGAGTACTTTTCCATACGTTGATCCACCAATTCTTTTGGTGATAAGTTTTTAAATTCATCGTAGGACTTCACAATCGTATTGGAAACTGTTCTGAATGTTTGTTCGCGATCTTTATGAGCTCCCCCAAGTGGTTCTTTTACAATTTCGTCCACCAATTTCATTCGCTTCATGTCTTTGGCTGTTAGCTTTAACGCTTCAGCCGCTTGCTCTTTATATTCCCAACTTCTCCATAAAATAGAAGAACAGGACTCTGGTGAGATCACTGAGTACCAAGTGTTTTCTAACATCAAGACTTTATCTCCTACTCCTATTCCGAGGGCGCCTCCAGAAGCACCTTCACCAATAATGATGGTAATGATTGGAACTTTTAGACGGGTCATCTCAAGAATGTTTCGAGCGATGGCCTCCCCTTGTCCGCGTTCCTCTGCTTCCAATCCTGGGTAAGCACCTGGTGTGTCAATGAGTGATACGACAGGAATTCCAAATTTCTCAGCGGATTTCATCAAGCGCAATGCTTTCCGATAGCCTTCTGGATTTGCCATTCCAAAGTTTCGATACTGACGGGTTTTGGTGTTATATCCTTTTTGTTGACCAATGAACATAAAACTTTGATCTCCAATTTTCCCCAATCCGCCAATCATTGCTTTATCGTCCTTAAAATTACGATCGCCATGAAGCTCCAAAAATGTATCTCCACAAATCGCGTTGATATAATCTAAGGTATAGGGTCTGTTTGGATGCCTGGACAGCTGTACGCGCTGCCAAGGAGTTAAGTTTTTATAAATATCCTTTTTAGCGAGGTCCAGTTTCTTTTGAATCTGAATACATGTTTCAGTGACATCTACATCACTCTCCTCTCCAATAATTTGACATTTTTGTAATTGATCTTCTAGTTCCTTTATAGGCAACTCAAATTCTAGATACTCCATAGAAATTCAAGATTAGTTTTTAGTTAGTGTACAAATATAAAACTTTAATAGGTTTAAATAGATTTCAGAGGTTAGATTTTGGGTTTTTTGATGTTTTTAAACACCGCATTAAGAAGTACAGTAGATATTATGAGGGCTGCACCGATGTAAAATAGCGGTCGCATGGTTTCTGTTTGTGGAAATAATATAACTGCAAGTACTATTCCATAAATAGGTTCTAGGTTATAGGTCAGCACCAAAGTATAAGGTGTAATGTGTTTCATCACATGAATGGAGGCTATAAATGCATAGGCTGTACAGATGGAAGCTAGAATAAAGAGACAGATCCAATCGGAACTGGATAACTGAAAATAAGAGGCATCAAATCCATCTCCTGTAAAGGCAATGAAAATGGACATAAACAGAACGCCACTTACAAATTCATAAAATGAAATGACACTTGCTTTATAATTTTTCACAAATTGACCGTTAAGAACCGCAAAGAGTGTAGAGAATAAGGCGGAAGAAATACCGAGGGCTATTCCTAAAAGGTATTGCAACTCGGTTTGTGTAATTAGGACAACCCCTGCAATGACAATGAACCCAAATATAATTTCATAACCAATGATTTTACGTTTGTAAAACAAGGGTTCTATCAACGAAGCAAAAAAGGCACCTGTAGAAAACATGGCTAAGGTGATTGAAATATTAGAGGCTTTGATAGCAGCAAAAAAAGTGATCCAATGCAAGGCGATGATCACCCCCGCAATTGAAAATCTAATCACTGCTTTTAGCGGTACTTTAAGCGACATCTTTTTAAACTTGATAAACAGAAACATGAGGACGCCTGCGATGGTCATTCGGTACCAAACCAAAGGAATTGCTTCGATTGAAATGAGTTCTCCTAAGATAGCTGTAAAACCCGCGATGAGCACCAAAAAATGAAGGTGCAAATAGTTTTTGAGTTTATCGCTTTGCATTGTACAAAAGATAAGTGGCTAAACTTCCAAAGACGATGTTTGGAAACCAAACGGCCAATAATGGAGAGAAATCAGATTGCTCGGCCATAACCCCAAAGACTTTATCAAAAAACACATAAATCATAGCTATGACAATTCCGAAGGCTAAATTGACACCCATGCCTCCTCGGCGTTTGACGGAAGAAACTGCAACGGCAATAATGGTGAGTATAAAAACCGATACTGGTAAACTCCATTTTTTATATTGCACTACTTTATAACGGTTGATATTTGACGAACCCCGCACTTCTTCACGGGCGATAAAGGTCATCAATTCGCCATAAGTCAACGTTTCAGCAACGTACATTGGAGGCGTTAAATCTTGCAAGTCAAAACTGAAAATAGTGTCCTTTTTACGACTGTATTCCAGTTGGTCTTCGTTTTCCCCTATGGTTCTTAAATTATAGTTTGTCAGTTGATAGGTACTGTCTTTTTCGATATAACGAATGACAGATGCATGAATTTTATAGGCTAACTTATTGCCTTCAAAATGCTCAAGAGTGAAATTATTTCCTCGCTTTGCTTTGGTGTCAAAATTACTGACATAAATGTATTCGTTATCATTTATTTGTCGGTAGATGTGTTGGGTTTCAACAACTTTATTACTGTTTAAATACTTGTATGTAAATTCATTAAATCCTTTACTAGCAATAGGTGCCCAGTACATTCCTAGCATCAAGGCGAGTCCTGCAACAAAAGTAGCTCCAATTAAATAAGGTCGTAAAAACCGTGAGAAAGACACGCCAGAACTTAAAAAAGCAACAATTTCTGTGTTGTTGGCGAGTTTGGACGTAAACCAAATGACCGATAGAAATAAAAACAACGGAAATAAGAGGGTGGCAAAATAAATTGTGAAATCAAAATAATAAGAAGCTACCTCCTCAAAAGGAACTTCATTTTCTAAAATACGGTCAATTTTTTCAGCTAGGTTGATCGTAATCCCGATAGGAATAAACAGCAATAACATCATGAAAAATGTAAACAAATACCGCTTTAATATGTACCAATCTAGAATTTTCATACGCCTATAAACGATTATCCATTTGTTTGACCATCATGGCTTTCCAAGTTCCAAAATCACCTGCTAAAATATGTTTTCGAGCTTCGCGAGTGAGCCATAAATAAAAGCCTAAGTTATGAATTGTAGCGATTTGTTTTCCTAATAATTCGTTAACACTGAACAAATGTTTTAAATATGCTTTTGAATACTCGGTGTCCACAAAGGTAATTCCCATCTCATCAATGGGAGAGAAATCATCTTTCCATTTTAGATTTTTAATATTTATAGACCCGTAGGCAGTAAATAACATTCCATTTCTGGCGTTACGTGTTGGCATCACACAATCAAACATATCGACGCCCAAAGCAATGTTTTCTAAAATATTGATCGGCGTTCCTACACCCATTAAGTAACGGGGTTTGTCTTCGGGAAGAATTTCGCAAACAACATCGGTCATGGCATACATTTCATCTGCTGGTTCTCCTACAGACAGTCCGCCAATGGCATTCCCAACCGCGCCGGCATTGGCGATGTATTCAGCTGATTGCTTTCTTAAATCTTTATAGGTACTTCCCTGAACAATCGGAAAAAATGCTTGATCAAAACCGTATTTTAAGGGTGTTTTGTCGAGGTGATTTATACAACGATCCAACCAACGGTGCGTCATGTGCATCGATCGTTTTGCATAGTTATAATCGCAAGGGTAAGGCGTACATTCGTCAAATGCCATGATGATATCGGCACCAATACTGCGCTGAATTTCCATCACATTTTCTGGAGTAAAAGTGTGCATACTGCCATCAATATGACTTTTAAATCGGACGCCTTCTTCTTTAATTTTTCGATTGGCAGACAATGAATACACTTGATAGCCTCCCGAATCTGTCAGAATATTGCGATCCCAGTTCATGAATTTATGAAGTCCCCCTGCTTTTTCTAATATGTCTATTTGGGGGCGAAGGAACAAATGATAGGTATTTGCTAAAATAACATCAGGATTGATGTCATTTTTAAGTTCGCGTTGGTGCACACCTTTCACAGTTCCCACGGTGCCTACTGGCATAAAAATGGGGGTTTCAATCACTCCGTGATCTGTTGTTATGGTGGCTGCACGCGCCTTCGTATCCGTGTCTTTTTTTAGTAAATCGAATTTCAAACTCTTAAATTACAAGGTTAATGGTGAATTTTTTTTCAGGATATAAAAATAATTTTAATACCCTAAGCACAAAAACTTATGACTGCTATTATTTCTTCGGACGCGGTTGGTAGTTGATTAAGTAATCGCCTTTGGGCGCCCCTTCATCAAACGAGCTGCCTTTTAGGAGTACGCGGGTTTGTTCGCGAGCATCTTGATTGCTCCAACCTTCGTATTCCATTCTGTAAATTGCAGAAAATAATTGTGCACGACCCACGCCGTGATAGCAATGAAGCAACACGGGATAGTTAGACGGATCGTCCATGATGGTTAAGAATTTATCAACTGTTTCTTGTGTAGGTACTTGATCCGTTCCTAGGTTAAAATAGGTCACTCCTTCTAGCTTTTCAACGGCTTCTTTTTCGGCAGTGAGTTCTTGAGGGATTTCAGGGTTGTTCACCTTGTCAGTGGTATGAGGAAATCGTAAATCGATTACACTATTGATCTGATGATCTTGAATATATGTTGCTATTTTTTCAGGAGGAATGACCCCTGACTTATAAACCTTATTTTCTGAAATTTCTTTGAAATTATAATTAATGTGTACATCGTACACATATTTTGAAACACCTATCACAATCACACTTAAAAGAAAGAGTCCTATTTTTTTCTTCATCTCTACTATATTTTAATTATAAATTTCTATCAATAATTCGTTCAAAATAATCTTTTAAAAATGCTTTACAAGCCAATTCAACAGCGTCCATTTCTTTGGTACGGTTCGCTATTAAATTTGTTTCTAGCCTTAAATCATTTATATCATAAAAACCAATGGCTTTTTGTCCGTCAAAGATACAAATTATATTCCCCTTACTGTATTGATAGTTTTGCCCATTAAAATTCATCACATAAGGTGGCATTCTGTCAACACTGCTATTCACTAAACTACGCCCCCAACTTCTAAACGGCTTGTTGTATCCGACCATATCTAAAATGGTTGGGTAGATGTCAATTTGTTGTGCCAATTCGGAATTAACTCCTATATATTCTTCATTAGGGCTGTAAATCAAAATGGGAACGGCATATCTATTAATCGGATTCAAATACTGTTCCTTGTAATAAATTTGATTGGTATGATCGGCAGTGATGATAAAAATCGTGTTGTCAAACCAAGGTTCTTTTTTGGCAGCTTCAAAGAATTGTTTGAATGCAAAATCGGTATAGCCCACACATTGGTGCATTGGCAAAGTTCCTTTTGGAAATACGCCTTCATATTCTTTTGGCACTATATAGGGTTCGTGAGAAGTGACGGTGAAAATTGTCGAGAAAAACGGCGTCGTTTTGGTATCTAAAACCTCTTTGGTATATTGAAAAAAGGGATCGTCCCAAATCCCCCAAACACCATCAAATAAGAAGTCGTTGTTGAATTCTGTTTTTCCATAATAGTGATCAAATCCTAGAATGTTTGAAAATCCTAAAAACCCCATGGATCCGTTGGGAGCTCCATGAAAAAAGGAGGTGTCGTAGCCTTCACCATTTAATACAGAAACGACCGATTCCACATCTTGATTTGCAAAAGGGGAAGACGTAAACGCATCTTTAAAGGAAGGAATTCCTGCCAATACGGAAGACATTCCGTGGATGGATTTTCTGCCGTTTGCAAAGGCATTATTAAATATCAAACTTTTCGTTGCCAGCGAATCTAAGAAGGGCGTATAACCAACATAGTCCTTTATTTCTGTAGGGTCATTAAAGGCGCCTATATATTCTCGGCTGTAACTTTCGGTAATAAAAACAACGATGTTTGGTTTGTTTGGAATGGTTTTTTGATAGACTTTCATCGGTTGTACTAAACTGTCAACGACCGATTTCTGCAAATCAAAAGACACTTTTTTAAAGGTTTTTTTATTGAAGGTTCTAATAATTGCAAAGGGAGTATTTAGCACAAAATCGGCATGTTGAATTTTAGAAGCATGCCTGTTTGCATCCACTAAATTTATAGGGCGTGTGCTGTATTTAAAATCACCTCGAATTCCTCCAATCATAAGCGTTGCCATGATCAAAAACGAAACTACAGATGTAAGGATGTAAGCCGTTAAGCTTTTTGCATAAGGCTCTGTGCTCACTTTTACCTTTTTGTAAAGGAATATCCACAAAGCGGTTGTTAGAAAAAATAACAAAAATACATGCCAGTAGCTCACTGCAAAACGCCCTAACATTTGAGGGAGATTGCTTTCATTTTCAATGACATCCCATTCAGAAACAGTGGTTCTGCTAAAATTGAATTTGTAATAAATTAAATCCACAAAGTTGAAGGCCATCCCGATCAAGTTGGTCAAGAAGTAAATAATAAACAAAAATTTCTGATAGCCTCTTTGCGTATTGACCCTCAGTGGAAGCATTGAAAACAATACAAACAAACTGTTTAGATAAAATATAGCAGTCGTATCAAATGCAAGTCCGTGATAACTCAGTCTTAAGTACTCAAATAGAGAATCAATTTCTAAAAACGAGTAATTATAAATAAAGAATAAAAAACGACTTACTGTGTAAAAAACATACACGAGTAATATCCTGTAAATCATTACTTTATACTCTTGTAGTCTGAGGTATTTTAACATGGGAATGGTTCAAAAATATGTGTAAAAATAGAAAATAAATTACACTTTCAAACGCTCGTTCTTTCTTTTTATAAATTGTTAGTTAAATTGTAAAAAATACAAGATTAATTATCTTATCTCTTTAAAATAAAAATTATATTTGGAGATCGATTTTTTAACATCTAAAACCTAGTCAATGTCAAACAAAAATTTACATGATTTAACAACCCAAGTTCGTAGAGATATTTTACGAATGGTTCACAAAGTAAACTCTGGACATCCAGGCGGTTCTTTAGGTTGTGCAGAATTTCTAGTTGCACTTTATACGAACATCATGCATCGCAAAGAAGGCTTTGACATGGATGGGATTGACGAGGATTTGTTTTTCCTATCCAATGGTCATATTTCTCCTGTTTTTTACAGCGTATTAGCACATTCAGGATATTTTCCAGTTGAAGAACTGAACACGTTTAGATTGTTAAACTCACGATTGCAAGGACACCCAACAACGCATGAAGGGCTTCCAGGGATTCGAATTGCTTCTGGATCTTTAGGTCAAGGACTTTCGGTTGCTATTGGTGCAGCACAAACAAAAAAATTAAATAAAGATGCACGTTTGATCTATAGCCTACACGGCGATGGCGAATTACAAGAGGGTCAAAATTGGGAAGCGATCATGTATGCTTCTGCAAAAAATGTTGACAATATCATTGCAACCATCGATTTAAACGGCAAACAAATTGACGGTGCTACGGACGATGTACTTCCTATGGGAAGCATCAAAGGGAAGTTTGAAGCTTTTGATTGGACGGTTATTGAAATTGAAAATGGAAATGATATTGAAGCTATCTTAGAAGGAATGGCAACGGCTAAGGCTGCTACTGGCAAAGGAAAACCGGTTTGTGTGCTCTTAAAAACCATGATGGGTAATGGTGTTGATTTCATGATGCACACCCATGCATGGCACGGAAAAGCACCGAACGACGCGCAGTTAGAAAGTGCTTTAAATCAGAATCTAGAAACTTTAGGAGATTATTAATTTCAAAACCAACATAGAATGAAAACTTATACATATACAGAGAAAAAAGATACGAGAAGTGGTTTTGGAGATGGTCTTACAGAGCTTGGAAGAACCAACCCAAACGTCGTGGCACTTTGTGCAGATTTGATTGGGTCTTTAAAAATGAATCAATTTATTGAAGAAAATCCTGAACGTTTTTTTCAAATTGGAATTGCGGAAGCCAACATGATGTCTATTGCCGCTGGCTTGACTATTGGTGGTAAAATACCCTTTACAGGAACTTTTGCTAACTTTTCTACCGGTCGTGTGTACGATCAAATCAGACAATCGATCGCATACTCTGACAAGAATGTGAAAATATGTGCATCTCACGCTGGATTAACCCTAGGTGAAGATGGCGCTACGCACCAAATTCTAGAAGATATTGGATTGATGAAAATGCTCCCGGGCATGGTAGTTATCAATACCTGTGACTATAACCAAACCAAAGCAGCAACGATAGCGATTGCAGATTATGAAGGTCCTGTCTATTTAAGATTTGGAAGACCCGCAGTGCCTGTATTCACTCCTGCTGATCAAGTATTTGAAATTGGAAAAGCCATTCAACTTCAAGAAGGTTCGGATGTGACGATTGTTGCTACGGGACACCTTGTTTGGGAAGCGCTTGAGGCTGCCAAAGTATTGCATGAAAAAGGAATTTCTGCGGAAGTGATCAACATTCATACGATCAAACCTTTGGATGATAAAGCCATTTTAGATTCTGTTGCCAAAACAGGTTGTATTGTGACTGCTGAAGAACACAACCACCTTGGAGGTTTGGGAGAAAGTGTGGCGAGAGTGTTAGCACTTCACCATCCAACACCGCAAGAGTTTGTAGCGACGAATGATACGTTTGGAGAGTCAGGAACCCCTGCTCAATTGATGGAGAAATACGGTCTGAATAGTGCAAGCATTGTTGAGAAAGCATTGAAAGTTATCAAGAGAAAATAACGGTAATCTCATTACTGTTTAAACCAAAAAAGAGTCGCAAATGCGACTCTTTTTTTTTGCTATAAATAGCTGTATTTATTCTACTCTTTCAGACTCTGTATCATCTAAATAATTAGGAATTCCATTCTCATTATCATCTAGGATGGTCACACGATTGGCAGTGAAATTATTTCGATTTGTATTGTATTTGATTGGAGAGATCAACTGATTCGCTTCCAATGTTAGCGCAGCGAGCGTTGTTTCAAGAGCATCTCTAGTATCCTCTGTAAACGTCTCTACACGCACCTCTTCTGAAGTCGCTGTCCCATCACCATCATCGTCAAAATCTATAAAATCAACCACTAAATCACCGTCCGTATCATTGCTGTATAAATCATAATCAACCTCTACAACTTCCATATAACTAGGAACATTATCAAAATCGTGATCCATTGTTTCTGTTTGCATCAATTCAAACTTAAAAATCAAATTAGAATAAGATGGAATTGACCCCGTATAGGTCGCGAAATATCCTAAACCTGAGGGTAAAAACATGACGCCTACTCCATAGCCATCATAGGATATTGTACCATCTGAATTGGAGGTATATGAATTCGCTACATTAAACTCTGGCATCACACGACTCCACCCCGGAATTACACTGACCAAATCGAAATTGACTGGAATTGAAGTTCCATCAAAATCAACTCCATCCATGAGAGACCCTGAATAGTTAACACGTACTTTATCACAAAATCGTGGAGATTGAGTGCCCGTACCTTGGTTGATTCTTAAGATGTAATATTCGTATTCTACCTCTAAATAAGTGGTTGTTTTAGTTTCAACAGCTGATATTAAAAGTGTCGCATCCGTAGGGAGCGTTTCGCCCTCCAACAACTCAGTAATCACAATATCTACAACTTTTGGGTTTGCCAAAGCATTCACCTCAGTAGAATTATAATAATGCGTATTCAGGAAGATGACAAGTGCATCATTGTCTATAACTTGTTGTTCTGTACGGTCTTTTTCGGGCACAGATACTATAGAATCTTCATCATCAGGACTGCAAGAGATGACTGAAATAATCAGCGCACAAATGAAGAGTATGTTATATTTATATTTCATAAAACTGTATTTAGTGCCGCAAGATACAATATTATAGTATTTTTGTAGGGTACATTAACGTTGTTTTAATCATTTTATGAGAATAGATAAATATTTATGGTGTGTCCGTTATTTCAAAACCCGAAATATCGCCACAACGGCTTGTAAAAAAGGGCATATCAGAGTAAATGATGCCATTGTAAAACCGAGTAGAGATATCTATCCAATGGACAAAATAGTGCTACGTCTGAATCAGGTGAACTATCAATTGACTGTTTTAGACATTCCACCCAGTCGCGTGGGCGCCAAACTTGTGGACATCTATAGAATAGACACGACGCCGAAATCTGAATTTGAAGCGCAAGAGTTATTAAAATATTCAAAAGATTATTACCGTCAAAAAGGCGAAGGACGACCGACTAAAAAAGACCGTCGGGAAATTGATGGATATTTAGAAAGTGACGATAATAAGGAATAAACGCATAAAGAATAAAAACAGTTTTTTATCTTTGAACAAACGAACACTATGGATTTAACAGAGAATTGCATTTTAAATCACGACGAAATAAATCATAAAGTAAAACGAATTGCGTATCAGATTTATGAATCGAATGTAGAAGAACAGGAAGTTGTACTTGCTGGCATCGAATCAAATGGGTATTTGTTTGCTGAAAAATTAAGAGCCGCTTTGGTTGAAATTTGTGACATCAATCCCGTGCTTTGTAAAGTAACCATTGATAAAAAAAATCCGACAAACCCCATTACCACCTCTCTTGAAAAAGAGGCGTATACAAATAAATCTTTAGTGTTGGTAGATGATGTGTTAAACTCTGGCACGACCTTGATATATGGAGTGAAACATTTTTTGGATGTTCCTTTAAAACAATTTAAAACAGCCGTGCTTGTCAATCGAAACCACAAAAAATACCCGGTCAAAGCAGATTTTAAAGGCATCTCCTTATCAACCTCTATCCATGAGCATATTTCTGTGATCTTTACAGGAAAAAAAACAAAAGTGATTTTAGAGTAATTTAGACTGAATGGTCGCTACAATTTCGGCGACACTGAGCGTGTCTGTTTGGATTCCTATTTCGGCTTGGTTGTAATAAAAAGACCGTTCAAATAAATGTTTAGCTATAAATTCTGGGATGTCTTCATTTTTTAAATTGGCAATCAGCGGGCGTTTTGCTTTTTCATGAATGAGTCGTTCTGATAGATTTTTAATCGAAATATTCAATACAACCGTCACCACATTGGGGTGATTTACCAAAAATTGCATGGTGTCAGAATAGCAAGGCGTACCGCCTCCCAACGCTAAAACTAAAGATTCGGAATGATTACACAGCTGTTTGACCGCTTCTGCCTCTACTTTTCTAAAAAATATTTCGCCTTTAGAATTAAATATTTCAGAAATTGTTGCCTGCTGTTTTTGTTCAATATATGCGTCCAAATCCAAAAAATTAGTGTCTAACTTTTCTGCAAGTATCTGTCCAACAGTAGACTTACCAGATCCCATATATCCTAACAAAACAACGATCATACTTTTATAAAAATTTGATTATACCCTCTCTTAAATTAACTAGAACAAAAAAACGAAAAATAATCTGAAAAAGCATTGTATAATTAATTAATCCCTTTATATTTGCAGCCGCATTGAGGGAAATAAATGACCTGGTAGCTCAGTTGGTAGAGCATCTCCCTTTTAAGGAGAGGGTCCTGGGTTCGAGCCCCAGCCAGGTCACTAAAAAAGTTAAGTTCTATCTTAACTTTTTTTTTTACATTTAACATTCATATTGCGCACGTGGCGGAATTGGTAGACGCGCTAGCTTGAGGGGCTAGTGGGAATTATTCCCGTGGAAGTTCGAGTCTTCTCGTGCGCACTATTTCATTATTTAAGTTCAATATTTTGTTATTAATATTATTTTGGTTATTTTAGTTGACCCAAATCTTATTAAAACATGAACACTATTAGAACCTCCTTTAGTATAAAGGACTTAGAAAATCTTTCTGGAATTAAAGCCCATACGATTCGTATATGGGAAAAACGTTACAACCTTCTTGTTCCATAACGCACAGACACCAACATTAGAACTTACAACTTAAGAAGTTTACAAAAGCTAATGAACATTAGTTTCCTAAACAATAATGGTTATAAAGTCTCTAGAATTGCAAAGCTTGATGAACATCAAATTGCAACAAAAGTAAAAGAGATTTCGTACTTAGGAAATACGGAGCCACATGCCTTTAATGCCTTTAAACTAGCGATGCTTAATTTTGATCAAGCACTTTTTTACAATACCTATAACCGTTTGTTAGAAGAAAAAAGCTTTCGTGAAATCTTTTATGAACTCTTCATTCCCATCATACAAGACATTGGTTTTTTATGGCAGACGCTTACCATCAAACCTTCACATGAGCATTTTTTATCTGTTCATATTCGACAAAAAGTATTGATTCATATTGAGCGCATACAAAGTTCAAATCCAAAACCTGACACAAAGACATTTGTATTGTTTTTGCCGCTCAATGAAATTCACGACATTGGACTTCTGTTTATAAACTACGAACTTCTGAGTCGTGGATACCACACGATCTATCTTGGGGAAAGCGTTCCAATTGAAGACCTCAACTTGCTTAACGCTATTTACGAAGACATTACGTACATTTCCTATTTCACCATCAAACCAAACCCAGAAGAGGTTGAAAGTTATTTGAAACAACTCTATACTGAAGTGATTAAAAACACCACAAATTCGGTGCGGTTAATTGGAACCCGTTTTATTGATTCTAAACCAAAAAAACTCCCAAAACAGATGAAACTCTACAAATCTATAGAGAATTTAGTTAAAGATTTGTAAAAAATCGTTAGACACATACTAACTGTATCGGCTTTTGCTTATTTTTATACGCTAAATGAGAAAGACGATACAAATTATTGGTTCTGGGTTTTCATCCTTGTCTGCAGCCTGCTATTTAGCACAAGCGGGACATACGGTCTCTATCTACGAAAAAAACAGTACTGTGGGCGGTCGAGCGCGCCAACTAAAGAAAGACGGATTCACTTTTGATATCGGTCCTTCCTGGTATTGGATGCCCGATGTGTTTGATCGGTTTTTCGCCGATTTTGGTAAAAAGACCTCCGACTACTACCACATTGACAAACTAGACCCCGCTTATAAAATATTTTTCGACGATGAAATTATCACCATCGGCGATTCTATGGATAAAATTTGTGCGGAATTTGAACGCATCGAAAAAGGAAGTGGTATCAAGCTAAAAAAATTCATTGACAAAGCACAAAGTAATTACGGTATTGCTGTCAATAAAATTCTGTACAACGCACCAGGAGTCTCTCCTTTAGAATTGGTGACAAAAGACACTGTGAAGCGCTTGGATCAGTTTTTCAAAACCATCAGTCACGAGGTTCGAAAAAACTTTAGCAATCCAAAGTTAATTTCAACACTTGAATTTCCCTCCCTATTTTTAGGAGCCAAACCGAGTAAAACCCCTTCGTTTTTTAGTTTTATGAACTATGCCGATTTTGGTTTGGGTACTTGGCACCCAAGAGGTGGTATGTATGAAATCATTAAAGCGATGGAAGCCTTAGCTGTAGAATTGGGTGTACAAATTCACACCAACCATCCAGTCGATAAAATTGTGGTGGATAAAGGTGCTGTCAGCGGATTGGTGACCAAAGATGTGTTTATAGAATCTGACATTGTATTGAGTGGTGCAGATTATCACCATTCCGAAACCTTGTTAGACGCTGAGTACCGACAACATTCTGAAGCGTATTGGGACAAAAAAGTATTTGCCCCCTCCTCCTTGTTATTTTATATTGGATTGGATAAAAAACTTAAAAACGCAGAGCATCACAATTTGTTTTTTGATGCTGATTTTGAGAAACATGCAGAAGAGATCTATGACGATCCAAAATGGCCTAGCCATCCGTTGTTTTATGCCAATGTCCCATCGAAAACAGATCCTTCTATGGCGCCAGATGGTTGTGAAGCCTTATTTATTTTGATGCCAATCGCTCCAAATATTGAGGACACTCCAGAACTCAGAAGCCACTATCTAGAAAAAATAATTGAAAGATTTGAAGAAAAAACAAAGCAATCGATTCAAAATAATATTATATTTAAAGAATCCTTTTGTGTAGAAGACTTTAAATCTGAATACAATTCATACAAAGGAAATGCCTATGGAATGGCAATGACGCTATTACAAACGGCTTTTTTGAGACCTAAATTAAAAAGTAACAAAGTCAATAATTTATATTTTACAGGACAATTGACCGTCCCTGGACCAGGAGTGCCCCCTTCTCTAATCTCCGGAAAACTGACCTCAGAACTTATACAAAAGATGCTGGACAAATGTTAAGCAGCTTAGTTAAAAAATTTAAAATTTAAGTTTATGAAGTCCATATTTGATGCTGTTTCACAAGACTGTAGTCGCATTATTACGCAGACCTATAGCACCTCATTTTCGATGGCCACAAAAATGCTGTCGAATTCGATTCGTCAAGATATTTATAATATCTACGGCTTTGTGCGCTTGGCGGATGAAATTGTAGATTCGTTTCACGACTATGACAAAGAAGCGTTGTTTGTTCAATTTGAAGCAGATTTAGAATCGGCACTTATTAATAAAATAAGCCTCAACCCTATTTTGAATTCCTTTCAGCACACCTATCATACCTATGCTATTGACAAAGACATGGTGGATGCTTTTATGAATTCAATGCGTCAGGATTTACATAAAACCGTTTATCATACAGATGAAGAATATAAAAACTACATTTATGGCTCTGCCGATGTGGTTGGATTGATGTGCTTAAAAGTCTTTGTAAAAGGAGATGATGAACGCTATGAGGCACTCAAACAAACAGCTATGGCTTTGGGCTCTGCATTTCAAAAAGTGAATTTTTTGAGAGATTTAAAAGCGGATCACGACGTTCTGAACCGAACGTATTTTCCTAATACGGATTTGAATAATTTAGATGAAGTCTCTAAAAAGGCGATCATTGACGATATTGAAAAAGATTTTGCTGAAGGATTATCAGGAATTAAACAACTGCCTTTAGAAGCCAAGTTTGGTGTGTTTATGGCATACCGTTATTACAATCAACTTCTTATTAAACTAAAAACAACCCCTGCACTCGAAATCAAAAGCACCAGAATTCGAGTCCCCGATTATAAAAAAGTAGAACTGCTCACCCGCAGTTATGTCAAATATCAACTCAATCTATTATAGCCTTTATTATGAATACATTATTATGGATACTCGTTTTTTTAGGAACCTTTTCGACCATGGAATTTATGGCGTGGTTTACGCATAAATACGTCATGCATGGTTTTTTGTGGAAGCTTCACAAAGACCACCATCACAAAGACCACAAAAGCTGGTTTGAGCGCAATGATGCCTTTTTTATCTTCTATGCGGTCGTCAGTATGACCTGTTTTTATTTCTGGAGTTATGAAGGCTTTTGGGCCGGACTTCCTATAGGCTTGGGAATTATGGCGTATGGTGCTACTTACTTTATAGTGCATGATATTTTTATTCACCAACGGTTTAAGTATTTAAGAAAAGCCAATAACTGGTACGCAAAAGGATTGAGACGTGCGCATAAAATCCACCACAAACACCTTGGAAAAGGCGATGGAGAATGTTTTGGAATGTTGTTTGTACCCTTCAAATATTTTAAACGCTAACGGATGAACACACTCTATCTTTTATTAAACTTAGGGTCGGTTTCAGTGCCATTTTTGTATAGCTTTCATCCGAGGCTGCAACTCCACAAACGGTTTTTATGGATCTTCATTTCGATCCTACTAACGATGGGGATTTTTATCCCTTGGGATGTGATTTTCACAATGAATGGTATTTGGGGGTTTAACGATACTTACTTTTTAGGCATCAAACTTTTTAGTCTTCCTATTGAAGAATGGTTATTTTTCATTTGTATTCCTTTTGCTTGTGTGTTTACACATTATGCACTCCTCCTCTATTTTCCGAATTTAAAAGTCAATGAGGTAGCCACAAAAAAGATCAGTATACTTCTTATACTTCTGTTATTCATCCTTGCTGTTGTCAACTATGACAAATGGTACACGGTGATTAATTTTGGCTTGGCGATTCCGTTAACCGTTCTTGTTTATAAATACAATCTTAAATTGCTTCAGCATTTTTTCTTGACTTTTTTGGTGATGTTGATTCCGTTTTTTATTGTGAATGGCGTCTTAACCGGCAGCTTTATTGACAACCAAGTGGTCTGGTATAACAATGCCGAAAACTTAGGCATTCGTATGGGGACTATCCCTGTAGAAGACAGTATTTATGCCTATACCATGATTCTTTGTAATTTGTTTCTCACGGAGTTTTTTGTAAAGAAATTTCGTAAAACAGTTGCTCAGGAAGTTATAGCTGATTGATTACTTTAAACAGATTGCCGCGCTATGCTCGCATTTATCGACCGTAGGTGGAATGACAAAACCTACGTCATTACGAGGACAAAGGACGACGTAATCTGTTTCTTTATAGTTCGTTTTATGGTGTTTCTAAGTTAACCTGCCATGCGGCAGGCAAGCTCGCAATAATGCTTGTAAACAAAAAACACAGGTTCTCGATACATTTTTTGTAAACAAACACTGGTTCTCGATACATTTTTTGTAAACAAACACTGGTTCTCGATACATTTTTTGTAAACAAACACTGGTTCTCGATACATTTTTTGTGAAAACAAACACTGGTTCTCGATACATTTTTTGTGAAACAAAAAACACTCGAGCTGACAAACACGGTAAGTATGTCACTTCGAGTGATTTCGAGGAACGAGAAATCGTATCGAGAAGAAAACCCGATACAACCATTAATTATTCAATAATCAATTTTTTAGTCATCACTTTTTCTTTAGAGGATATTTTTACAAAATACAGCCCTTTAGAAAGATTTAAATCTTGGAGTTGATTTTGACCACTGTTTAATGGTTTTCTAAAGACTTCTTTTCCAATAGCTGAATAAAGTATAAGGTCAGAAACTTCTAAAACCTCAATCGTGAACGCCCCTTTTGATGGATTCGGATGGATAGAAACATTTAGCTTCCCTATACCCTCTACTCCTAAAGCTACACATTCTTCTTGACTATTGACAAAGGTAGAAGTATCATCAATATAGTTCCAATTAGTTGTACTGTAGTCTACATCATCAACCTCAATACAGGTAAGGTTTGGATTTGCGTCTGCATAAAAATTTCTAAAATTAGAATTATTTCCGTTTTTTACATTTAAACTGCTAAAATAATTTTCACTGGCATCAAGATATTCTAAATTCGTATGAGCAGAAACATCTAAACTCCCACTTAAGTTATTATAAGAACAAGACAAATCTTCTAAATTCATGTTATTAGAAATATCTAAATCAGTTAATTGAGCAAATTGTACATACAATTCCTCTAAGACTGTATTTGTAGAAATATCTAAATCGCCCAAATTATTATTAGAACATAATAAAGTTTCTAATGCTGTATTGTTAGCAACATTTAATTCGGTTAAGTTATTCTGTCCGCTGTTCAAAGTTATTAAATCTGTATTGGACGAAAGATTTATACTGCTTATACTGTTATTAGAAAAAGCTAAATTAGTTAAAGAAACATTAGTTGAGACATCTAAAGATGTTAAGTTGTTAAAACCACAATATAATCCTGTTAAGGCCGTATTGGTTGAGACATTTAAAACACTTAAGGCATTATTAAAGCAATATAACCCTCGTAAGTTTACATTTAATGAAACATCTAAATTGCTTAAGGCATTATTAGAGCAATATATCTGTGTTAAAACCGTATTATTCGAAACATTTATACTCGTTAAATTATTATTATTGGCATATACAGTATCTAAATTCAAATTACCAGACATGTCTAAACTGCTTAAGGTATTATAATCGCAATTTAAAAACCTTAAAGCCGCAAAAGCTTCTATCCCTGTTAAGTCTGAAATCTCTAAACTGCTAACTGTCAAAGAAGTCACCTCACTAATGTTTGCGGTGGCTACTAAATTATTGTTTTCAATGCCATCTCCCATGCTTGAAGCATCTCCAACAGGCACAACATCGCCAGTAGCGTTATGAGTTTCTAAATAGGCTTCAAAGTTAGCATCGGGCACAGAGGTGAGGCTGCAAGTTGTACTAAAACTTGCGGTAGCATCAATATAGTTCCAATTGGTTGTACTGTAGTCTACATCATCAACCTCAATACATGTAAGGTTTGGATTTGCGTCTGCATAAAAATTTCTAAAATTAGAATTATTTCCGT
>CAWVRW010000028.1:0-28908 GCA_963933105.1 uncultured Formosa sp.
TCAAAATCTCTCGGAGTACAACTTAAGTTCGATATTTCAATAGAGTTGTCTACTAGCAAAACCTCTTGAGAAATCAAGAGGTTTTTTTTATGACCAAAATTTTGAAGCTAGCTTCTTAAATTTTTAGGCCATAAAACCAGAGTGTTGCAAAGCAACACGAGTTTTGCTTGATACAGCTTCCCTTATTCTGGACTTTTCCGAAACAAGGTGTAGGAAAGAATCCAGTTCTCGCTACCTATTCATCGCGTATCGACACCAAAATAGAGTGTGTAAACAATCAAATAACCTAAATCCAAACCTTTAAAAACGGGCTGTTGCAAAAGATGTTTGTATGAATATATTGCGCGCATATTTATTCAGGGTTAGTAATTTGCGCGTATTTTTCTTGTGTTGCGCGTATTTTTCTTGTAAATTACGCTTAAAATTATTGAATAGATATGAATAGCGCTCATTTTTCTCAATCTGCGCATGTTTTTCTTGGAAGAAGACTTCCGGAAGAGGGATGTGTCGTAGGGTATGCTTGTGTAATTAATACACTCGGATTTAAAATCCCTATTTCAGATCAAATTTCGATGGTTTGTAACCGAAATAAAAGATACGAAACAGATCAATGGAAGGTATTTCCTGATAAATATTTACCAGAAGACAGTACGGCTATTTCTGAAATAGAATCGTTATATCGTCAATTGGTATTTGCACTAAAATACGAAGGGGTAAACCTTTTGGTATTTAGTCAATTGGCAAAACATTATTCTGATAAACAATTAGCATTCTTGGTTAATATAGAACCAGAAGGACAGTATTCGCGTAGAATATGGTTTTTAATAGAGTGGATCTTAGAAAAGGAACTTCCTGGAAAAGAAAAATTAACTAAACGAAGTTACGTTCCTGCAATAGATGAAAAGATTCAATACGCAATAGAAGGTGAAAAATCGTCACGTCATTTGGTCATTAATAATCTACCAGGAACCATTAGTTATTGTCCATTAATTAGGAAATCAGAGAAGTTGGAAAAATACATTTTCGATAATTATTCCGAAAAAAAGGAAACTTATTTAAGTAGATTTCGAAAAGATGTATTGCAAAGAGCATCTGCATACCTCTTGTTGAAAGATTCAAAAGCGTCATTTACCATAGAGGGTGAAAGCCCGAAAAGCAAACGTGCAGCAAGATGGGGACAGGCAATAGGGCAAGCCGGATCTAAAGATTTATCAAAAGAAGAAATCATTCGTTTACAGCAAATTGTAATCGAAAACGAACGATTCATAGAAATGGGATTTCGCGAAAAAGGAGGCTTTATTGGCGAACATGATCGATCATCAGGAGAGCCATTGCCTGATCATATTTCAGCGAAATGGGACGACTTGGAGACATTGATTTCCGGACTTCTAATGACCAATGATAAATTATTGAATAGCAACTTAGATGCAGTATTAACAGCAACAATAGTTGCATTTGGACTTGTGTTTATCCACCCATTTGAAGACGGGAACGGAAGGATTCATCGGTACTTAATCCATCACGTACTTGCTAAAAAGAAATTCTCTAAGCAAGGAATGATATTTCCAGTATCATCATCAATTTTAGATCATATAGATGATTATCGCAGAGTACTACAGGGTTATTCACACCCATTATTAGATTTTATTGAATGGGAAGAAACAGAAGACCATAATGTAAGGGTATTAAATGAAACCTTAGATTATTACAGATTTTTTGACGCCACCAAACAAGCAGAATTTTTGTATGATTGTGTACAAGACACCATAGAAAATATCATTCCGAATGAAATTAGTTACTTAACGAACTATGACAAGTTCAAGAGATATTTAGATGATGAATTCGAAATGCCAGACAAATTAGTGGCTCTTTTGGTCCGTTTTCTTGATCAGAATGAAGGGAAGCTTTCAAAACGAGCCAGAGGAAAAGAATTTACATCGCTTAGAGATGAAGAAGTAATAGAGATAGAGAAGAATTACAAATCTATTTTTAACCCCCAATAAAGAGCCGCCAATCAGAAGCAATATTAGAAAACAACCTAATCAAACAATTGATTGGTTAGAGCATCTGGCTCATAATCAGAGGATCCTTTGTTTAAACTTTATACTCCGGCCTTTTCCGAAACAAGGGGTAGGAAAGAATCCAGTTCCCGCTACTAGTAAAGCTTCACAGAAAGGTTAGATTTTTTTATGACTAAATTTTAGAATGTGTTTTGTCCGTTTCTTTAGAAATAATTGGTTTAGCTAAGGATTGGTAAAACTTTGGGAAATGGATTATTTCTATTTTGTTGAAATCTCACCGTTTTTTCCAAATGGAAGGACTCCTGTTCGTGTGTAAAATTGCAATAACAACAATTTTTTCACCATAAATCTTATAGTACACACCAAACGGAAATTTTTCAAGAAAAGCCGCTCGGATATTGCCTAATCGCTTTTGGCAACCTTCGGGGGCTTGCTTTATTTTGTTGTAACATTGCTCTAGTTCAGCTAAAAAAGAGTTGGCAAGTTTTGGATTTAAGTCATCATAATAATCGACAACTTCTTGAGCATCTTGTTGGGCAAGTGGACGCGTATAAAAATTAGCCATTTTTACGACGAATACTGGCTTTTAATTCTTCAAATGTAAAACCATCATTAGTAGCATTATCCGCTTCTTTTTCTCGTTCTTTTAAAATTCGGATATGTTCAGGAGAAAGTTCTGAACGTTCATTCATCAACAAAATTTCCATTTGTAATTCCTCAATATTTCTAAAATGAGTTTTAGAAAAATTCAAATCCTTATCAATAATTATTGTTGTCATAGCAATGATAGTATATTCAAATATACAAAAAAATCAAGAAATTTTTGTGTAATAACTATTGGTTTCCTAGGTTTTGATTTTTTCTTAACATGAATTTTTCACGATATTTAAAAATTAATAACAGCGTCTAAAGCATTATCAGCCTCTTTATAAATAAAATTCGCTTGGTAATAGAACCTGTACGATTAATTATTTCTAAAGCTGTTGAGTACTTGAAAGCATAAGTGTTTGGGCTTGTTCAAGTGTAAAATTCTTTATTTCAATTTCTTGTAAAAATGTTTGAACCCCTAAGATAGATGCTTTTTTTAAGATTATTTTTTTGAGGTTAGTTTATTTTTTAAGGTATTAAACGGTTCCTCAATCCAAATAACCATCAGGGCAGCAACGATCACAGAAATTATTAAAGAGATGACTCCATTTACAAACACAATTTGTAAGCTTGTTAAACTGTCTTCTGCATACTCTGAAAACATTGGAAAAAACCACTCCATAAACATCACATGAAATAAGTATATAGAGTAAGATATTTTTGCGATTGGGTAGAAAATTTTTGCCGATAAAAAGGTATTGATTGGTGCGATTATTCTCGATTTAGAATACATACACGCGATCATGATAAATACCACTGCATATGAAAAAAGTTCACGGTGAATAACTTCATACCAAACCACAAATTTTTTGGGCAATTCATAAAATATAGACTCCTCTACGGGTGCTGCTTGACCCAGAGATAGGCTTGTGATGATAACCAAACTTACAAGACTTAAAATAATCCAAAAATTTGATAATGTTGTTTTATTTTTAAAGAAATGAACGATTTTTTCAGAGTGATTCACATGAATATAAGCCGCTATGACTCCACTCAATAAACCTCCGTATCTTAGGTGTGTTAGCATGTAGTAGCCCCAAAACCACTCTTGCCACTCATCGCCAAAAATCTCTCTATTGTAAGGGATTTCAAAATTAAAAATATGAACTGAGTAGTAGTAGGTAAGTACGACTGGTATGATTGCTAAAATGGAAAATAAGATCCATTTTTTTCTAAATTTCGGAAATAGAAACACAATGAGAAAAGGAATGACAATATAAAACTGTTCTTCAATGGCTAATGACCAAGTCCATCCCATATAGGATTTAAATACATAATTATTTACATATAATAAATTAGACCAAGCAGTCACCCATTTCTCGGCGCCACCACCATGAAGAAAAAACAATGCGATGATCATGGAAAAAAAATAGACAGGAAACAACCTTAAAAATCGCCTCAGATAAAAGGATTTAAAGTTTAAGGTTTGTGTTCGTTTATACTCCTTAAATAAGATGGTTCCAATAAGAAATCCACTGATCACAAAAAACAAATCGACTCCCAAATCTCCTTTGGTAATCCAAACTAAAAACGGATTTTGAGCAACTTGACCTAATAAGTCAGGATAGGTGTTGTGTTGAAATATCCAGATATGAAAAATAATAACCCATAATACAGCGATGGCTCTAATGCCATCAATGGCTTTAAAATTATGAGCAGGTCTTTCAAAAAACATTCTTTTTAAGTTCATCGATTCTATTTAAAATTGGTTATTTTTTCGAGTCGCAAAATAATTAAAATTAAACGCTTTTTGCAAGTAATTTTTGTTTTAAAAAACAATTAATTAAATAAGTGTTGAATTAGAGTTTTCACTGGTAGTAATATGAGTAGGTTCAGTTGGACTGCAACCCAACATAATTATGGAAGATAAGTTTATAAGTCAGAGCTGGCTTATATTCACGAGTCTTGGGAAAATAAATTTCAGTTTATAGCTCAATTTACCAGTTTCAAATTGAAAATTTAGTGGAGTTTTTAGAAAGTAATAACAACCTCTAATCTGACATCAGCCAGTTTTGAATAAAAAAAATCGTTCCGTAGTTTGTAATAGTCGTTAACTATTTCTCAGGCCTTCAACAAACTTAAGATAGTCTGTTTTTCGTTTTCTCTCGAAAGCCTTGCGATTGGCAGTGACCTGTTTTTTAATTTTAATTTGAGAGGGATTTAAGACAGACTCCTCAATGGAGTCAATAGAAAACAAATACAATTCCATGATAATAGGCAGTGCCGAAAGACCTCGGTCCGTTGCAAGATATTGTTTGTTCTTTTTGAAGCCTTCAGGATCTAAGAGTTCTAGAAACCCTTCCTCAACTAAAAACTTTAACCTGTTGGCAAGAATA
Source organism: uncultured Formosa sp. (assembly GCA_963933105.1). Classification (GTDB taxonomy): domain Bacteria; phylum Bacteroidota; class Bacteroidia; order Flavobacteriales; family Flavobacteriaceae; genus Hel1-33-131. The sequence continues at coordinate 5,006 of CAWVRW010000028.1, forward strand.
TTGGTCGCAATTTTCTCTTTAGATTCAACAAACTCTTTGAACTTAGATTTTTTGTGCAAGATGACATCCCTTAATATTAAAAGAGACCATTTGTCCCCTAAAAGATTAATTGAATACGCAATTGCACATGTACGTTCTATTGTTTTCATAGCTTTTGCAAAGGTACTGTGAATAATGTTTATTTTAATAGAATTATAATGTTTATTTCACAATTGTAATATATCTAAACTATTGTGCCACTGTGTGTTCCCTACACTATTGATTACATTTTTTTTCATTTCGTTAACAACTCTCAACGATTGCAATTTCCGCTTCCGTTAATCCATACAACGCATACACCATCGCATCTATTTCTTTGTCTGTTTGGTCGATTTCTGTTTTAAGTGCAACCGCTTTTTGTTGTTCTTCTAAAAAGTAAGTTTCCAACTCTACTTTTTTGGATAAGGACAATACCACTTTTTTCTTTTGGAGTTCTTTTAAAAAGTCGGCATAGGAGAGTGCATACCAAGTTTCTAGTTTTTTAGAGAGCTTATAAAGGGACTCATATTCTCTTAGCAGCGTTCTTTGGAATTTTTGAGACAGCTCTTGCAAGGCTTTGTTTAATGAGAGCATTTGGTCTGCTTTGAGAATGAAGGGTTGTTGGTCTAAATTTTTAATTTTTGGAATAGGAATATTTTCAATGTAAATTGTAAAACATCGAATACCTGTTTCACCAAGTTGAGCCGATATCGTCTTATAATAATAGTTTATTAAATTAGAATTTAAAATATTCAATAAATATTTATTATTAGTGTTTAAATAATATCCTGTATTATTCGAAAACATATTATCTACAATTGAAAAGCTTAGTCTCTGACAAATATCGGGGTAAAAAATATTTTCTTTAAAAAAATCATCTACATAAGCGCAATTTCTCAGGTTATATGGTGTAATACCCTTATCACCTCTTTTTGTTAATTGTGGTTGAAAAGCATCCAAGTGTTCTTTGATGTCTTGATATTCTTCAATATTAACAGCACTTTTTTCCTTATATCCATTGTGTGTGTTAATTAAATACAGATTACAGTAGTCAACATAATATCTATTTAAATCTCTACCTCTTAATATGGGTTTAATGATTTCTGAATTATTTGCAGCTTTCTTAATTAACTTATTTTTTGTGCTTTCATCAATTACAAAGGCATCATTTAAGCCGGTTAAAATCCCTCGATTTATCTTAATATTCCAATCCTTTAAAGGCGTTCCAATTTTTTCAATTTTTTTCTTAATCTTTAATTCAATAGGATTTGAGATCACCCAATTTTCGTTTAAATCGGGATTTATTTCAACTGTTTTCTCTTTATAAATAGTGAAATCCAGAAAAGTTTTTTCTTTAGATAAATCAATAGCATTAAATGATTTTTTTGTTGTTTCTGAATTTTTCTCAAATATTATTAGATTAGAATCGACCGTTGCACTTTCAAAAATACCAGAACCCAAATCTATAATTTCAATTGGCTGCGTATTGTCAATTATATAATTTCTTAAAGATTTACCGTACTTAGCTCTCATCCATTTATTAGAAGTAATAAACCCAAGTATTCCTTTTTCTTTTAAAATAATAGTTCCTAACTCATAAAATAAACAATACAAATCCCCTGTTTTTTCGAATGTTTTAAACCCTTGATTTTTTAAATCATTGGCAATTGCTCCCATACTTTGTATCTGAACATACGGCGGATTCCCAATCACCACATCAAACCCACCAGCATATTCGCTTCGGAAGGCGTCGGCTTCTGAGCAACAGAGCGCGTTAATGGTGTTTTGTAAGGCCTTGGGATGCGGCGGCAATTCGTGCTTATTTCTGTTCGTCTGAATGTATTTTAGGGTATTCAATAACTGTTCCGTACTGGTAACTTCTTTTGGGGGACTGTATTTTTGTTGCCACAACGGTTTGTTCACAAGGGGCTTAAGCCCCTTGTAAAACCCCTTGTAATGCCCCTTGTGAAAATACGAAGTGCGTCCTTTTATTTTTTGCATAATCGCAGCAACCTCTTCTATAGTGCACACCACTAACAAATGGATATGGTCCCCACAAATGTTATAAGCAAGTATATTGAGATTGTCTTCTTTTACAACATCCGCAATGATTTGTGTCATCTGCACATCATCTTCAGGAGTAAAATAAATCACATGAGGTTTTGTGCTTCCTTCCCGTCGTTCTCTAACTTTGTACTTCTCCATTCTTTTTGAAGTTCGACTGTCGTGGATCGTTGTTGTAATGTGGTATGGTTTTTTATGTTTTTCTTTAAAAATACTTGGAAATTCCTCTTCCCATTTAAAAGCCTTGTCGCCCGCAACTTCGGGATCGTCAATCAAAGAATTACCACATTTTATATTGTGGTTAAGACTGTTCAGTTTACGGTTGGGTTGCGCCGTTCGTAACCACAGCGAGAGTTTGGCAATTTCTACAGATTCTTCATTCAGATCCACTCCAAATAAATTATTCTCTAGGATGCTATTTTCTACATCACTCAGCATTAAGGCATCATTATTATATTTTGCTGACAGTTCATCCACATACCGATGTTCTGCAATCAGAAAATTAAGCGCTTCATTTAGAAACGCACCAGAGCCACAAGCAGGATCACAAATGGTCAGTTGTAACAACCAAGTTCTGTAATCGTTCAGCGTTTCCAGTCGTTTCCGACTTCGTTGTTTGGCGTGTTGATACGTCTCATCGCTAATGTCCAGTTCTATTTTTTTCTCGGTACACAGTTTGCCTACCGTGTTTTCTACAATGTATTTGGTGATGTATTTTGGGGTATAAAACACACCGTCTTTTTTGCGTTTGGTGGTCGTTTTATCAACCGATTGCCCTTCTAATTGGGCTTTCACTTCATCCAATTCATTGAGGGAGTTTTCAAAAATATGTCCTAAAATATTCACATCCACTTCACTTTCAAAATCATATTCAGAGAGTTTTAGAGTATGGGTGTAAAGCAATTCATCATCAATCGTAATATTGGCTAAAATTGTATCGGGTTTAAAAAGCCCCCCGTTGTATGCAAACACATCGTATTGTTTGCCTTTAAAGCCCGTGTTTAAATACCCAAAATATTTTTTAAAACGATCGTATAAAGGCGTGTAGGCATCTAAATCTTTTAGCTTTTTCCATTGCTCTAAAATAAGTCTTACAGAATTTGGAGGCAGTAAATTTCGGTCTTCAGAAAAGAATAAAAACAAAAATCGATCTAATAATTTTTGAGATTTTTTAAACAATTCTAAGGCCTCAAATTATGGATTGAGTTGAGTTAAGTTTTGAAACAACTCTCGTTTAAACAGCGAGTAATCTTTATACAGCTGTTTGGTGATGTTTTCTTCTTGACTTAAAGACTCTTCTTTTAATTTTTTAGGAAGGTTTTTTTTATATTCTCAAAAGCGATGCATACATACAAAAGTTGAAACGCTTCTTCGCTAAGCGTAAACAGATTAAACTCTATATGTTCAATGGCATTGTCGATGTAAAATCGGAGTTTCTCAAAGTTTGAAGTAATGACATACACACAATCTTGTTGATTGTTTTTATACCCAAACGCTTGGGGTTCTACTTTTGCTAAATCCGTAGTGTTGGTGCCTTTCAGTTCGATAACCCCCACAACGGTGCCATCAATAATAATTCCACCATCTGCTTTTTTGCTGTCTTTCGCATTTTTAAGTTCAGTGGTAAGATTGAAATTGGTTTCGGGATTTAGAGTGTATCCAAAAATAGTGACAAACAAATCTCTTAAAAAACCTTCTTGGTATTGTTCCTCTTTGGCATTCCGAATATTTTCTTGGATTGCAGGATTAAAAAAATGGGCTTTATAAGCGAGCCATTTTTCTGAAATGAGGGTCTTATTTTGAGTCTTGAGCTGTCTAGTGACAACCGTATTTTGAAATAGGGGCATAGTAGGTTATTAGCAATCTGGGTATTCAAATTTAAAAAAAAGAACTGGACTTATCGTTTTTTCTTTCAATAAAAATGAAATTATTTTCACCCAACCTGCTGTCAGTGTGTGCGGTACTCTCTACAGATACTGTATTTTTCTCTCAAAATTAAAAATCAAACCAGAGTTTGATACAGCGTTTAGTTGAATTGTTTTTGTGTTCAATAGCCTTTTAAACAATTCCAAGGAAACTTTAGTTACCTTTGCCACGATGAGTGTATTCGTACAAATTACCATAAAACCAGCGCAACAAAAGGACACCGATTTTATATTAAAATCAAGTCTTTTTAAGGCCAAACTGCGTTCAGCAGATATTATCGATTGGCGCATCCGAAAACGTTCGATCGACGCCCGAAAAGCATCGATTAAACTCAATTTACAAATTGAATTTTGGTTGCTTGGTGAAACCCGAACACAGCCCCAATCTTTTGTATCGCAAGCGGTGCACTCAAAACCCCAAATTGCGATTATAGGTGCAGGCCCCGCAGGGCTCTATGCCGCATTGCGTGCTATCGAAGCAGGCTTGAAACCCATTGTGTTTGAGCGCGGAAAAGATGTGCGTGCCAGACGTCGCGATTTAGCAGCCATCAACAAAGAACAGATTGTCAATCCCGAATCAAACTATTGTTTTGGAGAAGGGGGCGCAGGGACTTACTCTGATGGAAAATTATATACACGCTCCAAAAAACGGGGCAATGTCCTGAAAGCCCTCGAATGGTTTGTGCATTTTGGAGCCTCAGAAGACATTTTGGTCGAAGCCCATCCGCATATAGGAACCAATAAATTACCAGCCATTATTACCGCCATGCGGGAAGCGATTATCGAAGCAGGCGGGGAGGTACATTTCAACGCCAAACTGACCGATATTCAAATTGAAGAGAACGCCATAAAAGCCCTCAAAATTAACGACACTGAATGGAAGCCCTTTCAAAATGTTGTCTTAGCGACGGGGCATTCAGCCAGAGATATCTTTTATTTACTGCATAAAAAAGGGGTGCATTTAGAAGCCAAAGCATTTGCGTTGGGCGTTCGGGTGGAGCATCCTCAACATCTCATTGATAAAATCCAATACCACGGTGCTGTTGAAAACCCGTATTTACCTCCAGCCTCTTACAGTTTGGTCGATCAAATTGACGGGAAGGGTGTCTATTCATTTTGTATGTGTCCTGGCGGAATTATTGCGCCCTGTGCCACGTCTCAAGAAGAAGTAGTGACTAACGGATGGAGTCCAAGCAAGCGAAATAATCCCTATGCAAATTCGGGTATTGTGGTGAGTGTAGAACCTAAAGATTTACCAAATTACTCAGAAAAAGATCCTTTTGTATGTCTTGATTTTCAGAAAAAAGTGGAGCGCGATTGTTGGGAAGTGGCCGGAAAAACACAGCAAGTACCCGCACAACGCATGATCGATTTTGTCGAAGGAAAAATTTCTAAAGACTTTCCTAAGACCTCTTACCAACCGGGCATCGTTTCGGTAGACCTTAATACAGTTTTACCTCCGATGATTTCTAAACGCTTGCGAAAAGCATTTTCTTTATATGGAAAAAAAATGAAAGGCTATTTCACCAATGAAGCCGTATTGCATGCGCCAGAAAGTCGGACGTCGTCACCCATATCCATTCCTCGAAATTTAGAAACCTTAGAGCACGTCAACGTCAAAGGCTTGTATCCGTGTGGCGAAGGCGCAGGCTATGCAGGCGGTATTATTTCTGCTGCCATTGATGGGATTAATTGCGTAGATGCGATAAGTGCAAAACTCACCAAACTCTAAACATCCACTTTATACCAATAAAAAAGACAGTCTTTTCAGACCGTCTTTTTGATATTATTTAGCGATACTAGTTGCTAAGAGTATTTTTTTGGAAATATTATTATTTGAATAGCACGTAGCCATCGTCACTGCCTTCGAAAAACAGGAGCATCGCATCTCCCTGTACAGCATAATATGCATTGTTAGTTTCATTGGTTATTTCATCTACGAATGATAGCGTACCACTAAGAGTGCCACTATTTCTAGTAAAAGTCCCTCCAACGTTGATCACCTCGTTTTCACAATCCATGTTAGTTACAATAGAGCTATAGGTGTTTGAATTTGTAAAGCTGATTTGAACAGTACTAATACAATTCTCTGGATCGGTCCCTTCCCAATCGCCAATGAGTGATGTTTCATACGCGTCAACTCTAGTGAGGTTCAATGTTTCGCCGTCGGTCCTAAAAATAGAAATGGAATCTTGGTTGTTTACCGTCAATGTATCCGTGTCAGTTTCATCTTCCAGAGTATCCGTCGTCGTAAATTGATCGCCGTCTAGCGTCCAAGTTTTCCCCTCAACAGAAGAAATTGTCTCATCACTTCCCGTTGGGGTTACTTCTATATGTATAGACATTTCACCCGATTCAATAAAAGTAATTCGACCGGTAGTAGTTCCTTCAGACTCTGTAAATTGTGTAGTCCAGTTGCCAATAATGGTTTCTGCAGCTGTTGGCGGTGTAGTCGTGTCAGCAGCAGAATTATCGTCTGAAGACGTACAGGCTGTTAAACTGAAAATTGTAAATAATAATAGTAAATTTTTCATGGTTAAATTGGTTTTAAATGCAAAACTAATTAAAATTAGTGGTAAAACACAACTTATTTATTTTTAATTACAAGTCATATCAAACCTGAAGTGTTTTCTTAAAATCAAAAAAAAGCTGGGTTAAAAGTATAAAATCTGTCAATCTGAACCTACCTGTCGGTAGGCAGGTTCAAATCGACAAAGTAAAGTTTTTTCAAGCCGCCTCTTTTGTGTTATTGTTTAGTAAACACATTACCATTATTTCCTTCTTCAACATAAAGATAAAACTTATCTCCTTGAACTGCAAAGTAAGTTTGTTCAGAGTCAGGCTCTTCATCTCCAGCATAGATCGCACCGCTAAGAATACCAGTCGTCGTATAGGGGCCTGAAACAGTTGTCGCGTCGTCGTTGCAATCGTTCATGTTAGATCCTGTAAACTCGTTTGAGTTTGAAAAACCGTATTCAATAGTATATTGACATCCGTTTTCCAAAAACACATATAGCCAGGTTCCAACGATTGTAGATTCATAGTCTGTATCTCTATTAAGCGTTAAGGTTTCACCATCGTCACTCAAAAAAGAAAAGGAGTTTTGATTGATGACCGTAATTGTCGCCGTATCTACTACATCATCGTCATCATCATTATAAAAAAAGGTGTCCGTTGTTGTAAATAGATTCCCATTCAGAGTCCAAGTCATCCCATCCACAGATTGCATTATGGCACCCGTTGTGAGTGTGATTTCTGTATATACCGACATTTCACCCGATTCAATAATAGTAATTCGACTGTTATAAGACCCTTCAGAATCTGTAGATACTGAAGTCCAGTTGCCAATAATTAGTTGTTCAGCTGAAGTAACATTCACTGTGCGTGTTACTTCGGTTGCGGCGTTTCCACTCGCATCCGATACATTATAGCTTACGGAGTAAGTTCCCGCAGTAGAAGTGTCAACAGAATTTACGGTTTCTATATTGGCTGTCATATTTCCATCTTCAGCATCAGTAGCCGAAGCTCCAGCATCTGTATAAGTCTCTCCAATAAATGCAGTCTCAGGATTTGTTCCAAGTAATGTAATTATTGGTGCAGTCGTGTCAGCAGCAGCAGTAGAATCATCGTCTGAAGACGTACAGGCTGTTAGACTGAAAATTGTAAATACAATCAGTAAATTTTTCATAATTAAATTGGTTTCCTGTTAAGTTAGTGATTAATAAATAAATATTAATAGTGAAACCGTTTTTTTTGAAAAACTGCATTTAATGCGGCAGCTTATCTTTTAAGAGTCCATATAGGAACGTTCCTAAAAGCGATGCTGCAATAACCACAAGAATGGGCGCATATCCCGCGCCTACCAAAGTAAACATAGGGCCTGGGCACGCACCTGCTAAGGCCCAACCTAATCCAAATATAATACCCCCAATCAGGTACCGACGGACACTTTTTTCTTTTGGAGAAAAGGTAATGGGTTCGCCGAAAAAGGACTTTAGTTTGTAACGTTTGATCACTTGTACCACCAGCAGACCCACCGCTAAAGCAGTGCCGATGATGCCATACATATGGAAGGATTCAAATTTAAACATTTCATAAATTCGAAACCAAGAGGCTGCTTCTGATTTAAACATAGTAATGCCCAAAAGGATGCCGATAAAAAGATATATTAGTGTTCTCATAGTTTAAAAAATTAAAGGGAAAATTAAATGAATCATGGTGAGTCCTCCAATAAAAAAACCAATGACGGCAATTAATGAAGGAAGTTGAAGGTTACTCAAACCAGAAATTGCATGCCCAGAAGTGCAGCCTCCTGCATATCGAGCACCAAAACCAACGAATAACCCTCCAATAGATAAAACAAGGAGTGATTTAATATTGGTCAGAGCCGAGAGTTCAAACAGTTCTTTTGGCAGGTAAGCACTTCCAGCACTTTCAAAGCCCATTGCTTTTAAATCTTTAACGGTGTCAGGATTTATCGCAACTGCCAACTCTGAGGATAGAAAGTGAGCACCTATATAGCCTCCAATAACCGCTCCCAAGATGACCACTAAATTCCATTTTTGTGTTTTCCAATCAAATTTAAAAAAATCAGAAGCGTTTCCGGCACCACAAAGGGTGCAAAGCGTTCGAAGGTTGGAAGACATTCCGAAGTTTTTGCCCACCATTAAAAGTAAAAACATTACAAGGGCAATCATAAGACCTGAGACATACCACGGCCAGGGTTCATAAGTTGAAATCATATTTAATATCTTATTTAAGTGAAGGCTAGAATTCAGCCATTTTGAATTTTATTTAGTTATGTTTTGAAGGGTGTTTTTTCTGTTAGTTCCTACAAGCTTGTAGGACACACAAAGTCTGAGACTTGAACGCCAGCTTTTTTAATCGCCACAAATCCTCCTTTAATATTAATTAAATTATGAATCCCACGACTTTTAAGAATTGAGGCTGCAATCATGCTTCTGTAACCACCAGCACAATGGATATAAAAGGGCTGGTTGCTCTTGAATTCCGCAAGATGGTCGTTCATAAAACTCAGTGGAGTACTATGAGCTTCTAGAATATGTTCCGATAAAAACTCAGATTCCCTGCGCATATCAAATACGTTGGTGTTGTTATTTTCATAAGTTGTTTTAAACGCCTCAGCAGTGATGGAGCTAACCGTGTCATATTCCATGGAAGCTTTTTTCCATGCTTCAAAACTACCCTCGAGATATCCAAGTGTTTGGTCAAAACCGACACGTGATAAACGTGTGATGGCTTCTTCTTCCTGACCTTTTTCTGTGACTAATAACAGCGGTTGTTTGACGTCGGCAATCAAGGCGCCTACCCAAGGAGCAAACTCCCCGTCCAAACCAATAAAAATGGAACTGGGAATGTGGCCTTTTTCATAAGCATCTTGGTGCCGAACATCTAAAACAATAGCTGAGGTTTCATTCGCTGCTGCTTCAAAAGCGCGAGGCGATAGGGCTTGAGTGCCCCTTTTTAGAACCGTATCAAAATCATCATAACCTTCTATATTTAATTTTACATTTGCTGGGAAATAGTCTGGAGGTGGCAAAAGTCCTTGAGTCACTTCAGAAATAAATTCTTTTTTGGTCATATCAGCACGAAGTGCATAATTCATCTTTTTTTGATTTCCCAAGCTGTCGACCGTTTCTTTCATCATATTTTTACCACAAGCAGACCCGGCTCCATGTGCAGGATACACCACAACATCATCAGCAAGAACCATAATTTTTTGACGTAAACTATCATATAGATAGCCCGCTAAGTCTTCGATGGTTAAATCTCCAATTTTTTGTGCCAAATCGGGCCTTCCAACATCTCCTAAAAAAAGGGTGTCTCCACTAAAAATAGCATGGTCTTTTCCGTTTTCATCCCTTAAAAGATAGGTGGTACTCTCCATAGTATGACCTGGAGTATGAAGGGCTATAATTGTAATGTTTCCTAATTTAAACTCTTGACCATCGGTTGCGATGGTGGCTTCAAATTTTGGGTTCGCGTTTGGACCGTAAATGATGGGCGCATTGGTATCTTTTGAAAGCGTTACATGACCGCTTACAAAATCGGCATGGAAGTGTGTTTCAAAAATATATTTTATCGTTGCATTGTCTTGTTTCGCTCGGTTGAGGTAAGGTTTTACCTCCCTTAAAGGGTCAATGATCGCAACTTCTCCGTTACTTTCAATATAATAAGCGCCTTGAGAAAGGCAGCCTGTATAAATTTGTTCTATTTTCATCGTGGCATCATTTGTTTGATGCTGCAAACTTAGGAAGGGTGAACAAGCCGTACAGTAACTTTTGTTACATTGGAGATTGTTTTTAGATTAGTTCAAAAGGAACTCCATATAAAAGATAAATAAGGCCATTATAAAAATAAAATACCCAAACCCTTTTTTGAGTTTTCCTCCATCAACAAAATTACTCAAATAGCTACCAATATAAATCCCAACAACGGCAATCCCTGTAAATGTAAATAGGAATCCCCAATCGATTTCCATTTTAGTAGCGTCGCCAATAAAGAAGCCTAGAAGCGACTTAAAAGCAATGATTACTAAAGAGGTTCCAATAGCGACTTTCATTTCTACATTTGCTAAAATCACCAGTGCGGGTATGATCAGAAATCCACCGCCTGCGCCAATCAGGCCTGTAATTCCACCAACAAACAATCCTTCTATTAAAATTAAGGGGTAATTATAGGAGACCGTTTTTTTCTTTTTTAAAGGAGATGATTTTTGTTGTTTCAACATCGAAAATGCAGCAGGAAACATGAGGAGTGCAAAGAGTCCAAACATGCCCATTCTACGGGTAAAAATAAACGACCCAATATGAAACAATTCATCAGGTAAGATTGGTACTAAAAAATGCCGCACTAGACTCACACCTACAATGGCAGGCAAACCAAAAACGACGGCCGTTTTCCAATCGACATACCCTTTAAAATGCTGTTTCAGTCCACCGATTAAAGCACTCATTCCAACTATAAATAAGGAATAGGACGTTGCGATGCGTTCATCAAACGAAAATAAATAGGCCAAAACGGGGACGGCTAATATAGAGCCCCCACCGCCAATCAGCCCTAGTGAAACTCCAATAATCAACGCGCAAATGAATCCAAAGAGTTCTATCAGTTCCATAATAAATATTGTTTTTAATTTAAATCAATGATTTGAATGTGGTTTCGTTTCAACTCAATTTTGCCTAAATTCTCTAATTTTTTTAGAAGTCTCGAAATCACCACCCTTGAGCTGTGAAGTTCGTAAGCAATTTCTTGATGTGTATTATAAACGGAAGTGTTGTTGGTGATGCGGGCTTTTTCTTTTAAAAAATTTAATACCCGTTCGTCCATTTTTGTAAACGCAATGGCGTCCACTGTTTGTAGCAATTCGTTGAGACGTTTATGGTAGCTTTCAAACATAAAATTTCTCCAAGACTTGTATTTTGCAGCCCATTCTTCCATCTTTATGACGGGAACCATGATAAGTTTTGTGTCCATTTCAGCAATTGCTCTGATTTCACTTTTGGCTTGTCCCAGACAACAGTTCATGGTCATAGAACAGGTATCTCCTTTTTCTAGATAATAGAGCAGCAACTCGTCGCCATCAGAATCGTCTCTTAAGATTTTAATAGCACCGGACAATAATAAAGGCATCCCTTTGATATAGTCCCCGATTTCTATAATCTTATAGCTAGCGGAAACGTCCTTAAAAGTGCCTACTTGTGAAATTTCTTCAAGTAATGCATCTTCAAATTGATGTCCGTAACTCGCTTTTAGCTCTTGAATCATTTTTTTAATTTTTATATATAATAACTAAATCAGTACCTTTTATTTTTTGTAAAACTAGAGTTTTAAAATCTTCTTTTTTGTAACATAGGTTACATTTAGTACCTCTTAAATTGCTGGATCCAATAGCTTTAAAATTAACGCATATTTATGAATACTACAATATAATCAAGCTTATTCTGCGAAAGCTCATTTGTTTTTCGTAAATTTAATTCCTTTCCACACTTAACCAATTTTAAATCAACTAGTAATGATCTCAAAATTAAATGCACTTTTTTACAATTCAGTGCTGTCTGAAACTGTAAAAAATAAGGTAGAACGGTTTATTCTTATTATTGCTATCATCAGTTTTTTAGCGCACCTCATTACCATTTATTTGGTGCAAAACCAGTTGATTGTAATTCCTGAAGGGCTCAATTTTTTTGACTCTCCAATTGCAGCCATCTACACCCCCTTTTCTTTTATTCTGATTTATGAAGTCTATCTATTGATATTCTATTTACCGCGGTCCATCACCACCTATATAGGCAAGCAATATGAGATTATCACACTGATTGTCATCCGACGTATTTTCAAAGACTTGGCCAATTTAGAACTCAATTCAGATTGGTTTGACATTAAAAACGATCTTAATTTCACCTATGATATTATCACCGCACTCTTGCTGTTTTTCATGATCTATTTGTTCTCATTAGAACGTCAAAAATTACATATATCAAATAAAGTAAACACCCTAGAACCCGCTCAAATAGAACAATTTATAGCCATCAAAAAATTTATGGCTACGATTTTAGTGCCCATTTTTGTTGGAATTGGACTGGTCACTTTTGGGAGTTGGATTTTTCAAAATACCCCCGAAAATTTATCCCTAGCCTTAAAAGATGTCAACAGTATTTTCTTTGATGAATTTTTTGCGATTTTAATTATTGTCGATGTATTCCTGTTGCTCTTTTCATTTTTCTATACCGATCAATTTCACAAAGTCATAAGAAACTCAGGATTCATCATTTCAACCATTCTTATTCGCTTGTCCTTCTCTGTAGATGGACTGCTGAATAATTGTTTGATTATTGGATCGATTGGGTTTGGACTCCTGATTTTATGGATTCATAACCGCTTTGAAAAAAACATTAAACCTGTATAAATAAAAAAGCCCAAACATAACGATTGGGCTTTTTTTGAATTGCAATAAATTTATTGGTGTTTTGGTTTCTTCTTTTTCTTATGATTTTGCTCTTTCCAAAGGGTGTACTGTGCATCGTTTAAGATTGATTTCATGGCCTTTTTAAAGGCAATTTTATTGTCTAGCATCTTGTTTTGCATTTCAAAATGCATTTCCTTACTTGGTTTTCCTTCTGGTCGATTGGCGCGTTGTGCTTTCTTTTGAACAGTGTTTGCTAAAATCAGGTCATAAACCTTCGCTTGCTGCGATTCCGAAAGATCTAACTGTAAAGTCATTTTTTTAGACATCAAAGTGGCAATGTTTTCTGCGGGCATATCCGCCATTTTATCCATTGGAGGGTGCATTTTATGATCCCGTTTTTCAGATTGCGCAAAACTCATAGTTCCAATAAGGAGAAAGGCGAGTAAAATAGATGATTTCATAGTTTTCAGTTTTGTGTTTGTTTAAAAAATAGAGTATTCTTATTTCGGGTCTAAAATTAAATTGATTCGTTCTACAGCATCTCGAAGGTGAATCTTATTCATGCCATTCGAGGTTTTTGAAATGCTCGAGTTGATCAGGTTTCTCAAGGTTTTCAATTCTGCTCTTACAATCGCACGAATATCAGATTGACTGGTATTGACAGCCGTCGATTTTACATAATCACTGCCACGTCGTTTACTCTGATTTTCCACCGTCATCAAATACGCCAAACGATCCATATGAGCCCGTTGTAAATTCCGTCTGTACGTGTCTATTTTACGTCCAGAGTACAACTCACTCCAAATGCCTGTTCTCAAATCTCGCGTCATACTTCGGAGGGTGTATGCATCAGAATCATTAAGGGTTTCATTTTCAATCATACGTGCCATTTTCCCTAAACTCAAAATTGTTTTTAAGGTCCGTTCTTGCAGTCTTCGGATGCGTTCAATGGAACCGGAATATTCAATACGTTCAAAAATTGCGGGGTCTATTAACCATTTAGGTGTGCTGAATAATTGTGCGTTGATAAATTTCAAAGCATTTTTTTGATGCTCCTTATCTACATAAGTATATACCGCACCTGCTTGATCGGCGGTTTTGTACTGCTCATATACACCTCCTATATTATTGGCAACATGGCCCATATAGCGACTAAATTGTGACATCAATTGCCCGTACATATCACTTAAATCCGAGTAATCTTCCCCTGTTTCCGTCGTCCACTCGATGAGGTTTGGAACAATTCGTTTTAAGTTTTTAATCCCATAGGTACTTGCTAAAATAGCATCATCTCCAAGGTCTTCTGTTTGTGAACTTGGATCTACAACATCCCCCACTTGTTGGTGACCAAAACGGTACATCGGATCGCCAGCATGTTCCAAAATCCAACTGTTAAGCGTTTCTTTTTCGGCTTCGGCAGTCGTGTCTAAAATGGGTTTATACCCCCAAGCAATGGCATATTTATCATACACTCCAACATCTGGCATCAAGGCCACACCAGTATCTTCGGGTTGCGCGATGTAATTGAAACGTGCATAATCCATAATGGAAGGTGCCGTTCCATATTTTTGAGTAAAAGCAGCGTCGCGTAAATCTTCAACTTTATACGCACAACTACTTCCCATATTGTGAGGAAGTCCTAAGGTGTGTCCAACTTCGTGTGCCGATACAAATCGAATCAAACGCCCCATCACTTCATCTTTAAATTCTGGCATTCGTGCTTCTGGGTTTATAGCAGATGTTTGCACAAAAAACCAACGTCTTAGTAACGTCATCACATTGTGATACCAATTGATATCACTTTCTAAAATTTCACCTGTTCGCGGATCACTCACGTGAGGGCCATTCGCATTCGGAATCGGAGAGGCGAGGTAGCGCACCACCGAATAACGCACATCTTCGGGGCTCCATTCAGGATCTTCTTCTGCTGTTGGCGGATCGGCTGCAATGATGGCGTTTTTAAAACCAGCCGCTTCAAAAGCAACTTGCCAATCTTCAATTCCTTGTTTGATGTATTTACGCCATTTTTCTGGCGTCGCACGATCCACATAATACACGATCTGTTTTTTAGGCTCTACGAGTTCACCGGCTTTGAATTTTTCTAAATCTTCATCTTTAACTTCCAGCTTCCAACGGTCCAAAAACGTCACCTCTTTACTGCGGTGGTCGTCCAAGCCATAATCCACTTGACCCCTTGCAAACCAACCTACACGCTTGTCAAAATAGCGACGTTTCATCAAGTTTTCAGGTAATAAAATCATAGAATTATTAATCTCTATAGAAATGGTTCCTGTACTGGAGTTTGAAGGTGCTTCACTAGCCGCATAGGTTTTGACGTGGCGTGCTTCAATATTTTTTGGGTAACTTTTTACACTTTCAATATATGATTTTTCACTTTCCAAACGGGTCGCTTTATAGCGTTTTCTGGAACGAGATGACAGTCCGAGTGCTTTGACATCTTTATTAAACAAATCAGTCACTTCAATCACTGTTGCGGTAGAATCAACACTAAACGCTTTTATAGGAAAGGTATACAAAACAGGTTCAAAATTCGAATTCACAACCGCCTCATGTACAGGCAAGGAATCGGCTGCATAAACCTCATAAGAAACGACTCTTAGAATCACTTTCTTGTCTTTCTTTTGCCACCTTAGGACTTGTGTGTTTTGTTTTCCACCACCAAATCCAACACCTGAAGCTGTTTTGGAAATTCGTGTGACCATCAACATTTCTTTATCAAAAAGAGTGTCCGGGATCTCATAAAAAAAGCTGTCGTCTATTTTATGAACGGTAAACAGTCCTTCGTCTGATTTTGCGTCTTTGGTAATGACCTTTGCATAAGGCTTGATAGCGTCTTTTTTAGGTTTGGGATCTGGTTTTTTAGCGGCTTTGGCAGCTTCTGCCTTTCTCTTAGACGTTGATTTGATGCTGATACAGGATTCAATAGATACGAATGCAAACAGCAAAAGGGTGAATGAAATTAATTTTTTCATTAGATATTAGATTTTAGGAATTGAATTATGAAGTGAATATAATAATTCTTTAACTAAAACAATAATAGTAACCCTTAAAAATTCGAAATAAGCTTAGCCTAAAAAGTCAACAACCAACACATCATCAGTCTTATAGACCTTTGCGAGTTCTTTTGAAGTCAGTCCTTTGATGCCCTTGTCCCAGCCTTTATTACTCAGTCCAGACTGTGTTTTTAAGGCCGCTAATTGAATGCCAGAATTGGATTTTAAGACCTCAAAAATCGCTTTTTCGTTGTCACTTAAAACCACTGCTTTTTTCTCTGGTTTCATTTGTGGGAAAAACAATACTTCTTGAATCGATGCATTATTGGTCAGAAACATAATCAAACGGTCCATCCCGATGCCCATTCCAGAAGTTGGAGGCATGCCGTATTCGAGCGCTCTTAAAAAGTCTTCATCAATAAATTCCGTTGCTTCATCATCTCCTTTTTGAGCCAATTTTAGTTGGTGCTCAAAACGTTCGCGTTGGTCAATAGGATCGTTTAATTCTGAGTATGCATTCGCAATTTCTTTCCCACAAACCATTAATTCAAAACGTTCGGTCAGCTCAGGATTTTCGCGATGCTCTTTACACAAAGGACTCATCTCTTTTGGATAGTCTGTGATATACGTCGGTTGAATGTAATTCCCTTCACATTTTTCTCCAAAAATCTCATCAATCAATTTACCTTTCCCCATCGTGTTGTCCACTTCAACGCCTAAATCTTTAGCCGCTGCGCGAATCTCATCTTCCGTTTTTCCGGTGATGTCAAAACCAGTAAATTCCTTTATAGAATCCGCCATCGTGATTCTAGCGTAAGGCGCTTTAAAATCGATTTCATGTGGGCCAAAAGTAGTTTTTGTGGTGCCATTCACGGCCATCGCACAATGTTCTAGCAATTGCTCGCAAAACTCCATCATCCAGTTATAATCTTTGTAAGCCACATAAATTTCCATCGCTGTAAACTCTGGATTGTGAGTACGGTCCATCCCTTCATTTCTGAAGTTTTTAGAAAACTCATACACCCCATCAAATCCACCGACAATCAATCGTTTTAAATACAACTCATTGGCAATTCGCATGTACAGTGGAATGTCCAAACTGTTGTGGTGTGTCATAAACGGACGTGCCGCAGCACCTCCAGCAATCGGTTGTAAAATGGGTGTTTCTACCTCAAAATAACCAGCCTCGTTAAAGAAACTACGCATGGCATTGAAAAGTTTGGTACGTTTTACAAAAACCTCTTTAACATGTGGGTTGACCACCAAATCGGCATACCGCTGACGGTAACGCATTTCGGGATCGTTAAATTCATCGTATGTGTTGCCTTCCGCATCTGTTTTTGGAAGCGGTAAGGGTTTTAATGCTTTAGATAACAGTTTGAAGTGTTTTACCAAAACTGTTTTTTCGCCTACTTGCGTGGTGAAAAGTTCGCCTTCAATCCCAATAAAATCACCCAAATCGAGCAATTTTTTAAAGACATCATTATAGAGACTTTTATCTTCATCAGGACAAACTTCATCTCTGTTGATGTAAATTTGTATACGGCCTTCACTGTCTTGAAGTTCCGCAAATGCCGCTTTTCCTTGTATCTTTTTTCGCATCAAACGTCCGGCCAAAACCACCTTAGTGCCTTCTGAGAAATCAGATTTTACCTTAGCACTGCTATGGGTTACGGGGAATAAATCAGCGGGATAAGGATTGATCCCTAACGCACGTAATTTTGATAGTTTTTCTCGACGGACAATTTCTTGTTCTGAAAGCTGCGACATAATACTCTGATAAAATTTAAGACACAAAGATAACGACTATTGCTTAGGATTTCAATTAAAGCGGTATAAATCCTCCATTGCTTTTGTAACGTTCTTTTAAAAGATACGTCTTATAGGTATAACTTAATTTAACCCTCTTTTTTTATGAGTATTTGGCGCGTTATAGTCTCTATTTTATTTCCACCCTTAGCCGTGTTTGACAAGGGTTGTGGATCCATAGTCATCGTATTTTTATTAACCCTATGTGGGTGGGTGCCTGGCGTGATTGCAGCACTGGTAATTTTAAACAATCCTAAGTCATAAATCTGTATATTTGCCGCCTATGAATAAAGGCGTCAACATACAGGATCTGGGACTCAAAGATTACAAGGAAGCTTGGGATTATCAAGAGACCTTATTTAAGGAGACCATTGATATTAAAATTAAAAACCGTCGGGAATCTGCGGGTTTAATGACCCCGAACCATTTGTTGTTTGTCAGTCATCCGCATGTCTATACTTTGGGTAAAAGCGGCGATATGTCCAATCTTTTGTTGTCCGAAGCCCAGTTAGAGGCTAAAGGGGCTACTTTTTATAAAATCAACCGTGGCGGCGATATTACCTATCATGGTCCCGGTCAAGTGGTCGGCTATCCGATTTTAGATCTTGAAAACTTTTTCACAGACATTCATAAATTTCTGCGTTTTTTAGAAGACACCATTATTTTAACCTTAGAAGAGTACGGACTCAAAGCCGAACGAAGCCCTGGCGAAACAGGGGTATGGTTAGATGTTGGAACTCCCTTTGCACGCAAAATATGCGCAATGGGTGTACGTGCAAGCCGTTGGGTAACCATGCATGGATTTGCCTTAAATGTCAATGCCGATTTAGGCTATTTTGATAACATCATTCCTTGTGGGATTCGTGGAAAAGCTGTCACGTCTCTCCATGTCGAACTCGGGCAAGCCAAGGTCGATGAAGCAGAGGTAAAAGCCAAACTTTTAAAACATTTCTTAAAACTTTTTGAGGCGACGAAAGTCTAGTACAGTTGATACATGATTAAGCTGTTAGAATCTCCTTTGGTTACAAATTCAAGGGGTGCATCTGCGTCTGCATTTGCTAAATCAATAGCACTCGTTCCAAACACAGGAACACTTGCAAACGGTTTGGCCTGACTGTCAAATAACCAGATTTTTTGAGCTTGTAAATCCGTAATCGAAATATAGATTTTATCTCTTAAATAAAATAAACTAGGAGGGGAGTAGCTCCCGTATTCCAATTCTACACTGTTGGATTTTATAGACAATTTATTCTCGCTTCGAGTCACCAATGTTTTCGAAGAACTCGTGATGTCATGCTTTGCGTCAAGTCCCAATGTTTGACGGCTAACGTTTCCTTTGGAGTTCACCTGAATTAAATCGCCCTTTGTATTAGTGGTGGTAAATAGCGAATTATAAAAGTAAATAGCTTCCCCAGAAAAATCTATAGGCTCTTTCACCTTCACTCGAATCGTTCCGCGTCGGTCCAATAGTTTGAGTTCATTCCCAGCACTGAATACAATATAGTCCTTCCCGCGCACTCGAAAATGCTTGGGTTGGCTGCCGATGGGCTGTGCAGCTTTATATTTAAATCCTTTCACAGATTTCCCTTTAGAATCGTACATCAAAAGATTTTTATTCTGTGTGATCAAAAAACGATAGTTTCGTTGTTTGTCATAATCAAAGATTGCTAATGGTTGTGTAATCTCATCCTTAAACTTTAGCGGAAATCGCTCTACATTTTTCCCATTCCGATCGATAATATACAGTCTGTTTGGCGTTGCAAATGCCAATTGTAAGCGGCCGTTTCTATACAAATCCACCTGTTCAACCGTTCCTAAAACGGGACCTTTCAGTTTCTTTTTCCAGAGGATGACTCCCTTATTTGAAATGAGATATAAATTATGGTCCATATCTTGAACCAGAATATCTTTCTTTTTGGTTCTGTGATTGGTGACAAATACAGGATCCATCAAAATAGCGTTTGAAAGCGTCAGACTAAACGCTTCGCTAATTTGTGTTTTTGATTGTTTTGATTTTGATTTTTGGAGGATACTATTCACATGAACGATATGATCGTCTTTCACCAATTGTAAGGCAGAAAGTTTATAGGCGCTTAAATCTTTCTCCTTTAGTGTTGAGTCAAAAAGTTCGTTTAAAACAGTTCCTAAGGAAGGAGTGTCAAAATAAGTTTGAAACGAGGCTTCGTCGCTCAATGCGCTTTGAATTGTTTCATAAGCATCAAAAGTTTCAAGCGTATTTTTGTTCAGATAATTTGAAATCACAAGTTGTAACACCTTTTCAGAATCTGAAAACACCAAATAATCCTCGAGAATGATAAATTTTGTTGGGCTGATTGAGGAGAGTAACGGCCCAAAAGCATCCGTAAACAAAGAAAGCTCTGTAAACTCAAACAGCGGAACCGATCGAAAACTACTCAGCTCATTTTGGAAGCTGCTTAAGGCTTCATAAGTTGCATTAATATCGATGGATTTCAGTGCAATTCCAGTTCCTTCAGAAGTTTCAAAGCTGCCAATTTCTTTGGTGGTACTAAAAAATGCTTTTGCCAGTGTTGATGCTTTTGAGACAAAACCTGCGGAGTCTATATTTCGTGTGAGTTGCTCAAAATCGGTATAATTAAAGGAGTTAACCCGTGTGCTTTCGGCAGGAATAATTGTTTGTAAACTCTGGGGTTGAGGTTCCAAAGTTTTAAAAAGTGTAAACCATTTGTTCTGAGATTTTTGATCTAAGATCGTGCCATTCATCGCAATACTTTCAGGAGTGATGTTAAATCCAAAATACACAGATTGAGAATTTAATATTGGAATTGATTTTAGTTCGGGAAACGTTTTACAATACACCGAAAACGTATTTGACGTTTGTTGTAGTTTGGATAATTTGGAATACTCAGAAGTCGATTGCATTTTTACAGATTCAAGAATCGCTGCAGATGTTGAAGCCACCAAAATACTATCTAAAGTAATATAAGGCATTAAAAGGGTATCGGTCGAACTCAAATTTCTTTGATGCGTAATAAAGGTAAACACTTGTGACTTGACCTCTTTATTTACACACACCAAAAGTGGACTCAAACTTTTCAGGCTGTCCAATGGGATGAGTGCTTTTTTCAAAGATTTGAAAACTCCAGTTTTAGAAATCAAAGCATTGTTGTTAATGGCACTTTGAAAACCTTCTAGGGAGTTTATGGAAAGTACAACAGAGGCGTTTTTAGGAACCAAGTCCTCGATGGAACGCGTTGATTTTTGAGTGTAATCACAACTGAAAACCGTTAAAATAATCACTAAAAAATATAAAAACTTATCCATTGGCTGTTATCCTTTATTCGACTCCAAACAAAGATAAGACATATAATTCAAAAGGAAGTTATTCTGGTAAAAGTCTAAAAGAAAGCCTGTGGTATTTGGTCGTGCCATATTTACGAATTGCCGCACGGTGTTCTTTCGTCGGATAGCCTTTGT
Organism: uncultured Formosa sp.; assembly: GCA_963933105.1. GTDB lineage: Bacteria > Bacteroidota > Bacteroidia > Flavobacteriales > Flavobacteriaceae > Hel1-33-131. The sequence goes on from CAWVRW010000028.1 coordinate 26,221, forward strand.
TTTGTTTCCAATTGTACATCGGAAACTCCTCGTGAATTTTTTCCATATACGCATCCCTGTAGGTTTTTGCCAATACTGAAGCCGCAGCAATATTTTGATATTTAGCATCCCCTTTAATCACCGTCTGATGCGGCACTTTTTTGAATGCCTTGAACCGATTGCCATCAACACTGATAAACTCCACTTTTTCTAATTTCGCAATCGCATGATGCATCGCCAAAATAGAGGCGTTTAGGATGTTTATCTTATCAATTTTTTTAGGGAATATGTGTGCAACCCCATAAGAAACGGCTTGGGTTTCGATGATGGGCTTTAGAAAATTTCGTTTTGTATGGAAAAGTTGTTTGGAATCGTTTAGAATTTCATTCGAAAAATCCAAGGGTAAAACAACAGCCGCCGCTGTTACAGGCCCTGCCAAACACCCTCGACCGGCTTCGTCTGTACCACATTCAAATTCTAAATTTGAAACATTTAAATCCAACATAAATCCCCTCTTAAAGTTAAATTGATTGTAAAAATCAGTCTTTATGCTGTAAAAAAACAAAATAGATTAGATATTTGCTATTTTTGTGCCAACAATAATTTGCCGTTAGAATCTTATATATGTATAAATTAGTCTTAATTCTTTTCTGTTTGTTTCTTGGAAACACTGCGTTCTCTCAAGATAAACTGATTCCAAACAAGTCAAAAAGGGGGGCTAAAAACTTTGAACCCAATCGAGAGGGTCGTGATTCTATATCTGACCGTCCGTCTAAAAAGGTGGTCAAAAATGAAAAGGCCAACATTAAAGATTATCTAATTATTAGCCGTAAAAACGACACCATCCAGTTGGACACAACCTTGTCTATATATAAGGAGTATAAGTTTAACTACCTCCGAAAGGATGATTTTGAACTTTTGCCGTTCAGTAATATGGGGCAGACCTATAATACCTTGTCAGAGAATTTTAAATCAAATGCACTTCAGCCTTCGTTTGGCGCCCATGCAAAACACTTCAACTATATGGAAGTGGATGACATTGATTACTACCACGTGCCCACACCACTTACAGAGTTACTATATAAGAGTGGTTTTGAACAAGGTCATTTGTTAGATGCCTTATTTACCGTCAACAACTCTAAACAATTTAATTTCTCGATTGCTTACAAAGGCATGCGTTCTTTAGGTAAGTACGAACATATTTTATCTAGCACCGGTAACTTTAGGTTTACAACTAACTATAAAACCAAGAACAACCGATACGTAGTGCGTACGCACATCGTCATGCAAGATATTTTGAATGAAGAAAATGGGGGGCTTTCAGACGAGGATCTCCTAAATTTTGAATCAGGCGTAAAAGAATTCTTAGACCGTCCCATATTTGATCCTGTATTTCAAGATGCTCAAAGTAGTTTGGAAGGCAAACGATTCTACTTGGACCACTCCTATATATTAAAGGAGCGAGATTCTCTTAATTCTAATAAAATAGCAGTCGGAAACATTCTTTCCTTAGAAGATAAATACTACCACTTCACCCAGGCGACGAGCAACAGCTATTTTGGAGATGCCTTTATAGCATCCAAAGTTTCCGACAAAGTCACTCTCGAAACCTTTTATGCGGAGTTTAATGCCCGCTACTCCAATAAGACCTTAGGCGCTTTTAAAGTGAATGCAGGATATACGAACTATAATTATGGCTACAACTCTGTGGTGATCCTAAACAATCAAAGAATCACCAACCGTCTTTTGGGTTCTGTCGTTTCATTTGGGGGAACCTACGAAAAAACCATCGGGGCCTTTGCTTTAAAAGGAGACGTAGGTTTAAACCTGACAGGAAATTTAAAAGGTAATTTTCTAAATGCCGAAGCAGCTTACGCTTTTAATGAGGACATGAATGTGCGTGCCAGTCTCAATTCAAACTCTAAAGCCCCTGATTTTAACTTTCAGTTGTTTCAAAGTGACTACCTAAACTACAACTGGCAAAACAATTTTAAGAATCAAAACACAAAACAATTAGCGTTCAGTGTTAATTCTAAAAAATTCGGAACTCTCCAATTGGATTATAATACCCTAAACAATTACTTGTATTTCACTAAAGACGCAGCCATAGACGGCGGCGTCAAGCCCTTTCAGTTTGATAAAAACGTGAACTATATAAGAGCGAAGTTGTCAAATGAAATAAGCTATCGAAACATTTCTTTAAACAATACCGTCCTATATCAAAGTGTCATGGAGGGTGAAGAGGTCTTTAATGTACCTCAAATTGTGACGCGACACTCCTTATACTATACAAACGAGTTCTTCAAAAAGGCTTTATTTCTGCAGACAGGAGTGACGTTTAGTTATTTTTCTAGCTATTATATGAATCGATACGATCCATTACTTGCAGAATTCTATGTACAAAACACCACTGAAGTGGGCGATTTTCCGCGGATTGACTTTTTTATCAATGCCAAAATCCGCCAAACACGCCTCTTTTTAAAGGCCGAACACCTCAATTCGTCCTTTACGGGCTACAGTTTCTACTCCGCTCCTAACTACCCTTACCGAGATTTCATCGTAAGGTTCGGTATAGTGTGGAATTTCTTTCTATAATTCCCTTGCTCTAACCACTTGTTTTCCAGCAGATAGAAACGGATAAAAAAATAAAACAAAAAAACACAAAAAATAAATCTTGTTTAGGATAAAAAAGGTTGTATGTTTGCAGCC
>CAWVRW010000029.1:0-28783 GCA_963933105.1 uncultured Formosa sp.
AGATATTTATTTTCAATCTATTTATGATACTGATTTAAATCCAAATCCGGATTATTATATAATCAAAAATGAACTTCAGAACTAAAAAATAATTATTGACGATCAATTAAAATTATTAAGAAGAATTGTCATTTTTTTTTGATTAATTTAAATTTTATCCTTTTTCTTCATTTTTTATATCAATTGCTTCAAATTTTTCAGCTACAACGTTTTCTTAAATTAAATTTGGAAAATGAAAGTTATAAAAACAATAGTTTTATCAATTTTATTTTTTTCAGGTTATACACATGCTAGCCCAGATATTATAGATTCAAATGCTGTAGTTTATAAAATAGTGGACGGAGTTACTCTAAAACTCCATGTTTATAATCCTAAAAATTTCGATGCACAGACAGTGCATAATGTTGTTATTTTCTTTCATGGTGGCGGTTGGAACAATGGCAGTCACAAGGCGTTCAAACGTCAATCGATGTATTTTGCATCTAGAGGTATGGTGGCCATTTCGGCAGAATACCGACTAAAAAATACTCACGGTACCACACCCTATGATGCTGTTGAGGATGCAAAATCTGCTATCCGATATGTGCGAAAACACGCCAATAAATTTAAGATTAATCCAAACACCATAACTGCAGGTGGTGGCTCTGCGGGAGGGCATTTGGCAGCAAGTTGTGGATTGTTAAAAATATGGGATAACACTGACGAAGATTTAAGCGTTAGTTCAAAACCCAATGCATTGGTATTATTGAACCCTGTGTTGGATTTAGGGCCAGACCAATATGCGCACAAGCGTTTTGGTAATGATTACAAATCACTTTCACCAATGCACAATATTTCTAAGAATGCACCACCGACTATAGTACTAGTAGGGACTGAGGATAGAATTTTACCAGTCACAACCGTTAAAAAATACCAATCCACAATGCAGTCCTTTGATAATCGTTGTGATGTGGTTTTGTACGAAGGTCAAGGGCATGCGTTTTTCGCAAAACCACCCATAAAATATTTCATTGAAACTACAGACGAAATTGACCGTTTTTTAGTCTCTTTGGGCTATTTAGAGGGTCAGTCAACAATAAAAAAACAATACAATATTAATAACCAATAAATACACAATCATATGAGAAATTTTTACTTTTTATTATTAACTTTAATTACATTACAATTAACAGCTCAAGAAAATGTCTTGGCAGTTTGGGAATTAAACAACAGTGTTGAAGTATCAGAAACTGATCCTTCCTTAACTGTTACCAATACTACATTAGCTTATCTCACATCTGACTCAACAGACCTTACAGGAGATGAACAAGATAGCACTATCACATTTGATGTTGTACCTGATACGAGCGGCGATGGAAGCCCTAATCCTTACTCAGCACTTTATTTGGATGGCCTTAATTTCACAGGACCTAAATTACACTTTTCTATGGCGCTTAAGAGTTGGAATTTAGCTACTGGATCCGGATCATATTTTCAAATTAGAATGAGGAATTCAAACAATGTAGTTGTAGCTAACTTCAAGATCGGCGAAGGGGGTGGAGGGAATGCTGGTAAAGCTCAAGTAAATGCGTCGTTATTCAATGGTGCAAATGGTGTCTTTAAAAATGGCGGACATTTTGGTCCAGACTCAATTGATTACTCAACGGATGTTAATATTGGTCTGACACTTGACTTTGAGAATGGAACCTATGCAATTTGGATAGACAACCCAACTAACGGAACAGTTGGTTTTGCATGGACAGCAACTGCTGTTACTGGAACTCATGATTTTACTGGATACGGAGAAATCGACCACATACAAATAAATTCAGTTATTGGATCTGGTTCATACTTTGAGTTAGATCAACTTAAATTGTCAACTGGAGTATATGAAAATACTTTAGCTTCAGGAAATTTATCAACTTCAGACTATCAGCGTTCTTTTTCGTTTTATCCTAACCCTACCCGAGATTATCTTTACATTAACGATCATACCATAACAACTTCATTAAATATTTTTGATGTAATGGGAAAGAATGTCATGGCTATAAAAGATGTTACTAAACCCGTTGATGTGTCAAATTTAAATCCTGGAATGTATTTTATTACTGATGGCACTATTATACAAAAATTAATAAAAAATTAGATAATGAAAAAAATCTTATTCACTACAGTTTTATGTCTATTTGCTCTGTTTGTACAGGCACAAGAAAATAAATTTGCAGCTAATCGTGCTGAGAATGCTGTTGCGCTCATTTCTTCTCAAATGGATATTTCTGATTCAGACGCAGAGTTTTTACAACAAGAATTGTATAATAAATATGCTTCCAATGCTAAAAAAATTAAAGGCAATGGACTTTCTGAAGATGAAAAAAAAGCAGTTTACAGAGCAGCAGCTAAAGAAACACGTCAAAGATTAATGACAAAATTCAATAAAGAGGAGGTCCAGAAAATCATTAACTTGGAACGTGAAAGTTTTAAAAAATAAAACAACAATTTAATTTTAAATACAGAGGAGGCCATGTTCTCCTCTTTGTTTTGTCATGAAAAAAAATAGAGTCTTAATATTTTTCTGTATAATCAATTTTTTTTCAATTAATGCTCAAACTTCTACTTGGGATATTGTTGAGCAAATGGGCAGAGGTATAAACCTTGGTAATACCTTAAGTGCTCCAGTGGAAGGCAACTGGGCAACTGTTGTATATGAACAGTATTTTATTGATGTTGCTAACGAAGGGTTTTCAAACGTTAGAATGCCAATGGATTTTTTTGGAGATCGAACGAGTGGAGCAACAGATATATGGTCGACTGCTGCAAATACAGCTAGTGATTTTAATGGAACTATAACTGATTATTTAGTAAGTGATCCTTATTTGGATCGTGTTGAAACGGTGGTGAATTGGTCCTTAGACCAAGGCTTGTACACTATTATTGACTTTCATGGCGCTGAGTTGAAATCAGAATTTCTGGAAACTTTTAATTTAGAAAGCACTAATTATGCTTATCCAACATCGGCAAAACGAGCAGCAGATTTAATGAAGTTTAAGTCCATTTGGATTCAAATTGCCAATCGATTTATAAATCACCCCTCAACTTTAATTTTCGAAGTTGTCAATGAACCTTATTTTGAAGTCAGTGCTCAAGAAATGGATGAAATAAACTTAATGATTATTGAGGTCATAAGATTAACAGGTGGAAATAACAGTTCACGCCCGATAGTAATAACGGGAGGGACTTCAAATTCCTATCAAGCACCAACTGCTATTGGAACAGAAGTTTTAAATAGTGATTCAAACTTAATAGCTTCTTTTCACTATTATATACCTTTCAATTTCACGAGTTCGTCTACATCCAACAATAATGATTTTAATTGGGGTACAACTAACGATAAATCAACAGTGAACACTCATTTTGATTCGGTTAAAACATGGTCTGAGACAAATAATATTCCTATAACTCTTGGAGAATTCGGAGCTGATAATGAAGGGGGATACAATTATCAAACGGGAGTTTACGGGGACAATGGTGGTCCTGTTAATTCTGATAGAGTTGAATACCATCGCTATATCGCAGAACAAGCCATAAACAGAGGGTTTTCATTTTCGGCATGGTGTAGTGGCAATAAATCTAATAAAACTATTCATTTAAGGACTGATAATCCGACCACCTTAAATGCTGTTGCAGGAGTTTGGGTTGAAGACGTAAAAGAAGCACTTTTATCGGATGGTACATGGCCAGAGTGTTATGGACCTACTTTGGATCAAATTATTTTAAATCCCGATTTTGAATGCGGTATTACATCGAGTTGGAACTTTACTACACTAGGGAATGCTGTGGCCTCTATTTCAGAAAGTTCCAACTCTATTTTTTCTGGAAATTATGCCGCTAGAATTCAGGTTACAGCCTCAGACACCTATAATAAAGTCATTTTGAGTAACATTGACTATCAACAAGACCTAACAGATAAAAAAATAACAATAGGGTGCTATGCAAAATCCTCAACATCTGGAACATCATTTAAACTCAGAATCAAATCTGAGGATAACTATAGCATGACAAATTCCAATTACACTGCTTCGCCAACCTTTTCTTTGTCAACTTCATATAATTATTATTCATTTGAATATATAGTTCCTCAAAATACAACTAGTGTACAAGCTCAAGTTTTAATGGGTGAAGAGGTTGGCGTCTATTTTTTGGATGCATTTGATGTGTTAGTAGAAGATTACACACTAGGCATGAATTTAAGTTCATTAAATTTAGAGTTAATAATATCTCCAAATCCAGTTAGAGATAATTTATATTTAAATACGAATCATAAAATTTCAATGGTTAAAATTTATGATATGCTAGGGCATTTGATTTTAACGCAAATTGCAACTCAATCAATTGCTGTTGAAAGTCTATCAGAGGGGGTGTATATAGCAAAAGTTAAATTTGAAAACGGAGCAATTCTAACAAAGAAATTTGTAAAAAATTAGTCTATTTTTGAAGTCCTATTTCTTTAGGAATTATACCAAAATGATTTTTGAAACATTTTGTAAAGTAGGAGGGTGAAGAAAATCCAACTTTATAGCAAATTTCACTAACTGTCAAATCTGTTTTTTCTAATAATTCTTTAGCTTTTTCTAACTTTATTTTTCTAATAAATTCAGTTGCCGTGTCACCTGTCAATGCCTTTATTTTTCTGTAAAGTTTACTTCTGCTAAGAAATAGCTCTTCCGCTATGTGTCCAACTCCTAAATTGGAATCTCCTATATTTTTATGAATATATTCCAATACGTTAGTAATAAACTCTTTGTCTAAAGAGGTTGTGTTCGATAAATTTTCGTTTTGAATTCCGTTAAAATATTTTCCAAAAAGAATTTGCCGACTCCTGATGAGTTGTTTTATATGTGACTTCATAACACCCATGTTAAATGGTTTTGTAATATAGGCGTCTGCACCAGAATCGATTCCTTTAATTTTGTCAACTTGCATGCCTTTGGCGGTCATCATAAGAAGTGGGATGTGGCTGATTTTTATATCATTTTTAACCTTTTTACAAAATTCAAATCCATCCATTACAGGCATCATGATATCTGTAATTATCATATCTGGCATAAACTTTAGAGCCTTTTCCAGACCTTCTTGTCCATTTTCTGCAGTTTTAATTTTATAAGTTTCATGAAGTTCATTTTTCACATAATTCTTGAGTTCTAGATTGTCTTCAACAATTAGAATTGTTTTTTTAGTCTCATATTTTTTAATTTCAACAGCATCAGTCTGGTCCAAGTTGTCATTAATTTGTTCGAATTCAGTTAGGTTGGTTTCTAAACTCTGTAGAGGCGTTTTTCCGTTAAAATGATCATTTCCCTTCGGGAAATAGATTTTGAACTGAGTTCCAGTATTATTTTGGCTTTTAACTTCAATTTTTCCTTTGTGTAAATCAACAAAACTTTTTACAACTTCAAGCCCAATTCCAGTACCTCCATAATATTGTTTGTCGAGCTCTTTTACTTGGTAAAAACGTGAAAATATTTTATCTAAATCTTTAGAGTTTATACCGATTCCACTGTCTGAAATACTGATGCATATTCCCTCAATTAGTTTTTTGTTTTTTATGAGAGGAAAATACATCTCATTACCTGTTTCATGTACTTTTAAAGTCACTTTGCCATGTTCTCTAGTGGCTTTAAATGCATTTGATAATAAGTTGAAAATAATTTTTTCTAGCATTGAAGGATCTGCCCAAATATTGAGCTGATTTATTTTGTTTTCTAGTGTTAAATCAATGTTTCGTTGCATGGCTTCCTCTTCAAAATGACTCGCTACCTCTTCAATAAATGGAATTAAATTAAATTTTGAAACATTAACCTCCATTTTATCAAATTGTAACTTTCTAAAATCCATCAATTCATTAATTAATCGTTTAAGTCGTTTTGAATTTTTGTAAATGATGTTATGCTTGTCTTTGATATTTTCAGGAAGACTCAAATTAGGGTCGTTTATGATATCTTCCAAGGGATTTAAGATGAGCGTTAAAGGAGTTCTAAATTCATGAGAGATATTGGTAAAGAATTGAATTTTTTTGGCATTTAATCCTTCAAGTTGTTTTCGTTCTTCTCGCTCTCTTTTTATTTCCAGTCGTTCTTTTACACGAATATTTAGGTATCTGTAAATATAGTAAATAGTACTAAGAAAAATCACTAAAAATAATAATGAAGCTAGATTGGTTTTCCACCATGGTGGCAGAATTTCTATCTCTAAGGAAGTATGGCTATTGCTCCAAATACCATCTGAATTTACTGCTTTTACTTTGAAATTATAGCTTCCTGGGGGAATGTTTGTGTAGGTAGCATTTCGGGTTTTTCCAACATAGTTCCAACTGGGTTCAAATCCCTCTAGATAATATGCATACTCTAGATTTTTTGTACGTGTAAAACTTAATCCAAAGTAATCTATTGTTAAAAAACTTTGATCATGATTTAGTTGCAGTTTCAAAGTTTCTGCTATAACTTTCTTTAATGGAGAATTTTCTTCGTTGGGTTTTATACTTTTGTTTGAAAGTTTAAAATCTGAGATATATACTTCTGGTACATCTGAATTTATTTGGATTGAATTTGGATTAAAATAATTAATTCCTCTATTGCACCCAAAATATAAGGTTTCGTTTTTTGAAAAGTAGACAGAATTTTTATTAAAATTATTGGCTATAATTCCGTCTTGAGTATTATAATTTGTAAAGCTATTATTAGTAACATCAAATTTTGTCATTCCATTATTGCTTGTAAACCAAAAAATTCCAGGTTTTGTTTCAACAAAAGAAGTAATAGATTGATAGATGAATTTTTCGGAATTATTATACCATTTTGCAGTCTTTTTTTTAGGATTTAGTTGGCAAAGACCATACCCATCAGTTCCAATCCAAATATCTTTGTTTCTATCTTCAAATAGAGTTGTTATGACATTATACTTTACAGTGGTTTTAAGCGTTCTATTAATAAGCGCATTATAGGATTCTACTTTTGGGTTCTTTTTAATATTTGATATCTTGAATAAACCAGTTCTAGTACCAAGCCATATATTATCATTATAATCTACTAAAACTTTTCGAATATTTTTTGAATCTATATATTCTTCTTTAAGTGCAGGTTCTTGATGATGAACAAAGGTTTTTGTCGCTGCATTGTATGAATATAAACCGCTTAGAAAACTACCTATCCACAAAGTTCCTTCAGAGTCCTCTGCAAAGCTCATAATTCTGTTGGATTTAAAAACTCCATTACTGTTTTTAACCTGTATATTTTTAAATTTATTTTTTCCTTTTTCCAATACAAAAAGCCCAGAATTCCAGGTACCTACCCAAATATTTTCTCTACGATCAATATAAATTGTTACAACATTGCTGCTAGTAAGACCTTTGGCAATGGGGTTGTTTTGATCTATGAGATGAGTAAAATTTTGAGTTTTGGGATTGTAGACATCCACGCCTCCATCATCAATTCCAAACCAAAAACGACCTTGCTTGTCTTGGGCAATAGCAGTTACAGATTTGGAGTAGAGAGATTGATTTTTATTTGGAATGTGTTCTATGGTTTTAAAGCGCTCATTTTCTTTATCATAGATATCTATCCCCTGATTAAAATATCCAAGCCATATTCTTTCGTTTTCATCAAAAAATATAGACCAAATAGAATTTGATTTAATCCCTTTAAGTTCTGATCTATTGTATTTTAATGAAGTAAGTTCTTTTTTGTGGTTTAAAATGAGAAGACCATCGTTTTCTGTACCACAAAAAATAGCCCCTTTTAGGTCCGTTTCCAATGCCAAAACCCTTTTATTAGTTATTGGGTAAAATTTAAATTCATAATAATTTGTAGGTGTGGTTAGAATTTCGATGAGTCCATCATATACAGTTCCAAGCCATATACTTCCATCATTTTTTGTAAGAATTGTCTGTATGGAGTTTTTAATGGTTTCAGACCCCTTAAGCGTTGTAAATTTAGCATAATCTATGCTGTCACTTAAGGGGTTGTATTTAAGTAATCCTATATTTGAGCCAATTAAAATAGCACCTCTTTCGGCAGTTTTAATACTATTAACTTGAATGCTGTTAATGTTGTTTTGTGCTTGAATTGCTACATTTGTACTTAGAAGTGATTCTTTATTAATCTTAAAAACACCAAAGCCGTGTGTCCCTATAAGTAGAGAGTTGTCTTCTGTTTCATTAATGGCTTTGATCTGAATTTTTGAATTAAGTTCATTAAGTGGTATATTAGTGAATTGCTCTAAATTTCTGTTGTATAGGTTGAGGCCTTCCTCAGTTCCAACCCACAAATCATTACTTCTGTCCAAATAAATAACATTAATGACTGAGTTGTCAATTGTTTTATTGTCGTCCCATATATGCTTATAGTTCTTAAGTTCATGTCCATTAAATGAACTTAAGCCATTACCTTGGGTACCAATCCAAACGATTCCTTTATGGTCTTTAACTATACAAGAAATAGCTCTTGTTCCAATCTCTTCTGCTAGTGATTCAAAATTTAGATTTTTATAATCTTGCTGAGCAAAAACTGGATTTGAACTAAAAATAAAAAAAATAAAAAAGTATAAAATAATACCTACGCGCATCGCTTTTAATTTTTAGAAAAATTAATGAAAGGCTGGGTTTGTAAATATCAATTAATTTGAAAAATATTGAATGTTATTACAAAATAATTTTTAGCCGTGCTTCAAAAATTATATACAATTACACATTTGTGTCAAGTATGTCGCATTGATTTGAATAATTTTGACAAAGTTCAAATTGAATAATAAATATAACTAAAATTATTTACCAACCAATTTTTATCTCAAATGAAAAATGTTGTTGTTTACAGATATGCTGAATTATTATTGATGCTTTCGGAAATTTCAAATGAACTTCAAAATGGAGAACAACTAGTTTACGTTACTGAGGTTTTAAATAGAGCTGGAGTTAATAATACCGTTTATGCTGGTGCAAGTCAATCTGATTTCAGAGATCAAATAATGAAAGAATACAGATATGAGCTTATTGGTGAAGGTGAAGATGCGCACAATAACCGTCGTAGAGGGTTCGATTATTTTTTAAACAATATAATCATCCCACATAATACCAACTCAAACTTAAATTTCAACAGTTTAGACTTGACTTTAAGTACTGATCCAAGCCAAGTGATGTATTTACCACTACCGCTCACAGAAATTAACACCAATGAATTGATTAATTAATAAGATAATTTTTTTCAGTTGAATAAACTTTTTTTAGTTGTTTATATATTTTGGGCACTCTTAACGAATGCCCAAAATCAATTACCTATCGCCAATGCTGCGTTGGAAACCATAGCCCCTCAAACCAATAGTTTTAGTTCTTGGTCTAATTTTCAAACGAATGGTGGTCAGGCAAACTATTCAATTGAAACTGAAAATTTAATTTCAGGAAGTACAAAAGCTCAAAAAAGTGAAATCATAGCCTTGGGAACAAATGGATGGCATGTAAAAACCCATAGCGATTATTTATTCCAAGTGGAAGCCAATGAGACGTATACAGTTCGTTTTTGGGCTAAAGCAAATTCGGCTTCTGCCAAACTCAAAGTGGTCTTTCAATCCGAAGTTGCTGGGAGCTATCAAGGAGTTGACCAAAGTCTTACTCAACAGTGGCAGCAATATACCCATAGTTTTACCGTAACTAATTCTGCAGAATTAAATCGCTTGAGCTTTTGGTATATGTCATCAGGAATAACTTATTATATAGATGAAGTTGATGTTGTTGCGGGTCAAACGATATCATTAAACCCAGCTATGACTTATCAAACAGTTGATGGTTTTGGTTCAGGCATAAAGAGAAGAACAGAGCATTTGTATGCCTTGGAGGATACTATGCGTGAACAAATTGAAGCCCATGCATTTCAGAATTTAGAAGCGAACATGATTCGATTTTTTGTATATCATGATCTTGAGGATCCAAATGATAATGATGATCCTTTTAATTTAAATTCTTCTATACTGAATTGGACGCGATACGATAGTAATTCCAGTGCAAATGCAACAAAATATATTGGTGAAGCCCTAAATAATGCTTTTGATCTTAGTGCTAACGGATTTGACCACGTCATTGGAAATTGTAATAGTGGACCAGCATGGTTAAAAACCAATGGAACACACAACAATGGTGGTACTCTAATTGCTGGCGGAGAGGATGAATATAGCGAATTTTTGGTCGCTTTTATAAATGGAATGCAATCGCGCTACGGCGTTAGTGTCACTGCTATTTCGCCAACCAACGAGCCTGATTATGATGTGACCTATGAGTCTATGAATACAACACCTTCGGAATTATCATCAATTATTTCAAATCTAGAGACACGATTAATTTCCGAAAATTTGAGTGACGTACAAATCATTTCACCGGAAAATTTTAGAGTCACCTCAAACGATGCAACAAAGTCCACAACTAATTACATCAACAGTATGTTTGGAAACCCCAGCGTAATCGCTGCAACAGATATTGTTGCCACACATACCTATCAAAATCCTATAACTCCCTCAGACTGGTCGTCTCTTGATACAGCAGCTCTAGACAAACCTATTTGGGTGACAGAAGCAGGAAATTTACACAGTCCAGACTGGGATATGGAAGATGCCAGTTATCACATTGATCGAATTATGGATGGTTTTAATTACGGAGGCCTTACAGCGTATATGTTGCATTTGTTTTATGAGCGTCATAAGTATCAATCCGAGGTGAATTCTGGTGAGAATTACGGTTCTTCAGCTTTGGTTTTATGGGATAATTCTAACAACATCATTTTACCTAAGCGCTATCATGTATTTAAACATTTTGCAAATTTAGTTAAGACTGGTTTTCAAAGAATTCATCTTAATAATTTTGATTCTGGCCCAAAAGCAATTGCTTTTAAATCCCCCAACGAATCAAAAATTGTTTTGCAGTTGTATTCAGACACTGATATAGGGAGTTTTGAAATCGAAATTCCGCAAGGCACCACATCCATCAAACATTATATCACCTCTGACGCTGAGAACGATAACTTCAGGCTAATTACAACTGAAAATTACGATCTAGGTAGTAACTACATCGGTTCGAATCTTTCAGCCATGTCAATGCATAGTTATGTATTCACAATAGACACTTCACTAAGTTCGCAAGTTGGTAATAGCTCTCAAGAGGAAACTAAAATTGTGATATTTCCAAACCCTACAAATTCACAACTAGAAATTAGTTTTCCTTTGACTCAAACTCGTGAAATTATGATTTATAATTTGAATGGTGTTCTAGTTTTTAATAAAAAGTATCAAGCCACTAAAACTCTTACCATTGATGTCAAATCATTGGCTGAAGGCATGTACCTCATAAAATCAATGTCTAATAGTGGACAGCAAATCACCAAATTTTTAATAGGAAACCAATGAAAATAAATCAGTATTATCTAGGTTTAATTATATTGTTTTCTTTATGTAGATTACAAGCGCAAGATAGTTTTACACCACCAAACTTCATTTTTTATTTAGCAGACGATCAAGATTTATTGGACTATGGCGTATATGGCAATCCAAAAGTTCATACCCCTGCTGTTGATGCGCTTGCCAAAGAAGGGATGAGGTTCAATAATTTTTACACCGCACAAGCCATATGCGCACCAAGTCGATCTCAAATTTTTACGGGCATGCATCCCGTAAAAAATGGTTGTATGGCCAATCACCTCCCTGTCAAATCGAATTTAAAAACAGTGATTAATTATTTAGAAGCTGAAGGCTATGACGTTATTTTAGCTGGAAAAGGGCATGTCAAACCGAACACAGTTTTTCAATGGTCTAAATATTTCAAGTCTGTAAATCATCGCTATTTGCCTTTAGATCAACTTGAAAATTATCTTGAAAAAACCAAAAAGCCATTCTGTGTTTTTGTAACCTCAGACTTTCCGCATGGCCCTTACCCAAAAACATCTCAATATACCAAAGAGGATATTTACCAACTTCCTTATGATAAAGGTAATTTTAGAAAATTCAAAACAGGATATTATCAAAATATATACGATGACAATACGCAGTTAGAACGTGTTTTGAAAATGGTTGAAACCAATGGTTTTGTCGAAAATTCAATTTTTATTTATGCATCAGACCACGGAATTTCTGGAAAGTGGGGTGTTGCTGAACAAGGATTAAAAGTGCCATTTATTGTAAGATGGCCTGGTGTTGTAGAACCCAATAGTGTTTCAGAAACCATGTTAAATTTCGTAGATGTTCTCCCTACTTTTTTAGATATTATAGATGCTGATATTCCAAATAACCTTGATGGTAAAAGTTTTCAATCTACATTAAAAGGGAATCAAGCGCCCGTTCACGATTATATTTATTCTCTAGCAACAAAACAAAATATTCAGCAGTGTAAAGTATTTCCTACTCGAGCAGTTCGGGATAAGCGTTATAAATTCACTAGAAACTACAATTCTATGGAAGTTGTGGACTCAAACTATGGCTTAAATCCCATTGTCAATGAATTTATTCGAATAGGAGCAGCGTCTTTTCCTAACGTTCCTTTTCAAGAATTATATGACTTAGAAAATGATCCCTATCAAGACCAAAATTTAATAAATAATCCTGAATTTTTAGACGTGAAAAATCGTCTTTCAGCAGCATTAGAAAATTGGATGATTACTCAAGATGATTTTTTATTAGAGGAAAAAATGCCTTTAATAAAACCAACACTTCATCCTTTGGACCGAAACTCAAAATGGAATAAAGTTAGCGCCGATTTAGAACATAAATTAAGTGAAAGTGATTATTACCCAACTCATTATTAACTAATTGGCAGCTTTGTGCAAAACCAGTTCAACTTAATACAAATGAAAAAATAAGAGCTAGAGCCATTTGAATTGGTTTCAAAGCTTTTGAGATAACAAACAATTTAAATTTAAAATGATGATTTCTATTAAAAAACTTACGCTTTTTCTTTTTTGTGTCGCTATGATACCTCAGGATTTGATCAGTCAAATAGGCACAAAGAAGCATAATATTTTATTTATCTCTATTGATGATTTTAGACCTAAAATCAACTCTTATGGAGAGTCTAAGATGATTACCCCAAATATTGATAAACTATCCTCTGAGGGGCTTCAATTTAATAATGCCTTTACTAATATTGCTGTTTGTGGGGCTAGTCGCGCCAGTATTATGACAGGAATACGTCCAAGTCAAGACCGTTTTAATGATTATACGTCTCGTGCTTCAGTTGATACTCCAGATGCAATTACACTAAATCAACTTTTTATGGAAAACGATTATGAGACTGTTTCTTATGGGAAAATATATCATTTTCCTGATGATACTAAAGAGTTTTGGTCTGAGAATGATGGAGGAGCCCACCAAGCTGATTATCAAGACCCTGTGGCTCAAGAGCGCAAACGTAATGGCGAAAAAGGATCACATGGCTCAAAGGGACCGGCATTTGAATCTCCTGAGGTTGATGATTATGCCTATAACGACGGTAAAGTCACAAAAAGGGCCATTCAAAAAATGGAGCAACTAAAAGCGGCAGATAAACCCTTTTTTATGGCTGTTGGCTACGTCTCTCCTCATTTACCGTTCATTCAACCTAAAAAATATTGGGATATGTATGATCATAATTCAGTAGAACTTGCGGATAATACTTACCAACCCGAAAATTCCCCTTTCATAGCGATGCATGCGCAGCACGACTCTGCAGAACTTCGAAACATGTATCTAGACATCCCAAGCGAAGGATTACTAAGTGATGAAATGTCAAGAAATTTAGTTCATGGATATTATGCAAGTGTGAGTTACATGGATGTTTTAATTGGTGATTTAATCCAAGGATTAGATGATTTAGGACTTAGAGATAATACAACCATAATTTTGTGGAGCGACCATGGTTTCTTTTTAGGAGAGCACGGATTCTGGTGTAAACACAGTACCTTTTATGAAGCCATAAAAATACCATTTATTATTTCCTCTCCAGGGTATGCCAAGGGACAAATTACAACTTCATTTACAGAACTAGTAGATGTCTATCCAACACTTTGTGAATTGACAGGAATTGAACCCCCTAGTTATATTCAAGGTGAAAGCTTAACTCCAGTTATGAAAAACCCATCAATTCAATTGAAAGATGAGATATATACACGATACAAAGAAGGCGAAGCAGTGGTTGATCAAAATTATTCTTATACAGAATTCTTCCGAGGTGAGACTTATTTAGGAAACATGTTGTATGATTTAAATAAAGATTTAAAACAAAATACTGATATATCAAAGCAACCAGAAAATGCTACATTGGTCAAGAAGTATAGTGAAAAACTGAAAGTCATGAGAGATTTTGTAAATCAAGATCCAATAAAAAACGGGAAATAGAATTTGGTTTAATTCACTATTTTACTTTTAGAATAACGCTTACTTATCCTCAAAATTCATAGTGTTTTACACATATCTTTTATTGATTTTAAACCAAACATAATATCTTTATTTCTTTTAATGTAAACCCAATAAATATGTCAATTAATAATAGTTTTCATCATAAGCAAAATAAATTTTCGAAAAATCTATATTTAGTTTTACTTTTTTTTTATGGGTTTTTATCTGCTCAGGATTTTTATGTTTCAAATGATTTAGGTTCTGATACTAATGATGGCTCTGAGTCTATGCCTTTTAAAACGATCAATAAAGCGATTTCAGAAGTTGAAGCTGGCGGGACAGTCTATGTCATGAATGGGATATATAGGAATCAGAATTATGGCTCTGTTGATGTTTCTAACTACACCAACATGAGCAATCCACATGTTGTAACTATTGATAAGTCGGGGACGGAAGCTGGGTATATCGCTTTGAAAAATTATCCAAACCACACTCCAATTATAGAGTTTGATGGAAAAGGCGGAATTCAAATCGCGAATGATATGAACTACATCATTGTGGAGGGCTTCGAGGTCATTGGGCCATCACAGGCCATTAATTATGACATGGCAGTGGATAACAGAGCATATAAAGTTGCGGTTGCAGAAGATGGTGATGACGCTACCAATTACTACCACAGTTATTTTTCTGGTAAAGGTATTTGGGGTGGATATGGCGCCCATTCCCATATAACAATTCGAAATAATATTGTTCATGATACTCCTGGGTCGGCTATCCGATTTAATGATAGCGACCGCATTATCATTGAAAATAATACAGTTTACAATACTACATGGTGGACATCTTCAGCATCAAGTGCTATCGTTTATGCTGAAACCATTGCTTCCTCGGAAGCTGATAATGGAACGGATATAAAAATGATCATGCGGGGTAATTTGGTGTATAATAATTGGAACAGAATTCCATTTTACGTGACTCAATTGCCAGATAACTCAGGTAATGAGAATCCAAATTATGGAACTGTAGATTACAGCAGTATTGTAGATGGTCAGGGTTTATATGTTACACGAAGCGATCCAGGTTATAATGGAACCTTTTTATTTGAAAATAACGTTTGTGTAAACAACGGTAAAAATGGGATTAACTTTGACAACTCCTTAGCAGCATCAGCAATTTTTAGAAATAATACGCTTTATTACAATGGAGTTCATGAATATATTCAAGACCTTTCAGTTGCTGACGGAAACCCACCTCATAGAGGTCAAAATGTAGCAGGAATTAAATCCAATAAAGTTCTTAATTCGACTGTTGTAAATAATATTGTTGTGACAAGGTCTTTAGAAGATGCTCCATCATTTTATCAAAATGGATTTGCGGCGCTGCAACTCAACAATGTCTCAGGGTCAAAAATTGCAAGTAATAATCTTTTTGTTAATGGAACCTATGCTTGGCCAGCAACGAACAGTAACAACTTAGTAGATCAAGATCCACTTTTTATTTCAGCACCTTCAGTTGTAAATGGTCCGATTGATATTTCAGCTACTGATTTTTCACTCACTTCAAACTCTCCAGCCATTAATGCAGGAGATCCGAGCTATTCTCCATTACAGGATTTTTTAGGGAACCCAAGACTATCGACAACAAATGCTATTTCATATTCAAGTTTTGAAAACTCAACAGGAGGGTGGTCTGCTTTTGGATCAACGATTCAATCAAGTGAAAATTCATCAAAAACAGGAAATAGTAGTCTATTAACATCAGATAGAACTATAAATTGGCATAGCCCAAAATTGGTTTTAGATAATTTACTAACTGTGGGCGAAACCTATACATTTTATGTTTGGGTAAAACTAGCACCAGGTGTTTCTGGCACAACACAATTATCTATTAAGAATACTACTGCAACTTCAAACCAATATGAAAATTTAACTTTAGTTACTTCTTCTTCTGACCAAGATTGGACGCTTCTTTCGGGGGATTATACATATGCGTCTGCCGATAATTTATTTGTCTATGTCAAAGGTCCAACAATAGCTGATGGTGGTGGGGATTATTTTATAGACAATTTTTCATTAGTTCTGCAAGGAAATCCAGCAGTTGATTTTTCAAATATTGATGATATTGTGGATATCGGAGCGTATGAGTTTTTGGACAACTCACTGAGTAATGAAATTGTAAGCGCCCCCATTTTTAATACTATCTTATATCCAAACCCTGCGCTGGATAAAATTTCAATTTTAAAAATTTCAAGGAACGATATTGTTTCAGTAATAGATTTATTAGGCAAGCGCTATCAATTACCTCAAACGCAACAAAATAAATTACGTTCAATAGATGTATCATCGCTTAGTTCTGGACTTTATTTGTTGAAAGTCATTAATTCAACCAATAATCAACTAAAAACTTTAAGATTTTTAAAACAATAAAATCTCAACGATTCATAATAATATATTAAATGAAAAGAATAAAAAAAATAAGTTATGTCATACTCGCCAGTTTTATCATATGCATGATTAGTTGCGCCAATAGGGTTTATGTTTCTTACAGCAAAGAGATTACTCTGAGTTCGCACTTTAAGGGGTTATTTCATTTAGGTGCAGCCATAAATGAAGATATAATTTTAGGGAATGATCAAAAATCACAAACGATTGTTTCTTCAGAATTTAATTCTATTACGCCAGAAAATTCATTGAAGTGGATGTTTCTTCAACCGGAGCCCAATAGATTTAATTTTGAAGTGGCTGATAAATATGTTGAACTTGGGCTTAAAAATAACATGTACATAGTAGGTCACGCATTGGTATGGCACAGTCAATTGGCCGATTTTATGCAAATCGTTGATGCTGCTGATGAAATGCAACAATATGTGACGAATCATGTAAATACCGTAGTTTCAAGATATCGAGGTAAAATAGATGCCTGGGATGTTGTCAATGAAGCTTTCGATGAGGATGGATCTTTACGTAAATCTGTTTTTTACAACAATATGGGTGAAGATTACATAGAAGCTGTTTTTAAACTTGCCCAAAAAGCGGATCCACAGGCCGACTTAATTTACAACGATTATAATGTTTATAAACCTAAAAAAAGAGCTGGTATTTTAAAAATGGTTAAAAAATTTAAGTCCAATGGAGTAAAGATAGATGGTGTAGGTGTTCAGGCCCATTGGGATTTAAAATCACCTAGTTTATACCAAATTGAACAAATTATATTGGATGTTCATGCTGCTGGTGTTCCAGTTTCTTTTACGGAGCTTGATATTTCTGTTTTACCAAATCCATGGAAAATGGTTGGTGCTGAAGTGACTCAAAACTTTTCACAATTTGAGGGCGATCCAAAAATGAGCCCTTATCCAAATAAACTTCCAACAAAAGTTCAAAAACAATTGGCAAAACGCTATCACGACATCTTTAAACTTTTTGTAAAACACAGTGATAAAATCAGTAGAGTGACGTTTTGGGGAGTGATGGATAAGCATTCTTGGCTTAATGATTGGCCCATCAAAGGACGTACAAATTATCCATTGTTATTTGATAGAAATTATAATCCAAAACCAGCATATAAAAGTGTCTTAGAGGTTAACACAAATCAACAAAACTAAAAATTTTAATATGAAATCTATTTCAGAAAAATTATCAATTACCGAAAAGATTGGTTACAGTTTAGGAGATTTGGCCGCTAATTTGGTTTTTCAAACCCTAATAACCTATTTGGCATACTTTTACACCGATATTTATGGTCTTGAAGCTGACGATGCCACTGCATTGATGTTTATTGTGGGTACTTTAGCAGCATTTGGGTTTAATCCCATTGTTGGTGCCATTGCTGACCGAACCAATTCTATATGGGGGAAGTTTAGACCTTGGATATTGTGGACTGCCGCTCCTCTTGGAATCATTTCAGTTTTAGCATTTAGCACACCTGATTTTAGCTATCAAGGAAAGTTGATTTATGCCGTAATTACATATACTTTGTTGTTATTATTATACGCCTCGAGTAACCTTCCATATTCTGCATTAAGCGGAGTTATTACTGGAAATATGAAAGAGCGTAATAGTCTTTCTTCGTATCGATTTGTAGCGGTGATGTTTGCTCAATTTTTTGTGCAGGTTTTTATGCTTCCAATTATAATTTATGCTGGCGAAGGCGATAAAGCTATTGGGATAGAAATTGTGATGACTTGGCTAGCTATAATTGGTACATTCATGTTATTAATTACTTTTTTTACGACTAAAGAGCGTGTGGTTCCTACTCAAGAACAACAATCTACAGTTAAGGAAGATTTATTGGATTTATTGAAAAATAAACCATGGGTGATAATGTTGGTGCTTACCACCCTAACATTTATATCATTAGCCATGAAGGGGGGGAGCTATGTATATTATTTTCAAAACTTTATAGATGCAAGTTCTCTAACGAGTTTTATCAGTCCAATATTAGAATTTTTATCAAGTATTGGAGTCAATTTCTTTGGAAATGACCCTGTATCTGCAGGATTTGGTTTGTTTAATGCAGGAGGAATCATTTTTATGATTATTGGTATTGGTTTATCTAAACCTTTAGCTGATAAGTACGGAAAACGAAATGTTTTTGGTTGGTTTTTATTTGTTTCGACCCTTTTTATCATTGTTTTTTACTTTTTTAAACCAACAGCGATTGCATTTATTTTTGGTGCTCAAATTTTACATGGATTTTTCTATGGTATCACCATTCCATTATTATGGGCCATGATTGCCGATGTCGCAGATTTTTCTGAATGGAAAAATAACCGAAGGGCGACTGCTATTATATTTTCTGCTATGATGATTGGACTCAAACTAGGACTCACGATTGGGAGTTCATTAGTAACTCAAATTCTATCTTCGTATGGCTATGTTGCAAACAGTGAATTGGGGCAATCTTCAGAAGCAATATTAGGAACTAAACTTCTTGTTAGTGTTTATCCCGCAATACCCTTTTTGCTAGGCGTAGTAATATTATTTTTCTATGAAATAAATAAAAGTATGGAAACTCAAATTGAATTAGATTTAAAACAAAGACGAAATAATTAACACGATGCCTGAAGATTCTATAGACCATATTAATTTTAAAAAATTAAATAATAATGCGCTATCAGCGCCTTTGGTAAGCCATATTTATACTGCAGACCCTTCTGCTCACCTTTTCAATGGTAAAATTTACATTTATCCTTCACATGATATAGACGCAGGAGATGCTTTCGATGATTTAGGAAGTCATTTTGCCATGGAAGATTATCATGTGATTTCAATGGACTCTATAGACAGCGAAGCAATAGATAATGGTATTGCCTTGCACGTCGATGATGTCCCCTGGGCTAAGCAGCAAATGTGGGCTCCAGATGCCAATGAAAAAGATGGAACGTTTTACCTTTTCTTTCCTGCTAAAGATTACGACGGCATTTTTCGGATTGGAGTTGCTCTAAGCGATAGTCCAACAGGTCCTTTTAAAGCGCAACCTAATGCAATTAAGGATAGCTTTTCAATTGACCCCGCAGTGTTTAAGGATGACGATGGTAGCTATTATATGTATTTTGGAGGGCTATGGGGAGGACAATTACAACGCTGGAGAACGGGTCAATTTAAGTCAGAAAACCCCGAAAGTCCAACGGCATTCATTCCAGAAGATAACGAACCAGCTTTACTGCCAGTTGTTGCAAAAATGAGAGATGATCTTTTAGAATTTGACGAAAAACTAAAACCGATTGAAATTATTGATGAAAACGGTGATCTTTTACGCTCAGGAGATAACGAACGACGTTTTTTTGAAGCTGCTTGGATGCATAAACATAACGGAATATATTATTTCTCCTATTCCACAGGAGATACACATTATATTTGTTATGCTACAGGAAAAAATCCATATGGGCCATTTACGTACAAGGGCCGAATTTTAAATCCTGTGGTCGGCTGGACCTCTCATCATTCTGTCTGTAAAATTGAGGGCAAAACCTATTTGTTTTACCACGATTCGTCTTTATCTAAAGGAGTTACGCACTTGCGTTGTATTAAAACAGCCGAAATTAAGTATCGTGAAGACGGTACCATTGTCACATTAGATGCATACACTAAACTTTAAACATTTTTGAATATATTTATTAATCAAAATTAACTAATGACCCGAGAATATTACATAGGATTTGATATTGGTAGTTCGTCCGTAAAAGTTGCCATTGTAGATTCAGAAACAGGAGAAAATATACTTAGCATTCATGAACCCAAACATGAAATGTCTATTCTTTCTGAACAAAAAGATTGGGCAGAACAAAACCCAAACGATTGGTGGACCTATATATGTCAGGCAACAAAACGAATTTTAAATGAATCTAAAATAGACGCTTCTAAAATTCTTGCTGTTGGTATTTCATATCAAATGCATGGGTTAGTAATAGTCGATTCCAAAGGAGAACCTCTAAAAAATGCCATTATTTGGTGTGATAGTAGAGCAGTTCAAATTGGGAATAAGGCATTTCAGGACTTGTCCCCGGCGCAATGCACAGAATCTCTCTTAAATTCACCAGCAAATTTTACAGCATCCAAACTCAAATGGGTGAAAGACAATGAGCCTAAATTGTTTGATAAAATTCACAAATTCATGTTACCGGGCGATTTTATTGCATTTAAACTTACAGATGAAATTTCCACTACCAAAAATGGACTATCTGAAGGAATTTTTTGGGATTATAAATCTAATAACATTGCAGAATGGCTTTTAGACTACTTTGGATTTAATCTTGACTTAGTTCCAAAACTAGTTGATAATTTTAGCCCTCAAGGATACATTACAAATAAAGCTTCTTTAGAAACGGGTTTGCCTGAAGGTATTCCAATAACCTACAGAGCAGGTGATCAGCCCAATAATGCGCTTTCCTTGAACGTTTTTAATGACGGAGAGGTCGCAGCTACAGGAGGAACATCTGGAGTCATTTACGCAGTAACCAACAATAAAAATTCAAAAGAATCAAGCAGAATCAATCACTTCGCACATGTAAATTATTCTGATGATAATCATACAATTGGCAAATTATTATGCATTAATGGTGCAGGGATAATGTACCGTTGGTTACGAAATCAAAGTTCGGCAGAATCCTATGAAACGATGAATAGACAAGCGTCTAAAATTCCCATTGGATCAAATGGTCTGGTTATTTTACCTTTTGGAAATGGTGCTGAGCGTATGCTTAATAATACAAATATTGGCACACAATTTTGTAATATCAATTTAAATCAACACAATAAAGCACATTTATTTAGAGCTGCTTTGGAAGGAATTGCTTTTTCGTTTGTATATGGAATGGAAATTTTAAAAAATGACAATGCAAAAATCAAGGTTATAAGAGCAGGAAATGACAATCTTTTTAGATCTGAAATTTTCGCAAAAACATTGGCAACTCTCATTGGTTACGAAATTGAAATATACAATACAACAGGAGCCGTAGGTGCAGCTCGTGCTGCAGGTCTAACTGATAAAAACTTTGATCGTTTTGGGAAAAATATCACAAACAATGATTATGTAATGACCATTAAACCCATAGAAAACAAAACCCCATATCTCGAAGCTTACTATAAGTGGAAAAAAGAATTAGAAAAACAAATTAAAAATTAAATAATGATACTGACTGGAAACAAAGAATACTACAAAGGAATTGATGCCATTCGTTATGAAGGCAAAGAATCGGATAATCCATTAGCATTTAAATATTACAACCCTGAACGTGTAATTGCTGGAAAAACCATGAAAGAGCATTTTAAATTTGCTATCGCTTATTGGCACACATTCTGTGGAAAAGGGTCAGATCCTTTTGGCCCAGGAACGCAAAATTTTGCATGGGATCAGTCTTCAGACCCTATCCAAGCGGCTAAAGATAAAGCAGATGCGGCGTTTGAATTCATAACCAAAATGGGCTTCGATTATTTTTGTTTTCATGACTATGATTTAATAGCCGAGGCCGACTCTTTAGTCGAATCTGAAAAGCGCCTTTCTATAATTGTAGATTACATTAAACAAAAACAGCAAGATTCGGGAGTAAAACTTCTTTGGGGGACCTCTAATTGTTTTTCAAATCCCAGATTTATGAACGGTGCATCAACCAATCCAAATTTTGATGTGGTTGCTCGAGCAGGTGCTCAGGTAAAATTAGCCCTAGACGCTACAATGGCTCTTAATGGAGAAAACTATGTTTTTTGGGGTGGACGAGAGGGGTATATGTCACTATTAAATACTGATATGGGGCGCGAATTGGACCACATGGGGCAATTTTTAACTATGGCAAGAGATTATGCAAGATCTCAGGGGTTTAAAGGCACCTTTTTTATTGAGCCTAAACCAATGGAACCCATGAAGCATCAGTATGATTTTGATTCGGCAACAGCTATTGGGTTTTTGAAAGAATATGGATTGGATAAAGATTTCAAATTAAATATTGAAGTGAACCATGCGACGCTTGCACAGCATACCATGCAGCACGAATTAGCAGTAGCTGCAAAAGCCAATATGTTGGGCAGTATTGATGCCAACAGAGGGGATTATCAAAATGGTTGGGATACCGATCAATTTCCTAATAATATTCAAGAAACAACAGAAGCCATGTTGGTGTTTTTAGAAGCAGGAGGATTACAAGGCGGAGGGATTAACTTTGATGCAAAAATAAGAAGAAACTCAACGGATATTGAAGATGTGTTTTTGGCCCATATTGGTGGTGCAGATACTTTTGCTCGTGCTTTAATTACTGCAGATAATATTATTTCATCCTCTCAATACAAGAACCTAAGGAAAGAACGCTATTCTTCTTTTGATGGTGGGAAGGGTGCTGCATTTGAATTAGGCTCATTAAAACTTCAAGACTTGTACCAAATTGCAGTTGAAAATGGAGAAATTTCTCCACAAAGTGGTAAGCAAGAGCTCTTTGAAAATATTATCAACCAATACATATAAATAATTATAGAATTATGCACTATTTTTCTTTGTCGTCTTCATCTGTTTTAGAGAAACTGGACTGGGTAGTTTTGAGTATTTATTTTTTAGCACTAATTGCTATAGCTGTTTGGGTTGTATTACAAAAAAATAAAAATACAGAAGATTATTTTTTGGCAGGGCGAAATGTAGGGTGGTTTGTTATTGGTGCTTCTATATTTGCTTCTAATATAGGTTCAGAGCATGTTGTTGGTCTTGCGGGCACTGGCTTTGAATCTGGTACGCCAATGGCGCACTACGAACTTCATGCATGGATTGTATTGTTGTTGGGGTGGTTGTTTTTGCCATTTTACATAAGAAGTGGTGCTTTTACCATGCCAGAATTTTTGGAAAAACGATTTGACAGTCGTTCGCGCTGGTTTTTGTCCTTATTTTCTTTAGTGGCTTATGTACTAACTAAAGTTTCAGTGACTATTTATGCAGGGGGAATTGTAGTTTCTGAACTGTTAGGTATTCCATTTTGGTATGGCGCTATTGGTATCGTTATTTTTACGGGGATATACACTGTTGTAGGAGGAATGAAAGCTGTTATTTATACTGAAACACTTCAAACGGTTGTCCTTATTCTTGGATCATTAATTATTACATATTTAGGTTTACAAGAAGTAGGAGGTTGGGGGCAATTGCGTGAAACTGTAATGGCTGTTAGTCCAGATCATTTTAATATGTGGCGTCCAATGTCTGATCCAGATTTCCCATGGACAGGGCTTTTAATAGGTGGAACAATTGTTGGGATTTGGTATTGGTGTACTGATCAATATATTGTTCAAAGAACTTTAGCAGCCAATAATATAAAAATCGGTAGGCGAGGTGCTATTTTTGGGGCCTACCTCAAACTTTTACCAATTTTAATTTTCTTAGTACCAGGTATTATTGCCTTTGCATTATCCATTCAAAATCCAGAAGTATTTTCTGTTGAAAAAGCGGATCGTGCTTATCCAATGCTTGTCAAAACCTTACTTCCGGTCGGGTTAAAAGGATTGGTGGCTGGGGGGCTAATGGCCGCTTTGATGAGTTCCTTAGCTTCGGTTTTTAATTCCTGTTCTACAATTTTCACTATTGATATCTATAAAAAATTAAAACCTAACAAATCTGAGGAATATCTTATTAAAATTGGAAAAATAGCGACTGGTTTTATTGTTGTTTTAGGAATCATTTGGATTCCGATTATGGAAAAAATTGGTGGGGGTGTGATGTATCAGTACTTACAAAATGTGCAATCTTATATTGCACCCCCTGTAACGGCTGTGTTTCTTCTTGGAATCATTTGGAAACGTGTCAACTCAGATGCTGCGATAACGACTCTTTTGGCTGGTTTTGTGCTTTTAGTTTTAAGACTGGGCTCTGAAATTTATTATCAACCTCAAATTTCATCCGATGTGGTTGTGGATACTATGTTGTACAGTTTTGCAACAATTAACTTTGCACACATGGCTATTTTTATGTTTGTTTTTTCTGTTATACTATGTATTTCAACAAGCCTACTTACCAATGCTCCAGACTATAAAGCAATGGTAGGATTATCTTACGGAACTTTGACCAAAGCGCAAAAGCAAGCTCAAAAAGATAGTTATGATAAAATAGATGTAATTCTATCAGTTGTCCTAGTGTTCTTAGTCATTGGAATTTTATGCTATTTCACAGGGTAATTATAAAAAAAAATATGAAACTATTTAATTTAATATCTTTTTTAATTTTATTCGTTTGTTGCAGTGGGGCTGATAGCAACTCTTCTATACCTCAAGATGATAGTAATCCTATTCAAGAGGAAGTATTTTTCGTTCCACAAACTATTGATGGGGCACAAGTGCAACGTGAAGTGCTTATACATTTACCAGAAAGTTTTGATGATACACAAACCTATCCTGTGGTGATTGCTTTTCATGGTAATGGAGGGCAAAACAACAGCTGGTTCTTCAAGTTATCACAATTTGTAGATGCTGGTGAATTTATTGGGATATATCCACAAGGGCATTTAAATTCTTGGAATTTAGGAGCTGAGGCATCCACTGCGGACGAGTTTTATTTCTTTACTCAACTAATGCTTAAACTCGAAACGTATTCATTTTTTGCTGCTTCAAAAGTATATGGAATTGGCATTTCTAATGGCTCTGCTTTAATTAATAAATTGGCAATAGAAACATCTTATTTCAGTGCTGTTGCAGCCCTTGCAAGTCAATTGATTGTTGGAAGTACGCCCAATAGTTTAACTTATCCAGTAGCGGTTTACCAAATGTGTGGGACGGCGGATACTATGATTCCATACAATGGTGGCATGTCTGTTGTAGGGCATAATTTTTTAAGTGCATCCGACAGTACTCGGAGTTGGGCAAATGCTTTTAATTGTTCAACAGAACCTGATGTAGAAATGCTTGGAGAGGATGAAATTTTGATATATACAGATTGTGAATCGGGAAAAGAAGTGCGCTTGCATAGTGTAGAAAATGCAGGGCATAATTTAAATCAGCCCAATACACCTAATTTCTATACACCGATTTGGGAATTTTTAAAACGTTTTTAAATAATGAATTTTACTTCTTTACATATAAAATTAATTTGTTTAGTTGTTGTTTTTTTTCAGTCATGCATCATAAACGCCCAAAACAGAGTCAATATAGAAGGGGTGGTCTATGACGAATATGATTATCCAATTCCTTATGCTTCTGTAGGAATTGTTAAAAAAAATATTGGAACAAGTTCAACGGAAGAAGGGACGTTTAAGTTTTATGTTTCAAATGATGAACTCTCAGATGTTATAGAAATTTCATCAATTGGCTATGAATCGTTTGAAATTACAGTACAAAATTTTATCAACTTAAAAGATAAAACCTGTATCTTAAAAGAGAAAATCACTGCGCTGAATGGATTTTCAATTGAAAGTTCAAAAGATATTGTTAAAAAAGCATTTAAAAAATTAAAGGAGACCACCATAAGCCAAAAACATAAGTTGGGGATATTGTATAGACGCTGGTCTGTTGAGGATAGAATTTGCCGATATTTTATTGAGCAATATATTGATGTTTTAGATCGAGGGCCATCATCTTATATTCAAGCTTTTGATGTTCGCCACAGTAGAACATCATCGGATTATAGATTTATAAAAAACGAACAAGATCGCCATGCTCTAAAATTTATGGAACTTAATAACCCCTTAAGAAATGGCCCATCCATCAGTTCTTACAGTTGGAAGAAAATTGAAGATACATTTTATGAAGATGAAGATGTTCTCGTATTAATAGGCACTCAAAAAAATGGCAATAATATTACATTATATATTGGTTTTGAATCTTCAAAAATTTATAAAATTGAAAAGAATACAACGAGCATGAATGTTGGTAAAAGCTTAAACGCGCTGTATATTTATAAAAATAATAACAAAAACAAATTGTATTTAAGCTATCACAAACGCCAATGGGAAGGCGCTGTAAAAACCCCTGAGCATGTCAAAAGAGCAATGCTTCAAGCAGGAAAAAAGGAGCGGAAATATATTCCAATTTCATACCGTCATGAAGTTTTTGTTTTGAATTTAGAGGATGGGAATAGTAAAATGAA
Source organism: uncultured Formosa sp. (assembly GCA_963933105.1). Taxonomy (GTDB): domain Bacteria; phylum Bacteroidota; class Bacteroidia; order Flavobacteriales; family Flavobacteriaceae; genus Hel1-33-131. The sequence goes on from CAWVRW010000029.1 coordinate 26,917, forward strand.
ATTAAATGATGAATCTGCTCAACAAGATATGACGTTGTATAAAATTCCCTACGATGAGGAGTTTTGGAATAGTGTCAGTTTACCTCCAGAAACTAAATTTTATATGAAAAATGTAGAAGAATTGGAAGGGCTTTACGATGTTCCTATTGAAACACAGTTTTTATATTCTAACAAAAGATGAGATCATCAATAGATTTAATTTTTTAAAAAAACAACACTAAATGGGTATAAATTCTGCGATTAAAATAAAATACATCAAATTTATATTAGCGTGTATGACATCACTCTTAATAAGTATTTCTCTCTATGGTCAAAATGATGTGACCAATGTCATTATTATAATCAGTGATGATTTAAATGATTCTGTTGAAGGAATGGGAGGGCACGCACAAGCGCTAACACCAAATATTGATAGACTAATTGATATGGGGGTACAATTTACAAATGCCCATGCTAATGCGCCAATTTGCGGACCGTCTAGAGCCAGTCTTTGGACAGGAATGTATCCCAGTAAAACTGGATATTATGGCCACAACCAACAACAAAATAGATGGCGTAATTTTCCAATGATGACAGATGCGATAACCATCATGGAACATTACAGTAACAATGGATATAAGTTGTATGGAAGCGGTAAAGTCTTTCATAATGGCCATGAAGATAATAGTGTTTTTAATCAGCCTTTGGATGGTGGACCATCAAGTTTTGGTCCTTTTCCATGGGATGGTTCTACAATGCATAGTTGGGGAAAACCGCTAGCTTTTGGTCATTCCATTATGCCACCAAATATTAGAGATAGTAAGTGGGGCGGATTCGCACCTTTAAGTGAGGTTCCAACTGTTGGTGATTACACTGGATGGATGAAGGACTGGGAAGAACCTTGGGATTTTCAATATGAAAGCGAAATGGATAGGGAGTTAATGCCCGACGAAATTACATCTATATGGGTCTCCGAAAAGTTAAATGAAACTCATGACGATCCATTTTTTATTGTAGCAGGAATGAACCGTCCTCATACACCACGATATGCCCCTAAAGAATTCTTTGATATGTTTCCATTAGAAACAATAATCTTACCTCCTTATTTAGAAAACGATTTAAATGACACACCTTCTATTTTATGGGAAAATAATAATCAGAGTTCCGCACTTACGCGATTCCTTGAGGATTCAGCAGAAACGGATATTGGTAGTGAAATTTGGTGGAAAAAATGGATACAATCCTATTTGGCCTGTGTTGCATTTGTAGACCATCAGGTAGGTGTAATTTTAGATAGTCTAGAGAACAGCCAATATGCAGACAACACCATTGTAATATTTACTGCAGATCATGGGTATCATATGGGAGAAAAAAATTTCCTATCTAAAACAACCATTTGGGAAGAATCTACCCGTATTCCTTTAGTCGTTTACGCACCAGGAGTTTCAGTCGCAGGCGAAAAAGTGGCTCATCCTGTGTCTCTTATTGATATTTATCCTACGTTAATTGATTTATCTGCTTTACCAGAAAATCCAAATATTGGAGGGAATGGGTACCTTTTAGACGGTTATAGCATTAGACCATTTTTGGAAAATCCAATAAACGGCAAATGGAACGGCCCTCCTGTAGCTTTGAATCATCTTCATGGAAATGTTAATCCTGCTAACAATATACCATCTCCAATAGCTGAAAATCATCATTCCGTGCGTTCAAGTCGTTATCGATATACACTTACTAGTGACGGTGAAGAAGAATTTTACGATCATTTAAACGACCCAAACGAATGGAATAATTTAGCGATTACCGATTTAGATGAAGCTACATCATCATTGTTAGAATGGCATAAATCAGAAATGTTTGACCTCCTTAATATCTCTACTTTAAATAT
>CAWVRW010000030.1:0-26842 GCA_963933105.1 uncultured Formosa sp.
CACTTTGGTTTGACGGATTACAACTTATTCGATCTCATGTAGTTTGTCAAGTGCTTCTCTACTGAGTTATAAATCTGTAGGTTACTTTCAGAAGTACACCCCCTGTTAGATTTAACAAATTGCAAATGATCTAAAAACTTAGTATTAGATTTTTTATTTGATAAATCACCGCTTTTAAGTTCCCATTTTAGTGTATCAAAGCGTTCCTCTACTTTTTGTTTATTTAGCTTATTCTCTACTTTTTGTTTTGTAGATTCTGGTGTATTCCATAGCTTAAAGTCCTTTAATGGAATGTATTTAGATTTCTCCCCTTTACCATAATATATTTTGAATCTGTAGTAAAATTGACTATCGGTTGAATTAATCTTAGCCTTTGTTAAAGTAAAGTTCATAGTTTGATACGATTTAGTACAAATAGAAGAATCGTATCAAATTTGTACACATATTATGAAATAAATATACAATTAAAGTAAACAAAAGTCAAATAAATTCTGAGTTATAAGGTTAAAGTAAATAAAAGTCAAACAAAGTAATCATACGTTACTTTCCAATACAGAAATTTGCAAAAATATTACCCAACAGGTCGTCAGAAGTAATTTCACCGGTGATTTCACCAAAATGATACAGCGCCTGACGGATATCTATCGCTAATAAATCTCCAGAGAGTTTCGCGTCCATCCCCTGCTGCACTTTTTGAACATCGGCAAGAGCTTTCAAAAGAGAATCGTAATGTCTGGAGTTGGTAATGATCGTATCGTTATTACGCAAAGCCCCTGTGTTCACAAATTCCAAGAGTTTCGTTTTTAAGCTGTCTATACCCAACCCACTTTTAGCAGACGTATAAAGCGTATGTGGATACACAAAAGACGTTTCAATGAGTTCCTGATCGGCTTCATCCATTTTATTCGCCACCACAATCAACTGTTTGTCGGGATATTGTTCTTGTATTTTACGGATGTCATTATTAAAAAGTACAATCGTTTCCGAAGCCACTTTAGACGCATCTAATAAATACAACACCACTTGGGACTGCGTTATCTTTTCAAACGTTTTTTTGATGCCAATACTTTCAATGGTATCTTCTGTGGCGCGAATGCCTGCAGTATCTATAAATCGGAACTTGATCCCTTCAATAGTGATTTCATCTTCAATCGCATCACGGGTGGTTCCTGCAATGTCACTAACGATGGCTTTGTCTTCGTTCAAAAGCGCATTTAACAGCGTGGACTTCCCTACGTTAGGCGCGCCAATAATAGAAATTGGAATCCCATTTTTGATCACATTTCCTGTGGAAAACGAATCTATTAAATGCTTTAATACTTTAATAATCCGTTCTAATAAATCTTCAAATTGTTTCCGATCAGCAAACTCTACATCTTCTTCAGAAAAATCAAGCTCTAATTCAATCAACGACGCGAAGTTTAACAACTCATCACGCAAGACTTTAATCTCATTACTGAACCCTCCACGCATCTGTTGCATGGCAATTTGGTGAGACGCTTTGTTATCACTGGCAATCAAATCCGCCACGGCTTCTGCCTGACTTAAATCGAGCTTGGCATTAAGAAACGCACGGAGGGTGAACTCCCCAGGATTTGCAATGCGCGCTCCGTTGCGTACAAATAATTGTATAATTTCTTGTTGTATGTAGGAACTCCCATGACAGGAAATTTCAACCACATCTTCCCCTGTATAGGATTTTGGATTTTTAAAAACAGACACCAACACTTCATCCAAAATTCGTGAATCTTCCACGATATGACCTAAATGAATCGTGTGTGTTTTTTGAGTCGCTAATTTTTTAGCATGTATCGATTTAAAAAACGAATCTACTTTCGTAATCGCTTCGGGTCCTGAGAGTCTAATAATAGCAATCGCGCCTGCACCGGACGGAGTGGCTAAAGCAATAATAGTGTCGTTTTGATACAATGGATTAATTTTTTACAAAAGTATTAATATTACTTCAAATGGGAGAAGTAATATTTTTAATTTATTTTTGTAAAAAATTTAAAAACTTACAGATGAAAACTCAAATCATTTCTATCCTTGTTATTGCACTGTTGTTTAGTTGTAAACCCTCGACGACAAAATCTGAAGGCACATATGAAGTATTTGTCAAAGCTGAGGGCGTTTATGATGGATTAAGAGCCTATTTAATAAAGACAGAAAATGGCAGAAATAGAAAAGCCACCGATACTGCCATTGTTTTTAATGGAGCCTTTCGTTTTAAAGGTGAAATAAAAGGGGCCGAAATGCGTGCTTTAACCATTGATGGCGTGAAAGGGCAAACCTCTGTTTTTATAGAACCCGGAGAAATTAATATAGAAGTCTATAAAGACAGTATTCATAAATCCAACTTAGAAGGCACTTATAACAATGAAGTTTTTAATGATTACAAGAATAAATATCAAGAAAAAATAGAAGCGATTGAGGCTGTGAAAGCTGAATTCTTAAGTTCTAAAGAAGATGCAGAAGGTTTAAAAACACTTCAAAAGAAAGGCGATTCTATGAGAGCCCAATTGAAAAATTTTGGATTTGAATTTATCGAAGTAAATAACGACTCCGATTTTTCATTGTTTATATTGGAAGGTCTTACGGGACAAAAGGGGTTTGATATAGAATTGGCAACCAAAGCCTATGAAAGTATCGATGCTTCTATCAAATCTAAAAACGAAACAAATCAACAGATTTCAAATCGTATCAAAGAAAAAATTGAAAGCAACCCGAATAAAGCTAAAATTAAAATTGGCATGAAAGCCCCTGACTTTACTGCGCCAAATCCGCAAGGAGAACAAATCACCTTAAGTAAGATTAAAGGGAAAGTTACTATTGTTGATTTTTGGGCATCTTGGTGCAAGCCTTGCCGGATTGAAAACCCAAATTTGGTGAAACTGTACGACACCTACCATTCGAAAGGATTAGAGATTATCAGTGTTTCTCTTGAACGCGGAAATCAGAAAGCCTTTTGGATCGAGGCCATAAAAAAGGATCAACTAAGCTGGTATAACGTCTCTAATTTTAAATTCTGGCAAGACCCAATTGCTCAAGCTTACAGTGTCAATTCGATTCCTGCGACCTTTATTTTGGACAAAAATGGAACCCTCATTGCCGAACGCTTAAGAGGTGCTGAATTGGAAGCGAAAATTAAAGAGTTGTTGGAGTAATTTAAATAAATAGGAGCTTCTAAATCTTATTGTTTTTATGCATCACAAACAAAATAACAATTGGAATAGCGAGAACGATTACCATCCATAAATGAGTCTCTAAAACTTGAGGTGCAATCAATAATGTAAGCACATACCCTCCAATGGCACCGCCAAAATGGGCGTCATGCCCAATATTTCCAACCCGTGATTTCATACCATAAATGGAATACAGCATATATCCAACGCCTACAACATAAGATGGTATTGGAATGGGAATAAAATACAAATACAATTCCATACCTGGGTACAACAAAATAGCGGCGTATAAGATGCCAGTCACAGCACCACTCGCTCCTACCGCAGAATAGTAAGGTTCATTTTTATGAAAGTAATAGGACAAAAAGTTACCAGAAATTAAACTGCCAAAATAGATCAAAAAGAAATAAAACGGCCCCACGTTATAGATCACAATATCTCCAAAAATATAGAGTGTAAACATATTAAACAACAAGTGTTGCAAGTCAACATGTAGAAACCCAGAAACCAGCATACGAAGTTGTTCACCACGTTTGATGCCTCCTACATTAAACTTATACGTTTCAAAAAAAGAGCGATCTTTAAAGCCTTTAAAAGAGCAAAGCGCGTTGAGGGCTATAATAATCAGGGTAAAAATACTAATGTCCATAGGGATATATTAAATAAACTATATATTTGCGACTGTAAATTTAATCTTTTTAAATGCAATTACTAGCGTACATTTTAATTTACCCGATTTTATGGTTGGTTTCCATACTCCCGTTTCGATTGCTATACGCCGTTTCTGATCTTTTATATGTGTTGATGTATCATGTTTTTGGCTATAGAAAACAAACCGTTCAAGATAACCTTAGACTTGTATTTCCTGAAAAATCGGATTTAGAAATTAAGACGATTACCAAAAAATTCTATCACCATTTTTGTGACATGATTTTGGAATCTATTAAATCTATGACTATTTCTATGGAGTCCATGAAAGCGCGGTACACCTTTAAAAACCTTGATATCATTAAGGATTTTGAAAAACAAAATAAAAGCATCGTTGTAATGTGCGCCCATTATGGAAGTTGGGAATGGATTTTCATTCTTCAAACCTACACAACTCATCGTGGTTATGCGGTTTATAAGCGCCTTCAAAACAAGTATTTTGATCGCTTAATCAAATCCATTAGAGCCCGCTACAACAGTTATCTCATTACAACAAAAGAAACGTTTTCTGTTTTAGAAGAAGCCAAAAAAAATGGCATCTTATCCATGAATGGGTTTATTTCGGACCAAACGCCTAAGAAAGACAAGGCCCGTCACTGGAATGAATTTATGGGAATTAACGTCCCTGTTCATACGGGTGCGGAAGCATTGGCTAAAAAACTGGATATGCCTGTGATATTTTTCTCAGTTGAGCGTAAAAAAAGAGGCTACTATGAAGCAACCTTTCAAACCCTCGCTGAAAACCCTCAAGATTATAAGGATTATGAAATCACTGATAAATTCCTAAAACTTGTAGAAACTCAAATTCACGATGCGCCTGAATATTACCTTTGGACGCACAAACGTTGGAAACATCGCGACGTTTAAATCCCCGCAATGTTCTTAATTTCCTCAATAATTTTATCGGCTAAAGCATCTGCTTTTTCTTGAGATGGTGCTTCTGTATAAATGCGAATAATGGCTTCCGTATTGCTTTTTCTTAAATGCACCCACTCGGTTGGAAAATCGATTTTAACCCCATCAATAGTAGAAATTTGTTCGTGTGCATACTTGGCTTCCATTGCCACTAAAATAGCATCTACATCTATTGACGGATTTAAGTCAATTTTCTTCTTACTCATAAAGTATGAAGGATAGCTAGCTCTCAACGTGCTTACCGCAATTTTACGTTCCGCTAAAAGACTTAGAAATAAGGCGACTCCTACCAAAGCATCACGTCCGTAATGCGATTCAGGAAAAATAATACCACCGTTTCCTTCACCACCAATAACCGCATTGGTCGCTTTCATAGCGTTAACCACATTCACTTCTCCTACAGCACTCGCCGTATACGTCCCGCCATGTTTTTCGGTCACATCTCTCAACGCCCGTGTAGAACTGAGATTACTCACCGTATTTCCGGGGCGTTGACTTAATATATAATCGGCACAAGCCACTAAAGTATATTCTTCACCAAACATCACTCCCTTTTCATCCATAAATGCCAAACGGTCCACATCAGGATCGACGGCAATTCCAAAATCGGCATGAGCAGAGACCACCTTTTCAGATAAGTCTGTTAAGTGTTGCTTCAGCGGTTCTGGATTGTGCGGAAACTGTCCGTTCGGTTCGCAATGTATTTTGACCGCCTCAACTCCTAAACGTTCCAACAAAAGTGGAATGGCAATCCCACCCGTAGAATTCACCGCATCGACCACCACTTTAAATTTACAGTCCGAAATGGCTTTTACATTCACAAATTCTAAATCCAGTACTTCATCAATATGAATGTCAAAATAAGCTTGATTTTCAGTAATAATGCCTAAGTCATCCACATCTGCAAATTCCATAGCATCTGCCGCAGCGATATCTAAAACGCGTTGACTGTGTTCTGCATTTAAAAATTCCCCGTTATGATCTAAAAGCTTTAAAGCATTCCATTGTTTTGGGTTGTGACTCGCCGTTAAAATAATACCACCATCCGCATGTTCTAAAGGCACTGCAATTTCAACAGTTGGTGTGGTTGACAGATCTAAATCAATCACATCAATCCCCATTCCAATCAGCGTATTCATGACCAAATTTTGAACCATTGCTCCCGAAATTCGGGCATCTCTTCCAACCACCACACGGTAATTTTCTTTTGAGCGTTGTGCTTTGATCCATGTTCCATACGCCGCAGCAAACTTCACAGTGTCTATAGGCGTTAAATTATCTCCGACAGTACCTCCAATGGTACCACGAATTCCTGAAATTGATTTGATGAGTGTCATGTAAAAAATAAGTTTCAACAAATATAAGACTTCAAATCAATTATATTAAAATGTATTCATAATATTGCCTTATGAATTACTTGGCACATATTTTTCTTTCTGGAGGTCAGCCCGATGTTATGATTGGCAACTTTATTGCGGACAGTATCAAAGGCTCAAAATACAGCGCCTACCCTGCTGAAATCCAAAAAGGAATCCTGTTGCACCGACAAATTGATACAACAACGGATGCCCACCCCGCTTTTCGGAAAAGTACCAAACGGCTTCACAAAAATTATGGACATTATTCAGGGATTATTGTAGATATATTTTATGATCATTTTTTAGCTAAAAATTGGGCAGATTATTCTGACATTCCTTTAGCCGATTACATTCAATCGTTTTATAAATTATTAAGAGATAATTTTGAACTACTTCCCGAGAATATTCAAAAAATGGCACCTGTAATGATGGAAGGCAACTGGCTCTTAATCTATGCAGAACTTGAAGGTATTGACCGTGTGTTAGCAGGGATGAATCGGCGTACAAAAAACAGATCGGGAATGGACAAGGCAGGACAGGAATTAAAAGAATTCTACACACTTTTTGAAGCCGACTTTAAACTGGTAATGAAAGACCTGCAAATACTTAGTGATGATTTTTTAGCGGTTTAATTTAATTCAATAATACTTTTTTATTCAGACTCTATATATTCAAGAATATCCGCAGGTTGACAATTTAAAGCTTTACAGATGGCTTCTAAAGTTGAAAAACGTATGGCTTTCGCTTTTCCAGATTTTAAAATCGAAAGATTAGACGTTGTAATGCCAATGAGTTCAGAGAGCTCTTTACTTCTCATTTTTCTTTTGGCAAGCATGACGTCAAGATTAATTATAATAGACATACGTTAGACTGTTAATTCGTTTTCTTCTTTAAAATTTTTCGCCAATACAAGGGTTCTGCTTTGAATCATAAAAAACAACCCAATAATCATTAAAAACAAAGGAATCATAAAGTTTAAGTCATACGTTAATTCAAGTTTTCCATTGTATAATTTGGCAATCCATAACAAAATCATAAGCAAAAATGAAAGAATCCCTGTGCATAAAAAGTGCATCCCTGATTTTATTAAATTTCTAATAATCTCTTCGGAGAAGTATTTGTTTGATATTAAAAATCGTGCAATTTTTCTTAAATAATACAGCCCTCTTAAAAAGATAACATAGATTGTTAGACTTACAATTGCAATAACAACGGTGAGTAAAGTCCAATCTTCTACTTTCATATTTACTTGATTAATATTTACGACACCAAAAGGAATTATAACTAGCATTCCTAAAAGTCCAATTACATGAAGATAAAATAAAATGTCAACTAAGGATTTGAATAAAATTGATTTTTTCATAACTATATATATTATTTCAGCAAATTTAATAAAAAATTATTGATAAACAATAATAAATATATTTTTAACAATATTAAAATCCTAACTAATATAATTCCAGATATTCTTATACTTCCCCATTTTGATGTAGGTTTGCGCAATGGGTTGATGCTTTGGATCGATTAATTTCGGATCGGCAACCAGCACCTTTTTAGCCCAATGCCGTGCCAAAGACAAGATGTCTTTATCCTTTACAATATTTGCGATTTTCAATTCTAAAATCCCACTTTGTTGAGTGCCCATCATATCTCCTGGACCTCGAAGTCGTAAATCAACTTCTGCAATTTCAAATCCATCACTGGAATTAACCATGGTTTTCATGCGGGTTTTACTGTTATCGCCAAGTTTAGAGCCCGTCATTAAAATACAATAACTCTGCTCACTTCCACGTCCAACACGCCCTCTCAACTGATGGAGTTGCGACAGTCCAAAACGTTCGGCACTTTCAATTATCATCACCGAGGCATTGGGTACATTGACTCCGACTTCAATAACGGTTGTGGCGACCATAATCTGCGTTTCGCCTTTGACAAAGCGTTGCATCTCAAATTCTTTATCGGCGGGTTTCATTTGTCCATGTACAATGGATACTTGATATTTTGGGGTTGGGAAATCCCGTACAATACCTTCATAACCATCCATTAAATCCTTAAAATCCAAGGTTTCACTTTCGTTAATCAATGGATATACAATATAAATTTGGCGGCCTTTCGCGATTTCATCTCTAATAAACCCAAGTACTTTCAGGCGATTGCTATCAAAACGATGCACCGTTTTAATCGGTTTTCTTCCTGCGGGCAGCTCATCAATCACAGAAATATCTAAATCGCCATAAACAGACATCGCTAAGGTGCGTGGTATCGGCGTAGCGGTCATCACCAAAATATGTGGTGGCGACACGTTTTTCTTCCACAGCTTGCTACGTTGCGCCACGCCAAAGCGGTGTTGTTCGTCAATAATTGCCAAGCCAAGATTTTTAAACTTCACCTTATCTTCTAAAAGCGCATGCGTTCCTATAATAATCTGTAATTCTCCCGACTCTAATTGTTCGTGAATGATGCGTCGGGCGGCGGTTTTACTCGACCCTGTTAACAATCCGATCTTAACGCCAATTAGATCACAAAACGGTTTCAAGCCGTTGTAATGCTGAAACGATAAAATTTCTGTGGGTGCCATCAGTGTCGCTTGAAAATCATTATCAATCGCAATGAGCATGGACATCAACGCTACTATGGTTTTCCCAGAGCCCACATCGCCTTGTAACAAACGGTTCATTTGGGCATTACTGTCCATATCAATTCGGATTTCTTTCAACACACGTTTTTGAGCGTTGGTCAATTCGAAAGGCAAATGTTCTTTATAAAAAGTATTAAAATAAGACCCTACGGTTTCAAATCGATAGCCCTTTATTTTGGTCTTGTGAATGATGTTTTTAAGAATGAGCTGAAGTTGGATGTAAAATAATTCTTCAAACTTTAAACGAAATTGAGACAGGCTCAGTAAATTTTGTGTTTTTGGAAAATGAACATTTAAAAAGGCTTCACTTTTAGAAATTAGTTTTTGATGCTCTAAAATCTCCGTAGAAAGCGATTCTTCAAATCGCCCATTCAATTGCAGAAACAATTGTTCCATGATCTTGCAAATCACACGGTTCGAAATGCCTCGGTTTGCTAACTTTTCTGTGGACGGATAAATCGGTTGAATGGCTTTCGAGAGACTTTTGTCATAATCCGTTTTGAGTTCAATATCGGGATGTGGCATGCTAAAAGTCCCATTGAACAAATTGATCTTTCCAAAAATCACATAATCTGTATGCGTTTTCAGATGCTCACGAATCCATTTATGACCTCTAAACCAAACCAATTCTACATAACCCGTTTCATCTCTAAACGTCGCTACAAGACGTTTCCCACGCTTCTGAGCAATTTCTTTAAACCCTGTAATCTGACCCACAATTTGAACTTCCGCATTGGTGGGTTGCAGTTCTGTAACCTTATAAAAACGAGTGCGATCAATATAGCGGTTCGGAAATAAATTAATCAGGTCTTGATAAGTATGAATCCCTAATTCTTTACGCAATACTTCGGCACGCCCAGGCCCAACGCCTTTCAGATAATCTATGGGAGTTTGAAGTAATGTGTTTTGCATCAATCCACGTTAATACGTTAGTAAATTACTCACTTCATTTTTTAAATACGCTAAGGCAGCATTGCTTGGCGACGGCGTATCCATCGATTTTGTGAGGACTAATTCTCGGAATTTATCAGCGGTACTGGTGCTGTTTGAAATGTCACAATTTCTAATAAACTGAATGGTGGTATTTTTAGCAGTTAAAATGATGTTCCAACATTCTTCCGATAAATAGATTTGTTGTGCTAAATTATGTTCAAACTCTTGTTCGATGTTTTGAATCAGTAACTGCTCATAATCTTCCTTTCGTTGAGAAATAGGCTGAATTCTGATCAGCAAATTATTCGGAGCCATGCGCTCTAAAACCAATGCCAAACGCTCATACGCCTGAAGTTTTACAGGAAGCACTTCTTTTTGAAGCGATTTATGAAGGATGTAGTGACGTCTTTTAGATTCGTTATTCGTGTATTCTTTAAAAAATATATACGCAATCGCTCCTGTTATAAGGGCTGGAATGCAATACATGATAAGGCTATAAAACTCAATTTCCATTTAAATGTGTGATGTGTTGATTAATAAATGCCAAGTTAATAATTTCCTTCAATATAAAAGCAAAAATTAATGGGTTCAAACACTTTTAGTAACTTCCCTAGAATTGTTTATAATTTATAGGACTTCCTTTTAAAAATACGAATTACATTCCTTAATTTCACGTCTTAGAAAAAACGAAATTTGAAACAATATTTAAGTCAACTTAACGAGGCGCAATTAGCGCCCACCCTTCAGAAAGAAGGGCCAATGATTATCATCGCAGGTGCGGGTTCTGGAAAAACCAGAGTCCTCACTTTTCGCATCGCCTATTTGATGAGCGAAGGTGTGGATCCTTTTAATATTTTATCCCTCACTTTTACCAACAAAGCGGCACGTGAAATGAAAACACGAATCTCCTCAATTGTGGGAGATAGCGAAGCGAAAAACCTGTGGATGGGAACGTTTCACTCTGTATTTGCAAAAATATTACGGATTGAAGCGGATAAATTGGGCTACCCATCAAATTTCACGATTTATGATACTCAAGATTCGCAACGCTTAATTTCTTCGATTATTAAGGAGAAAAAATTAGATAAAGACATCTATAAATACAAGAAAGTCCAATCGCGGATATCCTCCTATAAAAACAGTTTAATTACGGTGAAGGCGTATTTTCAAAATCCCGATTTGAAGGAAGCAGATGTGATGGCTAAGCGTCCAGAAATGGGAGAGATTTACAAAGAATATGTATCGCGTTGTTTCAAAGCGGGCGCAATGGATTTTGACGATTTATTGCTAAAAACCAATGAGTTAATCACACGTTTCCCAGAAGTATTGGCAAAATATCAAGATCGTTTTCGGTATATTTTAGTGGATGAGTATCAAGATACAAACCACTCTCAATATCTGATTGTACGAGCACTTTCGGACCGTTTCCAAAACATTTGTGTGGTTGGGGATGATGCGCAAAGTATTTATGCATTCCGTGGGGCGAACATCAATAATATCTTAAATTTTCAAAAGGATTATGACAATGTAAAAATGTACCGATTGGAACAGAATTACCGTTCGACAAAAAACATTGTAAATGCTGCCAATTCCATTATTGAAAAAAATCAAACGAAGCTAGAAAAAGTCGTTTGGACGGCGAATGAAGAAGGTCCAAAAATTATTGTCAATCGTTCGTTAACGGATGGTGATGAAGGGCGTTATATTGCCAGTACCATCTTTGAAAACAAGATGCAAAACCAAGCTAAAAATGGTGATTTTGCGGTGCTGTATCGTACCAATGCACAATCGCGATCTATTGAAGATGCCTTGAGAAAACGAGGTTTGGAATATCGGATTTACGGAGGCTTGTCCTTTTATCAACGAAAAGAAATAAAAGATGTCCTCTCCTATTTACGGATTATCATCAATCCTTCAGATGAAGAGGCTTTAAAACGGATCATTAATTTTCCTGGGCGAGGTATTGGTCAAACCACTATTGACCGCTTAATTGTGTCTGCCAATGAACATAATAAAACCATTTTTGAAATTCTAAAACACCTTCATGAGCTTCCCATAAACATCAATGCGGGGACTAAAACCAAGCTGCAAAACTTTACAACGATGATTGAAAGTTTTAAGGTGATGAGTCAAACAATGAATGCCTTTGATTTGGCAGAGCATGTGTGTAAAGCAAGTGGATTGATTCAGGAGTTTAAAAAAGATGGCACTCCTGAGGGTATTACCCGCTTGGAAAATATTGAAGAACTACTGAATGGAATCAAAGATTTTGTGGAAGGTCAGCAAGAATTGGCGGACTCCACAGGATCGATTGCAGAGTTTTTAGAAGATGTTGCTCTGGCAACGGACTTAGATAATGAAGAAGGCGATGACAGCGATAAGGTGGCACTAATGACCATCCATTTGGCGAAAGGATTGGAATTTCCGTATGTGTATATTGTTGGTTTGGAGGAAGATTTATTCCCGAGTGCAATGAGCATGAGTACACGTGAAGAATTGGAAGAAGAACGCCGTTTATTTTACGTGGCGTTGACCCGTGCTGAAAAACAAGCTTACCTCACGTATGCCCTCTCGCGGTACCGTTGGGGAAAACTGGTAGATTCAGAACCCAGTCGCTTTATCGAAGAAATTGATGAGCAGTATTTAGAGATTGTCACGCCTAAAGAAGAACGCCGTTTCAACCCGATGTTGAGTGCTGATATTTTTGGAGATGTGGATCCTAACACGGTGCGCTACAAGAAGCCTGCCTACATGAAAGCGAAGCCAAAGGTTCAAGAGAAATTTCAAATATCGACGCCTAAAAATCTGAAAAAAGTTAGCGAAACAAAATCGAATACTAACTTAGTGGACACTAAATTAATTGTGGGCGATGTGGTAAATCACCAACGATTTGGAAAAGGAAATGTGTTAAGTATTGAAGGCAAAGCAGCGGATTTGAAGGCTGAAATTAAATTTGAAACGGGGGGTGTTAAAAAGCTTTTACTTCGATTCGCTAAACTTGAAATTATTTCCTAAACACAGTAAATTTTATGGCAGAACTTCTCAAAATATATCCTGAAAACCCAAATCCGAAAGCCATTCGGAAGGTGGTTGAAGTCCTCAAAAAAGGGGGGCTTATTATTTATCCAACAGATACAGTATATGGATTGGGATGTGACATTACCAACGTGAAGGCATTGGAGCGTGTTGCCAAAATTAAAGGGGTCAAACTAGAGCGGTCAAACTTTTCGTTTATTTGTCATGACTTGAGTAATTTGAGTGATTATGTGACCCAAATTGAGACGCCCATATTTAAACTTTTAAAACGAAATCTTCCAGGACCTTACACCTTTATTCTACCTGGTGCGAGTACATTACCACATCCTTTTAAGAAAAAGAAAACGGTGGGAATTCGAATTCCAGACAACTCTATTGCCTTGGGAATTGTAGAAGCCTTAGGAAATCCAATTGTATCTACATCCATTCATGATGAAGATGAAATTTTAGAATACACCACAGACCCAGAGTTGATTTTTGAAAAATGGAATTCTAAAGTTGACTTGGTTATTGATGGGGGTTATGGAGACAATCAGCCGTCAACAGTGGTTGAAGTCAACGGAACGGAAGTGAGTATTGTTAGAGAAGGAAAAGGAAGTATTGATATATTTTAATGACAACTAATTAAGCGCGTACAGAACATATTTATGAGCAAGTTTGATGAATTTATAGAAGTAAAAGGTGCCAGAGTACACAATTTAAAAAATATTGATGTAAAGATTCCTCGGGATCAATTGGTAGTGATTACAGGGCTTTCAGGAAGTGGGAAATCTTCGTTGGCATTTGACACGATATATGCGGAGGGTCAACGCCGATATATTGAAACATTTTCAGCCTATGCACGTCAGTTTTTAGGAAGCTTAGAACGGCCTGATGTTGATAAAATTGATGGGCTTTCGCCTGTGATTGCGATTGAACAAAAAACAACGAGTAAATCACCCCGATCAACAGTAGGGACCATTACGGAAATCTATGATTTTTTAAGACTACTATTTGCAAGAGGGTCCGATGCTTACAGTTATAATACCAATGAAAAAATGGTAAGTTATAACGATGACCAAATCAAAGACCTGATATTAGAATCCTTTAACGGGCAACGCATTTCCATTTTATCGCCTGTGATTCGTTCTCGAAAAGGACATTACAGAGAGTTGTTTGAACAGATTGCAAAACAAGGCTTCGTAAAAGTGAGAACTGATGGTGTGATTGTTGATATTACCAAAGGGATGCTGCTGGACCGATATAAGATGCACGACATTGAAATTGTGATCGACCGTCTTAAAATTGATAAAACTTCACAGTCCACAAGTCGACTGAACGAGAGCATCAATACAGCGATGTATCATGGAGAAAATGTGCTGATGGTTATTGATGAAGATACCAAAGAAGTCCGTTATTTTAGTCGGGATTTGATGTGTCCCACGTCTGGAATTTCTTACCCAAACCCAGAACCTAACAATTTCTCATTCAACTCTCCTAAAGGTGCTTGTGCCGACTGTAGTGGTATTGGATCGCTTTATAAAGTGAATGAGAGTAAAATCATTCCTGATAAAAGCCTGTCCATAAAAAATGGAGGACTCGCTCCACAAGGAGCTCAAAAAGATTCTTGGATGTTTAGACAATTGGAACTCATAGGACGACGCTTCAATTTTAAGCTTTCGGATCCCATTTCAAGTATTCCAAAAGAAGCCTTGAAGATTATCTTACATGGTGGAAAAGATGATTTTTCAGTGGATAGTAAAACTTTAGGAGTTTCACGAAATTATAATATTAATTTTGAAGGCATCGCTAATTTTATCGAAAGTCAATACAGGAATGCCGATTCTACGTCCATCCAACGCTGGGCAAAAAGCTATATGGATAACGTTAAATGTCCAACGTGTGCAGGCTCTCGACTTAAAAAAGAATCGTTATACTTCAAAATCAATTCTAAAAATATTGCCGAACTTTCTGAAATGGATGTGGTGGATTTAGCCGAATGGTTCAAAGAATTACCAAATCATCTTTCTAAAAATCAAGAAATTATTTCGAAAGAAATTATTAAAGAAATATCGACACGCTTACAATTTCTCTTGGACGTTGGTTTGGATTATTTATCAATCAGTAGAAGTTCAAAATCTCTTTCTGGTGGCGAAGCACAACGGATTCGTTTGGCCACACAAATTGGGTCCCAACTGGTGGGCGTTTTGTATATATTAGATGAGCCTAGTATTGGTTTACACCAACGAGATAATGAAAAACTGATCAAATCTTTAATTGCTTTAAAGGATGTTGGGAATTCAGTGATTGTGGTAGAACACGATAAAGACATGATAGAACAAGCAGATCATGTGATTGATATAGGTCCGAAAGCCGGGAAACACGGCGGGGAAATTATCAGTCAAGGAACGCCAAAAGACATTCTAAACAGTGGCACTATGACCGCGGATTATTTGAGCGGTGTTAAAAAAATTGAAGTTCCAAAAACACGTCGGGATGGGAATGGAAAGTTTTTAGAACTCAAAGGGTGTACAGGAAATAACCTGAAAAATGTGTCCATAAAATTACCTTTAGGCAAAATGATTGGAGTAACAGGCGTTTCTGGAAGTGGTAAATCGACCTTAATAAATGAAACCCTCTACCCTATTTTAAATAATTATTATTTTCATGGAGTGATGGAACCCATGCCCTATAAATCTATAAAAGGCTTGGAACATTTAGACAAAGTGATCGACATCAATCAGTCACCTATTGGACGAACGCCACGTAGTAACCCTGCTACTTATACGGGGGTTTTTGGAGAAATCAGAGCCTTATTTGCTAAAATTCCAGAAGCGATGATTCGCGGCTATAAATTAGGACGCTTCAGTTTTAATGTGGTTGGTGGACGTTGTGAAACATGTAGAGGTGGTGGTCTGAGAGTTATTGAAATGAACTTTTTACCAGATGTCTATGTCGAATGTGAATCTTGTCAGGGGAAACGTTTTAATAGAGAAACTTTAGAAATTAGGTACAAAGGAAAATCAATCAGTGATGTCTTGAATATGACTATTGATGAAGGTGTGGGTTTCTTTGAGTTGATTCCAAAAATTCACCGAAAATTAAAAACCATTAAAGATGTTGGTTTGGGCTACATTACGTTGGGACAACAAAGTACCACGCTTTCTGGTGGGGAGGCGCAACGGATTAAATTAGCAACGGAATTAAGCAAACGCGACACTGGAAATACCATTTATATTTTAGATGAACCTACAACGGGGCTTCATTTTGAAGACATTCGCGTGTTGATGGGAGTGCTCAATAAATTGGTGGATAAAGGCAATACGGTGATTATTATCGAACACAATTTGGATGTAATTAAAACCGTTGATTACATCATAGACATTGGTCCTGAGGGTGGTAAAGGTGGCGGAGAAGTCCTTGTAAAGGGAACGCCAGAAGTTGTTATAAAAAACAAAACGAGTCATACTGCTAAGTTTTTAAAAAAAGAATTACATTAGTAGGCATTAAAAAAAAAATGAATTATGGGACCGGAACAGAAACACAAAAGGTGGAATGAGATAAAGACAAACGACTCTTGGGCGATTTTTAAAATCATGGGAGAATTTGTGAATGGGTTTGAGAAAATGAGTAAAATTGGACCTTGTGTGTCTATTTTTGGATCTGCACGAACACCGATTGAAGATACTTATTATAAATTATCTACAGAAGTCGCAGCTGCAATTGTAGATGCTGGTTATGGCGTTATTACGGGTGGTGGCCCTGGTATTATGGAAGCTGGAAATAAAGGCGCACATTTAGCAGGCGGAACATCTGTTGGACTTAACATTGAGCTTCCTTTTGAACAACATAACAATCCGTATATCGATCGCGATAAGAGTTTAGATTTTGACTATTTTTTTGTTAGAAAAGTGATGTTTGTAAAATATTCTCAAGGAATTGTTGTGATGCCTGGAGGGTTTGGAACCTTGGACGAATTGTTTGAAGCCATTACATTAATTCAAACTAAAAAAATTGAAAAATTCCCTGTAATTCTAGTAGGTTCCTCCTTTTGGAACGGCTTGTTAGAATGGATTAAAGCGACCTTATTAGAACGTTTTGAAACCATCAGCGCCAAAGATCTAGACTTAATTCACGTGGTAGATACTTCTGATGAAGTCATTGGGATTCTAAATAATTTTTATAAAGAATATCAATTAAGCCCTAATTTCTAATTGTACAAAAATTAAATTGTTGACTGTAAGATCGTTATTAAAGCCCCTATTAACGCTTATTATTTATATAAGTGTATCCTCTGTTTTTGGACAACATGCCATGCAAATTGAGGCCGTCTTAGATGCGGATAAAAATACGATCACTATAAACCAACGCATTGATTATCAAAATAATTCTGATGAGAGTTTAAGTGAGCTGTATTTTAATGATTGGACGTCTAGTTATAGCAGTCCAACGACTCCTCTTGCAAAACGATTTGTGGAAGAATTTGACAATGCCCTACTCTCAGTAAAACCAAAAGATCGCGGCTTTACAGAAATAACTGCAATTCAAAATTCTATTGGCAATTCTATCGATTACACTTATTTAGAAAACCACCCAGACATTTTCAAAGTCACACTTGAGAATGAATTGTTACCAAACACATCTACAACATTACATTTTGAATATACCCTTCAAATTCAAAGTGATCGATTTACAGGCTATGGCGCCACAAAGGATGGAGATTTCAATTTAAAATACTGGTATTTTTCTCCTGCGGTGTATGAAAATTCCGAATGGAAATTGTACAGCAATAAGAATATTCAGGATTATTACACGCCACAATCAAGCATTGAAATCAGCATCAATGTTCCTGAATTTTATGACGTCGCTTCCGAATTAAATTTAAGATCCACACAAACAAAAGAACAAAAAAACACGTTTAATTTTACAGGAAAAAAGCGGACAGACAGTCGTCTTTACATTTCCAAAACACGTTTTTTTCGATTCAACGTTCAGAACTTAAACATCACAACAGATAGTAATGAAAAGAAAATAAGTGCATTAGAGCAAATAGACGTCTTTAAAAAAGTTGTTGGGTTTTTAGATTCAGAACTCGCAGCTTATCCTCAAGATGATCTGTTGATTACAAATACAGACTTGAGTAAATATCCTATTTATGGTTTAAATATAATCCCAGATTTTTTAGCACCCTTTTCTAAACAATTCAAATATGAACTGAATCTTCTAAAAAACTTAACAAGACTTTATTTAAAACGGCACTTAAAAATAAATCCAAGAGAATCGTATTGGCTACAAGCTGGTTTTGAGAATTTTATGTTAATGAAATATGTCGAACAATTTTATACCGATGAATCATTGATAGGAAAACTATCCAATGTTTGGGGGATCAAATCTTATAATTTAGCCAAACTGAAGTTCAATGACCAATACCCTTTGACCTATTTACACATGGTAAGAACGGGTCGCGATCAAGCATTAAACACACCGAAAGATGAACTTTTAAAATTTAATGCCAACCTATCCAGTAAATATAAAGCGGCTTTGGGGCTTCTATATCTTGAAGATCTTATTGAGGATTCAAGGGTTGAAGAATGGATAAAAGAGCTTGTGAATGCCCCTGACCAAGAACTTCTAACAACAGCGCGTTTTAAAACCTATTTAAAGACAAAAACTTCAAAAGACATCGATTGGTTTTTTGATTCATATTTGACAAACACCCAACAAATAGATTATAAAATCACTGACGTAGAAACGACGAAAGACTCTCTCTATTTTACGGTTAAAAACAAGAAAAAAGGGCAAAGGCCCATCTCTCTTTTTATGCTTAAAGACGGGGAAGTTATATCAAAACAATGGCTTACCGGAATTGGTGCTGAAAAACAGTTTGTCGTCCCCAACATTCAGGCGGATAAATTAGTGCTGAATTATGATAAAAAGGTTCCTGAATTTGATTTAAGAAACAATTGGAAATCGATATCGGGGAAATCATTATTTAACAAACCGTTCCAAATTCGATTCTTTAAAGATGTGGAGTCTCCACATGACAATCAATTGTATTTTTTACCCATTGTTGAATTTAAAAACATCTATGACGGTCTAAATTTAGGAATGAATATCAATAATAAGGGAGTCTTAAACAAACCCTTTTTGTTTGGGGTCACCCCTATATACAGTGTGAATTCGAATGCGCTCACAGGAAGTGCAAAGGTTCGATATAACACCTTTTTTGAAGATCAAAATCTATATAATATTAATTTCGGGATGGCTGTAACACACTCCAGTTTTGCCGAAGATGCTTTTGTAACCAAGACCGTGCCTTATGTTAATTTCAATTTCAGAGATGCCTCTAATCTAAGGTCAAATGAATTAAAAAGTTTGAGTTTCAGATATGTTGGTATCGAAAAAGATTTTGTGAAAATAGAAGATGACGAGGCGGTTGCTCCTCCGTATAAAGTATTCAACATTCGATATATTGATGTCAATAATGGCTTCAAAAAATATCACAAATGGTCTTTAGATGCTCAATTTTCAGACCAGTTTGGGAAATTGTCCTTAAACTACGAAATTAGGAGACGTTCCAATAAAAATCAATTTTATAATGTAAGGGTCTATGCCGGGGCATTCCTATATTCAACAATCCCAACAGGAGAGAAAAATTTCGATTTTGCTTTGGACCGTCCCACCGATTATTTGTTCGATTATAATTATTTAGGACAATTTGAATCTACGGGTATCTTTAGTCAACAACTGATAATTGCCGAAGGTGGATTTAAATCAAAACTCGATACCGCATTTGCAAATGAGTGGTTAACCTCTCTAAATGCCAGTGCTTCGATTTGGAGATATGTTCAAGTCTATGGCGATATTGGGGTGCTGAAAAACAAAGGGCATGACCCCCTATTTGTATATGATGCTGGCATTCGACTCAATCTGATTACAGATTATTTTGAAATCTATTTTCCGTTCTATTCCAATCTAGGTTGGGAAATCGATCAACCTCAATACAGTCAAAAAATAAGATTTGTATTTACCGCAGAACCCAAAGCTCTTTTAGGGTTATTTAGAAGGGAATGGTTTTAATATAAAAGACATCATATCCAATTGACAGGTTTAATTATTTTGACTAACTGTCAGTCCGTTAATTATCATTACAAAGCATAGGACAAAGCCTTGAAATCTTTTATATTTGTGCCTCACTAGAATTATTTAGAATGCAAATCAAAAATGACCTTACTAAAGACATCACATTTGAGGACTTCAAAACTGAAGTATTAAAAGACTATACTATAGCGGTCACTAGTAGAGAATGTAGCCTTCTTGGACGTCGTGAGGTCTTAACAGGAAAAGCAAAATTCGGAATTTTTGGTGATGGAAAAGAGCTGCCACAATTGGCTTGGGCAAAAGCGTTTCAGAATGGTGATTTCAGATCTGGTTATTACAGAGATCAAACCTTTATGATGGCGATTGGAAAACTGAGCATCGAACAATTCTTTTCAGGCCTTTACGGAACTACAGATATCAATCAAGATCCCATGAGTGCCGGAAGGCAAATGGGAGGGCATTTTACAACCCATTCATTAGACGAAAATTTTGATTGGAAAAATCTAACCAAACAAAAAAATTCAAGTTCAGATATATCCCCTACCGGAGCTCAAATGCCACGGTTGTTAGGATTGGCACAAGCATCGAAAGTCTATCGAAACCTAAAAGATATCGATTCAGAAAAATTTTCTAACTCAGGAAATGAAGTCGCATGGGGAACCATTGGAAATGCGAGTACAAGTGAGGGCGTATTTTTTGAAACCATAAACGCTGCTGGCGTGCTTCAAGTCCCTATGGTAATCAGTGTTTGGGATGATGAATATGGCATTTCTGTACACGCAAGACATCAAACAACAAAAGAGAATATTTCTGAAGTTTTAAAAGGATTTCAAAGAGATTCAAAATATAAAGGTTACGAAATTCTAAGAGTGAAAGGATGGGATTATGTCGAACTGATTAATACCTATCAAAAAGCCAGTCAACTCTCAAGAACAGAACATGTTCCTGTATTAATTCATGTGAATGAACTCACGCAACCACAAGGACATTCTACTTCAGGATCGCACGAAAGGTATAAAGATGAAGACCGATTGGCATGGGAGAAATCGAATGACTGTAACCTAAAATTTCGCGACTGGATTATTTCTAATGACATTGCGACAGAAGATGAAATTACAGCCATCGATCGCACTGCAAAAAAGAACGTTCGCGAAGGAAAAATAAAAGCCTGGAAAGAATTTTCTGAGCCCTTAGAAAATGAAAAACAAGAAGCTTTAAAACTTATGAAGTCGGCTGCCGTCACGGCATCGCAAAGAGCTTTTATTTACAAAATGATCTCTCAGTTAGAGCTTATTCACGACCCTTTACGAAAAGATATTTTAAGTACAGCGCGTCATATTTTAAAACATTTAATTCACGAGAACACACCCGCAAAAGATAAATTAGTACAATGGGTGAATGCCTATTTTGAGAAAATTCAACCTAAATACAGCACCCTACTTTACAGCGAATCAAATTCAAGAGCCACCAATATTCCCGAAGTACTTCCCGTTTTTGATGACACATCAAAATTAGTAGATGGTCGAGTAATCTTGCGTGATAATTTCGATAAAATTTTAAGTAACTATCCTGAAGTCTTAATTTTTGGAGAAGACACTGGAACAATTGGAGATGTCAATCAAGGACTCGAAGGCTTGCAAGAAAAGTACGGTGAAATGAGAGTTTCAGATACTGGAATTCGTGAAGCAACCATTATCGGTCAAGGAATTGGAATGGCGTTGCGAGGACTAAGACCCATCGCTGAAATTCAATATCTAGATTATATGGTCTATGCACTTCAAATCATAAGTGATGATTTGTCAACCTTGCATTACCGAACTTTTGGAAAACAAAAAGCACCCTTAATTATTAGAACACGTGGACACCGTTTAGAAGGCATCTGGCATTCTGGTTCTCAGTTGGGTGGAATTCTGAACCTGATCAGAGGTGTATTTGTATTGGTACCTCGAAACATGACCAAAGCTGCTGGATTTTACAATACACTTTTAGAAAGTGATCAGCCTGCAATGGTCGTTGAATGTTTGAATGGATACCGTTTGAAAGAAAAAGAACCTTCCAATTTGGGCGAATTCAGAACACCCGTTGGAATTGTAGAAACAATCAAGCAAGGAGCAGATCTTACGATTGTGTCTTATGGCTCTACCTTACGCATTGTTGAACAGGCTGCAAAAGAACTGTTAGAAGTAGATATCGATGTTGAAATTATTGACATTCAATCCCTCATCCCCTTTGACCTTCAAAAAGGTATTTCAAAAAGTGTTGAAAAAACAAACCGTCTTCTTATTGTCGATGAAGATGTTCCTGGTGGAGCCTCTGCCTATATTCTTAATGAAATTTTAGAACATCAAAACGTCTATCAAAATTTAGATAGCAAACCACAAATGCTCACTGCTAAAGAACACCGACCCGCTTATGGCACCGATGGTGATTATTTTAGCAAACCCTCCGCAGATGATGTATTTGAAAAGGTTTATAACATGTTTCACGAAGTGGACCCAACCTCCTTCCCTAAATTAAGATAATTTAAAAAGCTTGATTGGATTTGAATTTATCTTTGATTTGCAAAGCTTAGACTAAAATCGTAACATTACACTTCAAAATCATTGAAGAACTGTCCTATGAAAAGTCAAGACATTACCCCAAACGACCCCGCAGACAATACAATTATTGATAATAAAGAGTTAAGTATATGGGAAGCACTCATTCCCGTCGTAGCCCTTGTGGCGATGTTATTTTACAATGTATTTTATGTGTTTGGAGATGATGCTCTTAGTGGTAGTAATCAATTTATTTTGATCTTAGGCGCCGCCGTCGCTGCCATTGTTGGTTTTTATAACAAGGTCAGCTACAAAAAAATGATAGAGGAAGTTGCAGAAAATGTGAAGACCACTACAGGAGCACTTTTAATTTTATTAATGGTGGGAGCATTAGCAGGAACATGGCTCATTAGTGGCGTCATTCCATCGATGATTTATTATGGGTTACAAATTTTAAACCCTACGTTTTTCCTAGTAGCATCCGTCATCATTTGTTCCATCATATCGATTGCCACAGGAAGTAGCTGGACCACTTCGGCCACTGTAGGAATTGCATTGATTGGAATAGGAAACACTTTAGGTATTTCTGCTGGAATGACTGCTGGTGCCGTGTTATCTGGAGGCTATTTTGGCGATAAAATGTCGCCACTTAGTGATACTACAAATTTAGCCCCTGCAATGGCGGGGAGTGAATTGTTCGATCATATAAAATACATGGCTTTGACAACAGTGCCTACTATTATAATAACCCTAATTATTTTCTTAATTATTGGTTTGAATATAGACACCACTGGAACCCCCGATATTTCTGATAAGCTACAGGCTATTGATGGCGCTTTTAATATTTCGCCTTGGTTGTTTAGTGTCCCTGTTTTAGTAATTATCTTAATCGTTAAAAAAACACCGCCCTTAATAGCATTACTCATCGGAACGTTGTTGGGCGCCATTGCAGCCATCATTGCACAACCACAAATTATTATGGCAATCGCCGAAACAAATACATTGAGTTTTGAAGCCGCTTATAAAGGGGTTATGAAAGCGATTACCGTTAACACAGCCGTTGAAACTACGAGTTTAGAACTCAATGATTTATTTACTTCTGGTGGAATGAGTGGGATGCTAGGAACTATTTGGTTAATCGTTTGTGCCATGGTCTTTGGAGGCGTTATGGATGCCATAGGCGCACTCTCTCGAATTAGTAAAGCATTGCTAAGTATGGCCACCACAACTTTCGGATTGTTTGCAAGTACCGTTGCCAGTTGTTTGGCGCTTAATGTCACCGCTTCCGATCAATATTTGGCATTGGTAGTTCCTGGGAAAATGTTTAAAAAAGCGTATAAAGATCGTGGATTAGCCCCTGAAAACTTAAGCCGTACACTTGAAGATTCTGGGACTGTTACATCTGTCTTAGTGCCTTGGAATACCTGTGGTGCTTATCAAAGTGGTGTACTAGGCGTCTCGGTTGCAGATTATTTTATCTTTGCTTTTTTCAATTGGATCAGTCCATTTATGACCCTCTTGTTTGCGGCATTCTCTATCAAGATAAAACAACTCAAAAAGGCCTAATTAGCTTTCGTTTTACAAGAATCATTTATACTTATAGTCCTATAGGAAATTATAATTTTTCTAGACTAAAATAAGAATGATCATACCCTATCTTTGCGCTTATCAATTTAACAACCAATTTAATAACCAATAAAAAGATATTATGGCAATTGTAGGAAAAAAATTCCCAAATTTAAGCGTAGATGCAATGAACGAAATGGGCGATACTTTTAAAGTAAACGTTCTAGAAGAAGCAATCAACAATAAGAAAAAAGTACTTTTATTCTGGTATCCAAAAGATTTCACTTTTGTGTGTCCAACAGAATTACACGCATTTGAAGCAGCGAAAGCTGAGTTTGAAAAAAGAAATACAATCGTAATTGGAGCTTCTTGTGATACTCCAGAAGTGCATTTTGCATGGTTATCAACAGCGAAAGACAACGGTGGTATTGAAGGCGTTACCTACCCTATTTTAGCGGATTCTAACAGAAACTTAGCATCAACACTTGGTATTTTAGACATCTCAAACGAAACCTACAACGAAGAAACGGGAGTGGTACTTGTAGAAGGCGACAACGTTACTTACAGAGCAACTTACATTATTGACGAAGATGGAACCGTCGTTCACGAAAGTGTCAACCACATGCCACTTGGACGAAATGTAGCTGAGTTTTTAAGATTGGTAGACGCCTACACACACGTACAAGAAAAAGGAGAAGTTTGTCCAGCAAACTGGGAAGAAGGCAAAGACGCTATGGCGCCAAATGCAAAAGGAACTGCGAGCTATTTAGCTTCTCACTAAAAACTATTTATCATGCAAGAACTTTCTGAAGACAATCTGCAAGCTATAATTTCTAACAATCCATTTGTGGTCGTTCAATACTCCGCGACATGGTGTGGGAATTGTAGAATTATGAAACCTAAGTTTAAAAAGTTAGCGTCTGAAATGCCAGATGCGACTTTTGTAATCGTAGATGCAGAAAAATTCCCTGAAAGCAGAAAACTCGCGACGGTAGACAATTTGCCTACTTTTGCAGTTTTTAAATCAGGTCAATTTATAAACCAAACGCAAACCAATAAGTTTGACGTGCTAAAAGAACTTGTAGATGAAACTGCCAGTAATTAAACATTTAACACAATTTATTGAGGCAAACGACGAAGATTACATCGTTGAAACCCTCGAAACTTTAGAAGCACTCACCGAAGTTCCAAGTCTGAAAGACGAAGAATTGGATGTGATTGGAGAATTGATCTCTAATATGTACGGCGCACTTGAAGTACATAAAATGATCAAGGAGGGCACGCCACAAAAAGAAGCTCTGAATAGCTTTATGAAACGTGTCTTAGGATCGATTGATTCCTAAGAATTCTAATTAACATTTTAAGCCGCTTCTACAACGAAGCGGCTTTTTTTTGGTATATTTATAATTAGAAAAAGCCCCAACGCCAATTCTTCTGAACGAATTTAGTTAAGCAAATTATATGTGTTATGAAAACAGCATCCTTTAACGACGCCCTACAGTTTAACCGCGATCGAATTACCACCAGTGTCATCTTAGAAACTTCCTTCTCTAAAGAGATTAGAATACTGCTCGCAAAAGGGCAGAAAATGAAGGAACACAAAACGCCTTTTCCCATCGTGGTTCATGTGTTGGAAGGTTCAATAGATTTTGGGGTTGAAGGCGAAATATATTCTTTAGAAAAAGGAGCTGTTATTGCTTTGGAAGGAAATATCCCTCACGATTTAACGGCCTTAAAAGACAGTGTGATACGTTTATCACTCTCAAAATTAGACAGCGCAAAACGTGTTGAAAATGTCGCTGAGACCTCTTAAAACCATAGCTATGAATCCAATAGAGTCCAAAATAGAGTCTAGAGAAGATGTCAGTCTGTTAGTCCATACTTTTTATTCTAAAATCAGAAAAGACGACTTGTTAGGTCCCATATTCAATGCTCACATTAGTGAAGAGGAATGGCCGCAACATCTTATAAAATTGACTGATTTTTGGGAAACCAATTTATTTGGAGTGCGTAAATTTAAAGGAAGTCCGACAAAGAAACACCTTAAGGTGGACAAAAATTTAGACTATACAATAGACCAAATGCATTTTGGCAAATGGCTGCAATTATGGGTAGAAACCATCAACAAATTATTTGTTGGCGACCGTGCGGACAAAGCCATCTACATGGCACGTAAAATGGCGACCGGTCAGTATTTGTCCTTATGGCATCAAAAACCCGATCACAAAAAATAGTAAAATAATTTCAGAATTAAACATAAAAAAAGAGCCTTCTCAATGAGAAGGCTCTTTTAAATTATAAGACTTGGTTGGGATTATTTCCCGTCCATTTTGTCTTTAAGTGCTTGTAAAGCATCATTAGCATCTCCTAAAGTAGGTTTTGCTTCTGCTGCACTACTTGCTGCTTTTTTAACGGCTGCTTTCACATGCTTCACTTCTTCTGCTTTAAATAGAGCAGTATGAGAAGCCACAACACGTTTGAATTCTTTATTGAACTCAATGATTACAAACTCAGCTTCTTCGCCTTTTTTGAGCTTATTCCCATCCTCTTTTTCAAGATGACGTGAAGGCACAAATGCGATAACATCTTCGTTGAATTTCACTGTAGCACCTTTGTCTACAAGCTCTTCAATAGAGGCTGTATGCTTAGTGTTTAAAGCAAATTCAGTTTGATATTTATCCCAAGGGTTATCTGTTGTTTGTTTGTGACCTAAGCTTAATTTTCTAGCTTCTACGTCTAATTCAAGAACAACAACTTCTAAGTTATCTCCTACAGCACAAAATTCGCTAGGATGTTTCACTTTCTTAGTCCAAGATAAATCAGAGATGTAAATCAATCCATCAATACCTTCTTCTAATTCAACAAAAACACCAAAGTTTGTGAAGTTTC
>CAWVRW010000031.1:0-26247 GCA_963933105.1 uncultured Formosa sp.
AACTATATACTAGAGTTTTATACTAAACAGTCCACTTTGGTTTGACGGATTACAAGGATGATCTCCATAATGTAAGCTCGCACCGTGATATAAGCCAAATAAAATACCAATCGCTCCCAATACTATAATTGTGAATGCAATATGTTTTAAATATCTAAATATTCTTTTTTTCATATTATTTTTCATATTATTTTTCTACTGTTTATTTCTAATTGTTGCTAAGGGTTAGTATATGAAAAGTAGCGGATTAAAAGACATCAATTTTCGGTTTATCACTATTGTTTATTAATAATTACAGACTTTCGATTTAGCGCTAAATCCGCTATTTTTTATATACCGTGTTATGTGCACACTATTTTATTTTTAAATTCTTCAATTTCAATTCAGAGAGGCTTGATAGCGTTACGTTTTCTCCAATCTCTTTTGCTTTTAGATACACTTTTCTTTTTGGTGTTTTTACTAAAATACCACCTGAATCAATTTTGTATTCTACATTCTTGTTAATAAAAGTCAAGGTGGTTTTATTTATATTATAAACAAATTCATCCCTGTAAAGTAATTCTATTTTACTGTTTTTATCTGTAAATACATAAAATAAATAATCTTCAAAAGCAAAAGCTCGAAACACACTCAACTTCTTTTCGTTCTCAAAGTTCATTGAATACATTTCAATAATATCAATTTCTTCAGCCAGGTAACTGTATTTTATCTCTACCAAAGTATCATCTATTCTGTTTTTCTCTACATAGTCCTCAGTAAGACCATCTGGACTAAATCCCCGTTCAACTATTTTTATTGGGATAGGTTTGTTTTCTTCAACTTTAAATTCTGAGAATTGATGCCAACAACATCCACTTTTTGTCATTGTATTAATTGTTTCTGATTCATAATCAACTTGGAACATACCACAATACTCCTGAGCTAATCTTGTAAATTCAGGACTATGTTTCAAGTCGTCTCCTGTTTCAAGATATACCTGAAAAGACGGACCGTGATAACAACTATATTGTCCATCCATTAACGCTAAATCTTTTTTACCGTCAAAATTGAAGTCTTGATAAATGATAATACTTTGCTTTCCATAGGGTAACTCTACAATATCCGTTTCTATGTTTCCATCACTGGTCAATTCAAATGTAAACTCTTCCGATTTTATTGTTATGATGTTCTTATTAATATCATAAATTGAAATTTCACCTTTCTTGAATACATCATCCTCAAAACCATTTTCAATAGTCAATTTTCCTTTGTATTTTTCAGAAAAACCATTAATCTCGTAAGTAGTTTGACTGAAAATGGAAAAAGAAATTAGACTCAATAGTATTATCAAAATTTTATTCATATTTTTTTGTTCAGTTTGCACATAACGTTGATGTGTATGGTTAGTTGCGTGGTTAAGCACTAATTTAGCAAATATAAACCGAATAGAAAATCCGCTAGGACTTTCACAAGTACACACTAAATAGCAATGAATTATAGACGGTGTTAGGGTACGTTTTTTATTCTCTATATTTTATTTTTCTCGTTTTAACCATTTTTGTTTTTTTCTTTTTCAACTTTCCGCTTTCAGTTTGAATATGGCTATATCTTTTTTTTGAAACCCAATTTCCATTTTTGTCATATTTATATTCAATTGTGTAACAAACATTGTCATTGTCGTTCCAATTTCTTTTGTAAAATATTAAATCTCCTTGTTCATTATATTTATTCGAAGTCTTTTGTTTTTTCTCTCCAGAATGACTTATAGCTCTATTATTAGAATTAATCAGCTTGTTTTTATTGTTATATTGATTGACGACGACAACGTTATTTTCTAAATCGTAATTTGCAGTTTCATAACCAATTAAACTACCGTTTCCATTAAAGTTCTCAAGTCTAATTAAGTTTTTTTCTTTGTCGAGGAAATATTGAGCGATATTCGAAATTTGTTTTTGAGAATTATAATCTATCTGAACAAAATTGCCAATTGAATCATATTTATATTCTGTATGTTTTGTTTGATATCCAATTATGTTTATCCATCTTTTGTTATCAAGTCTAACTCTCCTTTTTAAACTATCGTATTTATAAATATTAAGCCATATCAATTTGTTTTTATCATCGAATTTTTTAAGAATTGTTAATTGCATTGATTTGTTAAAGTTTTTATGTTCAATTTCCGTTTGAATTCCGTCCGAATTATAAAAACTTGTTTTTTCAATTATCTCAGCAAATTTGGCATTCTTGTCGTATTTGTTAGCATTTGTGTTATAACTTGCGATTGACTGTGAAAATGTCAATTGTGATAAAAAAAATATGGTCGATAATATTATGATTCTCATTAATGATGTTCGTTTTTCGTAAATGTACCCTAACTACTATGTATATATCCTTTTGGTGTGCATATTTCCATTATATTCAGAGTTTTGTTCAACAATACATCCCAAATTGGCATGTATTGTTGAACTTTTAGTTTTATAATAATCGTATAAATATTTTTTCATTTATAAGTTTAGGTTCATAGTGTTGTCGGTCCAACAACTAAGAAACAAAAACAGTTTCTTGAATATGTCGCATACCCACACACCACTGTGTAAATACAGTACTCTAATAGCTTACTAAAAAGTTGAATTGGTTAAAATGAAGAATCAGATTTGAGGTCTAAGTCCGTTGTAAATATAATAAAAAAAAATTATTTCCGCCCAAAGAGGCTGTCCATAATCGTGCGGATCCCTTTAAAACCAAAGTAAATCGCGGCTCCACAAATCAAAACACCTGCAATCACCAAGGGGATGTAAAGTGGTTTTTCGGGATTGGAAAATCCAGCATGTAAAATAAATGGCCCTAAAAATAATAAGAAGAGGGTCATCCCCATTGTTTTAAGTCCATCCACTAAAAGGTCTTTATTCGTTCTAGGCGTTTCCATTGGTATAATTTTTTAGTGCGTTACGTACGTTTTTATGAGTCTCTAACAGGGTTTGTGCTTCCGTTTCTGAGAGGTTCAACTGATCCATCAGCATCTTAACGCCACGGGCGACTAGTTTATCATTGTTCAGTTGCATGTCCACCATTTTGTTTCCTTTCACCTTTCCAAGTTGAATCATTGTGGTAGTGGTGATCATATTCAATACCAGTTTTTGTGCTGTGCCGGCTTTCATTCGTGAGCTGCCCGTTAATACTTCGGGACCTACCACCACTTCAATCGGGTAATCCGATACTTGGGCGAGGGGACTGCCTTCGTTGCACGTAATACATCCCGTGCTGATGTTGTCCTGCTGACAGGCTTTCAGTGCCGCAATCACATAAGGCGTTGTGCCAGAAGCAGCAATACCAACTACCACATCGTTTGTGGAGATACTATATGCTTGTAAATCTTTCCAGCCTTGTTGGGTATCGTCTTCGGCAAATTCAACCGCTTTACGGATGGCAATATCACCACCTGCAATCAATCCAATCACCATCTCATGTGGGACTCCAAAAGTGGGAGGACATTCAGAAGCATCCAAAATTCCGAGGCGTCCACTGGTGCCAGCACCCAAATAAAACAAACGTCCGCCGTTTTCGAGGTTGTTTACAATCTGCGCCACAAGGGCTTCAATTTGTGGAAGGGCAGAAGCGACCGCCTTAGGAACGCTCTGATCTTCTTGATTGATTACGTTTAAAACATCTTTAATAGACATTTTTTCAAGATGGTTGTAATGCGAATCCTGTTCGGTGGTTTTTGTAAAAGTCATACACAAAAATAGAATTTTTGAAACACTTTTGTGCTATTCTAAAATTAAACTCGCGCTATACGTTTCAGAAAGTCTAAAATACCCCATCGGAAAATGCTCTGGATTGGTCATATTAGAGAGGTTGCCACGCACCGTGCTTGGAGTCGTACTAAAAGGATTTCCACCGTCTTCAGTTTGTTCAATCAAAATGGTCATAAAATTAAAATGACGCTCGTCAACCCCCATGATTTTAACAACCGCTTCGTCACCTGCGAGTAAATCCTCATAGAAATGCGAAAAGACAAATACATTCCCTTGGTAGAACTCATCTTTTGTCGCTAAATACCTTTGAAGTCCAAAATCAAATAAATAAAAATCATCGCGTTCGGCACTGTCCGTATAGGAAATTAAAACTTCTTTTTCATCCCCTGCAAACAGTGTACCGTCCCCTTGTTCTAAATTGTCAATAGGCACCGCATGCATCAGTTGTTCCACCGACGATTCATAGGTTTCATTGTCATATACGATGCGCAGTTTATAGTCGGTATCAAAACTAGGCGTGAAGTCCAAGCTGTAATTTTCTAGTCCAGCATCATAAACAAAATCAAATGTTTGGTTGTTTGTGAGGTCTAGCAGTTGCACGTTAGCATTGGACACGATTGGATTTACTTCTTGATAAAATCCACCAGATAAACTTAGTTTCACCACTTGTGTCAAAGTTTCATTAGGTGTCATTTGAAGCGATGCATCAATAGCGAGTCGAGGCGTTTCAGTTGGTAAATCGAGTTGAATCACTTCTTCGCAAGAAGTACTTAGGAATCCCAGACCGATCAGTATAAATAATTTTTTCATGTGTTTCATAGCTCTAAAATTTAAAGTTATAAGAAATGGCTCCCACGGCGCCAAACAGGGATAATTTGACGGCCTCATTTTGACCCGTCACTTCGTTTTCTCTAAAGTTCAACGATTGAGTATTTTTTCGATTGTACAGATTGTAAATACTAAAAACCCATTCGCCTTGCCAGCCTTTTACCTTGTTTGGTTTGGGCGTATAAGTTCCAGATATATCAAAGCGGTGGTAGGCATCCAAGCGGCTTGAATTTCGAGCTTCAAATGTTGGAACCACCACACCATTATAATTGTATTGCCCGTTGGGGTAGGTGGTTGGCTGTCCCGTTTGAAAAATAAAATTGGCACTCAAGTTCCATTTTTTTGTCAAATCATAAGTCGATGTGATGGAAATATCGTGTGTTTTGTCATAGGGTGTATTGTACCAATTTCCGTTATTAATTCCTGGTTCTGATGCATTTTGACCTTTGGTTTGTTGTTCCGATTTGGAGAGGGTATAGGCAAACCATCCTTTGAAGCGGCCTTTGTTCTTCCGAAATAAGAGTTCCAATCCATACGCTCTAGAACGGCCATTTAGCAATACCTGTTCAATCGCATTATTGGCAATTAAGTTAGCGCCATCAATATAGTCGATACGGTTTTTAATCATCTTATAAAAACTTTCAACTTCCAGAGAATAGGCATCATAATTTTTAAAATACCCCACCGCTATTTGATCCAGAATTTGAGGTTGGATAAATTTCCCACTCGGCGTCCAAACATCCAAAGGAGCAGGAGAACTGGTGTTGGAAAGCAAATGTAAATACTGAGTCATTCGGTTGTAGCTCCCTTTTAGAGAAGTATCATCATTCAGTTGGTAGGACAGTGCAAAACGAGGCTCAATATTTAGAAAGGATTTGATCACCTTTCCATGACCTTCACTTTCAGTTCCAATGGGGTTTATTTTTTCATAGAGTTGTAAATCACTGTTAAATCCAACTGCTTGGTCGTTTTCATACACATTAAGTTCGTCTTGCCCCAATCTTAAAAAGGAACTCAAACGTGCGCCATAACTCAGTGCCAAACGCTCTGTTAATTGCTGATTCACATCGATATAAACCGCATTTTCAAAAGCAAACTTATCCGTCAGTTTTTCTCTGTTGATTCCAGAATCTGGGCCATTTGGACTGATGATTCCTGGATTGAAACGGTAGTAGGTGCTATGAACCCCATATTCCAGTTTGTAGCGGTCGTTAATGTATTGTTTAAAATCATATTTGATATTCATATTCTGAATCCCTGAATTCCATTTGAAGCCTACAAAATTCAAATTCAATCCATAGTAATAGTCCGAATAGATAACGGATAAATTAGAAAAAAGTTGATCCGAAAACAAATGATTCCATCTAAAATTCACGACCGTATTGCCATAGGTGTTTTCAAAACTGTCCGAGACATTAAACACATCTCTTCCAAAATAACCCGATAAATAAATGTTGTTTTTTTCGTTCAGTTTATAACTCAACTTGGTATTTAGATCGTAGAAATACGCAATATTATCGACATCAAACAACGGTAAAAGTAAATGCGCATAGGTGGCGCGACCACCCAATAGAAACGAACCTGTTCCTTTTTTTAGAGGGCCTTCAAGCAACAATCGACTGGCAACAATCCCAACGCCTCCATTGGCATGGAATTTATTTTTATTTCCTTCTTTCTGATAGATATCTAAAACAGAGGCAACACGTCCTCCATACTTGGCAGGAATCCCACCCTTATATAGTTTTAAACTTTTAATCGCATCCGGATTAAATACGGAAAACAATCCAAATAAATGAGAGGAATTAAAAATGGTTGCTTCATCTAATAAAATCAAATTTTGATCTGTTGCTCCCCCACGAACATTGAAACCCGCAGCGCCTTCGCCACCACTGGAAACACCCGGTAAAAGCGTAATCGCCTTTATCACATCTGCTTCGCCAAAGACCACTGGAATTTGCTTGATAGTGGAAGCCGTTAATGAATTGACACTCATTTGGGGTGTTTTGATATCGATGGATTCAATGTCAGTTTCAATCACAATTTCGTCCAAAGCTTCTAAAGATTCTGTCAGTGTGAAGTTTTGAGAAATATTTTTATCGAGGGTGATGGTTTGTTTGAAGGTTCCGTACCCAATCGTACTCACCGTTACTTCATAAGTTCCTTCGTTTAGGGTGATCGAGTAGAAGCCGTATTCATTCGAAATGGTTCCTGTTTTAAGCTCCAAAATAAGGATGTTGGCACCGATCAAGGTTTCTTGTCCTTCTGCCTCAAAAATGGTTCCGCTAAGGGTGTATTTTTCTTGGGAATATCCTAATAAACTAAGTCCTATACATAGGAGAAAGAAGAGCCGTGTCATTGGTTAAATTTTAGGATACAAATTTAAAGAAAAAAGCACCTCTAAAAGGTGCTTTTAACAAAATATTTTGACGTGACTTTACAATCCAATGATTTGATTTAGTGTCGCACTTGGACGCATGGCTTTATCTGTTTTGTCAGAATTTGGAAGGTAATAACCGTCCGTTTCAATCGGATGCCCCTGAATGCTAATTAACTCATTGACAATCGTATCTTCATTTTCTGAGAGCGATTTGGCAATGTCTGTAAATTCTGCTTTTAACTCAGCGTCCTTCTTTTGAGCTGCCAATGCTTCTGCCCAATACATCGTAAGGTAAAAATGACTACCTCTGTTGTCGAGTTCGTTCACACGTCTTGATGGTGATTTCTTTTCATCTAAAAACTTCTCGGTAGCAGCATCTAAGGCTTCTCCAAGAACCGCTGCTTTTGGGTTCGAATTGACTTGACTGAAATGCTCTAGAGACACCGCTAATGCCAAAAACTCTCCCAATGAATCCCAACGCAAATGGTTTTCATTCGTGAATTGCTCCACGTGTTTTGGTGCCGATCCACCGGCGCCTGTTTCAAACAATCCACCACCATTCATTAAGGGTACAATCGATAGCATTTTAGCACTCGTTCCAACCTCAAGGATGGGGAATAAATCCGTTAAATAATCTCTTAAAACATTTCCAGAAACAGAAATCGTATCCAATCCTTGCTTCAATCTTGAAAGCGTATAATGTGTTGCTTCTATAGGCGCTAGAATCTGAAGATCCAGTCCGTTCGTATCGTAATTTTTTAGGTAAGTATTTACTTTTTTGATCAGTTCTGCATCGTGTGCACGGTGGGCATCTAACCAAAAGATAGCAGGCAATTGAGACGCCTTGGCACGTGTAACGGCTAACTTTACCCAGTCTTGAATGGGAGCATCTTTCACCTGACACATACGCCAGATATCCCCAGCTTCTACAGAGTGCGAAATTAAAACAGTCCCATCCGCATCGATCACATCGACACGTCCGTTGGATTGAATTTCAAAAGTTTTGTCATGCGATCCATACTCTTCCGCTTTTTGAGCCATCAGTCCCACATTTGGAACCGTTCCCATTGTGGTCGGATCAAAAGCGCCATTTTCTTTACAAAAATCAATGGTAGCCGTATAAATACCAGCATAACTACTATCTGGAATGACAGCCTTGGTATCTTGTGCGTTGCCTTTTGCATTCCACATTTGTCCTGATGTTCGGATCATCGCCGGCATAGAAGCATCGATAATCACATCACTAGGAACGTGTAAGTTTGTAATCCCTTTATCAGAATTGACCATTGCTAAATCGGGACCATTGGTGATCGCGTTTGCAAAATCAGTTTCAATTTCTTGACGTTTGTCAGCAGCCAATCCCGCTACTTTTTCTAAAACATTTCCATACCCATTATTAGCATCCACGCCAATTTCATCAAAAGTCGCTTGGTGCTTTTCAAATACATCGGCAAAAAACAGACGCACAGCATGTCCAAAAATGATTGGATCACTGACCTTCATCATGGTTGCTTTCATGTGAAGCGAAAACAAAACGCCTTTGTCTTTGGCATCGTTGATTTCAGTAGTTAAAAACGTTCTCAAGGCTTGAATACTCATTACTGTCGCATCAATAATTTCGCCGTCTAAAAGCGCAATATTTGATTTTAATGTGGTGGCTTGATTGTTGGTGTCGGTATGCACAATGCTTGCATTTGTAGCAGAGGCAACCGTGACGGATTTTTCGTTATGAGCAAAATCTCCAGCGGTCATAGTAGCGACATGCGTTTTAGAATCTGCCGACCAAGGGCCCATACTGTGTGGGTTTTTCTTGGCGTAATTTTTTACAGCTTTTGGCGCACGACGGTCTGAATTCCCTTCTCGCAAGACAGGGTTTACAGCACTTCCTTTGATTTTGTCGTAACGTGATTTAATGGATTTTTCATCCTCAGTTTGTGGTGCATCGGGGTAGTTTGGAATTGCAAATCCTTTTGATTGCAGTTCACTGATGGCCGCTTTTAGTTGAGGGATGGATGCACTAATATTTGGAAGCTTGACAATATTGGCTTCTGGTTTGGTGACCAATTCACCAAGTTCTGCAAGGGCATCTTCAACCTGTTGGTCTTCCGATAAAAACTCTGCAAAGGTTGAAAGAATTCGAGCCGCTAACGAAATGTCTTTTGTTTCGATTTCAATGCCAGAACTTTCGACAAACGATTTAACAATTGGTAAAAACGATCGCGTTGCAAGTGCAGGAGCTTCGTCGGTGATGGTATAAATAATGTTAGCCATAATGGGCGAATAAAGTTTAGTTTATCTTCAGTAAGAATAGGTCTTGCCTTACACGAATTAAGGCGTGCAAATATATGAAATTGCAATGATTTTATGGAGCAATTTAATTCGAAAAATTATAAGGAAACCTAATATTAATAGTTTTAAAATGTATCATTCACCATTAAAAAAAATAAGACAAAAAAAAAGCTCTAAATAATTAGAGCTTTTTTGAGTGTTTGAATTGAAAATCTGACTAACGTCTTCTTTCTTTAATTCTGGCTTTTTTACCAGTAAGTTCTCTAAAGTAAAAGATACGAGCTCTTCTTACTTTACCACGTTTGTTGACTTCAATTTTCTGTAAGGCTGGTAAGTTTACAGGGAAAATACGTTCAACACCAATGGTGCCAGACATTTTTCTGATTGTAAATGTTTCAGAACTTCCTGAGCCTCTTCTTTGAAGAACCACTCCTCGATAGAACTGTGTACGTACTTTTTCGCCTTCTCTAATTTCGTAATAAACAGTGATGGTGTCACCAGCTGCAAATTCTGGAAAGTCTTTTTTTGCTACAAATTCGTCTTGAACAAATTTAATTAAGGATTCCATATTAATGGTTTTTTATATATTTATCCGAAACAACATTCGCGATGATCGCCAGAGGTTAACTCGAAATTGGCTGCAAATATAAGTAAAAAGTGAAACCTAGAAACTTTATTATAGAAAAAGTTTTGTGACAGACAGCGTTTTAGTCCTCCAACAAATCGGGGCGCCGCGTTTTGGTGTGTTCTAACGCTTGTTCCTCACGCCATTTTTCTATTTTTGGAAAATTCCCACTCACTAAAATTTCTGGAACCTTCCATCCTTTATAATCACGTGGTTTTGTATAGATGGGCGGAGCTAACAATCCATCTTGGAACGAATCAGTCAGTGCCGAAGTTTCATTTCCTAATACTCCCGGAATGAGACGAATAATTGAATCACAAAGGACGGCAGCTCCCAACTCTCCTCCAGAAAGCACATAGTCGCCAATAGAAATTTCTTTGGTTATAAACTGATCGCGTACACGTTGATCCACACCTTTATAATGACCACAAAGCATAATGAGATTTCCTTTCATCGATAGCTGATTGGCAATGCCTTGATTGAGTGTTTCTCCATCGGGGGTCATATAAATGACTTCGTCATAATCCCGTTCCGATTTTAATTTAGAAATACATTTATCAATAGGTTCTACCATCATGACCATACCAGCACCGCCTCCAAATTGGGTGTCGTCAATGGACTTATAATTATTGGAGGTATAGTCTCTTAAATTATGAAAATGAACACTAACCAAGCCTGCATCAATGGCACGCTTTAATATAGAGGCCTCAAAAGGACTTTTCAGTAATTCTGGTAAAACGGTAATGATGTCTATGCGCATCTGCTAAATTTAAAGCGCAAAGATAATGAATTGAAAATTCTAATAGTAGGTGAATCGCCTTACTTTGGCAATGTATTTGGCCAAGCGCACCACTTGATGGCTGTATCCAAACTCGTTATCATACCAGATATATAGAATTATATTTTTCCCATTCGGACTCACAATGGTTGCTTTGCTGTCGTAAATAGCAGGTGCGGTACTGCCTACAATGTCGCTAGAAACAAGTTCGTCGTTGAATTCATATTTGATTTGTTCCACCAATGCGCCAGATAATGCGGCGGTTTTAATGACCTCATTGATTTTTTTGAGACTCGTTTTCTTATTGATTTCAAGGTTTAAAATAGCCAAACTCCCATTGGGAACAGGTACTCGAATCGCGTTGGAAGTGAGTTTGTTTTCTAAAGAGGGGAGTGCTTTGCTGACTGCTTTTCCAGCCCCCGTTTCAGTGATAACCATATTGAGTGCTGCCGCACGTCCTCTTCGGTATTTAGAATGCATATTGTCTACCAAATTCTGATCGTTTGTATAGGCATGAATTGTTTCGAGATGGCCATGAACCAAACCAAAAGCATCTTCAATTACTTTTAGGATTGGGGTGATGGCATTGGTTGTACAAGAGGCTGCAGAGAAAATATCGATGGTATCTGGCGAGTGTTCTAAATGGTTCACGCCATGCACAATATTTGGAATGCCTTTGCCCGGCGCGGTTAATAATACCTTTTTAGATCCCTTAGCCGTCAAATGTCTTTGCAGTGCTTCTTGATCTCTAAAAGCCCCCGTATTATCAATAACCAACGCCTCGTTTATGCCATAGGCTGTATAGTCAATGTCTTCGGGTTTCGCAGCGGATATGATGTAAACGGTCATGCCGTTGATAATTAACGCCTGTAATTTTGTATCCACTCGAACCGTGCCATAAAAATCACCATGTACAGAATCACTTCGCAGCAATGCGGCTCTTTTTTCTAAAATAGTGGGGGTTAGTTTATCTCGAGTGACGATGGCGCGAAGTCGCAATTGACTTCCGCTTCCAGATTTC
Source organism: uncultured Formosa sp. (assembly GCA_963933105.1). Classification (GTDB taxonomy): domain Bacteria; phylum Bacteroidota; class Bacteroidia; order Flavobacteriales; family Flavobacteriaceae; genus Hel1-33-131. The sequence goes on from CAWVRW010000031.1 coordinate 11,653, forward strand.
CCCATCAATTCGCGGGCTACCAACCGTCCAATGCGTCCAAATCCGTAGAGTACCACATCTTTGGGTTCCAGTTTTGGTTGTTGTTTTGCGCCTTTTAATTTTTTAGAAAGAAAGGCGGAGCTGCTATGGTTTGTGGCTTCTTCTTTGTGATATTCAAAGGTTAATTTTCCGATATCTAATTTAGAAGCTGGAAGATTGAGCAGTTTAATGGCTTGTGCCATTTCTACAGAATCAAAAATTGAGATGGGTTTATTGACAAATTCGCCTGCGTATTCGTGAAGTTTAAGAATCTCGCTGACATTTCGATCCATTAATTGATTTCTAAATAGGACCAATTCAATCGCACTGTCATACCACAAATCACTGAGAATTTTAATAAGTTCAACCGCTGCTTTTCTGCGGTCTGATTGGAATGCAATTTCGGAATCGTAGGTGGGTTTTGAAGCCATTTAATTTGAGTTTTAATTGTTTTTGCAAAAATAGAAGATTTCAAACGTTTTCGTAACTTTTTTGAATAAAAAAAATCCACCATTCAAAAATTGAATCATGGACTTTAAAATACAGAAATATAGTGTTTTACCTAAATCGATACACTACTTTTTCACCATTATTTTTACAATAGCGATTCTAAGCACTTTATTTGAATATTTTTCCAACGCTCTCTGGGCGTCATTGATAGAATTAATTTTCACATCGTTGATTTCGGTTACAAAACTTCCTTCAGAAATACCATCAGATTCCCAATTTTCGCGGTGGGTTTCTGAGAGCTCTGAAACTTTTAAACCATAGTCTATGTCAAGGATATTTAGCGCTTCTTTTGAGGGTTCCTGAAGCGTTCCAAGGATAGGAATGTCAATCGTGGTGAGTTTTTCTAAGGTCACTGTTAAGGTTTTTGGGACGTCATCTCTTAGGATTTCAACTTCAACTTGATCCTCGGGGCTTTTGGTATTTAGAAACCCTTTTAAATCGGAAAATTTTGAAATCGTAATCCCATCGATGCGTTGGATGATATCGCCTTTTTGAATACCCGCTCTTTCGGCACCCGTCCCTTTTTGTACTCCGGTCACATAAAAACCTTCGGTTTGATCGACATTGTATCTTACAGCATTTTCACTATTTAATTCGCCGCCAATCACTCCTAAAATTCCATTTTGGACATTTCCAAATTCCATAATATTTTCTACGACTTTGCGTGCAATATTACTAGGAACGGCAAACGAATACCCAATGTAAGAACCTGTTTGAGAGGAGATCGCAGTGTTAATACCTATTAAATCTCCATTAATATTTACCAAGGCACCGCCTGAGTTTCCGGGATTCACCGCAGCATCTGTTTGGATAAACGACTGTGTGTTTCGTCCCGATAAATCTCTGGATTTTGCACTTATAATTCCAGCTGTTACCGTAGAGTTTAGATTAAAAGGGTTGCCAACAGCTAAGACCCATTCTCCAATTCGAACGGAATTACTATCTCCAAATGTGGTATACTTTAAGGGTTCATCAGCTTCTATTTTTAATAAAGCAATATCAGTATTTGGATCGGTTCCAACGAGTTCTGCGTCATACGTTTTATTGCCATTTGTGGTAATCTCAATAGATTGCGCTCCCTCAATGACATGATTGTTTGTAATGATATAGCCATCAGGCGAAATAATAACGCCCGAGCCTGTTCCGATCTGCTCTTGTTGTTGAGGTCTTCCCATAAACAAATCTTCTAAACTTGTATAGCCTTTACTAAGAGTTGTGTTTTTTACATGAACGACTGAATGCACGGTTTTGTCCGCAGCAGTTGTAAAATCTACATTGGTTCCACCGTCCAGACGCGTATTTAAGTTTACAGGAAATAGGGTAGCAGTCGCTTGATTTTCAATAACTTTGGGAGTCGATGCGTCTTCAAAAAATTGTTTGTAAACCCCAAGGGTTAGTGCTCCACCCAAAGCTGAAACACATACTAATGTGAGAATTTTTTTCATGGTGTTCTGTTTTTAATTTTTTACTATAACCCTAAAAATTAGTTTTTTATTGAATTCACAATTCAATTTTAACGACGTTTTAACAGCTTAACTTACAGTTTAATATTCTTATATTTGTCTTTATATATGAAGCATTTATTTTATAAATATCAAGGAACAGGAAACGATTTTGTGATGATCGATAATCGTTTGGATGCGTTTGACAAAAACAATTCAGATTTGATTGCGCATTTGTGCCATCGCCGCACAGGAGTGGGAGCGGATGGTTTGATTCTCTTAGAATCTGAATCTGATTACGACTTCAGAATGGTGTATTTTAATGCCGATGGCAACGAAAGTACCATGTGTGGAAATGGAGGTCGCTGTATTGTTGCCTTTGCAAATTTTTTAGGAATTATAGAAGATAAGACACATTTCGTAGCCATTGACGGCCCGCACTTAGCACGTATTAGTGATGCCTATGTTGAATTGAAAATGCAAGAGGTCTCAACAGTTAACTCTAATGAAAATTACCATATTCTCGATACAGGCTCTCCTCATTATGTGGCGCTTCAATCAGGATTGCAAGCGATTGACATGAACGCTGAGGGATCTAAAATCCGACACAGTGCGCCTTTTGATTCAAGTGGCGTGAACGTGAATTTTGCCGAAAAAATTAATGAAGATACTTTTGCGATTCGTACTTATGAACGTGGGGTAGAAGGAGAGACTTTATCATGCGGTACAGGAGCTACAGCTGTTGCTATTGCGATGTATCATTCCAATCAAACAAGCTCCAAATCGATCACTCTAGAAGCACAAGGAGGTAATTTGCGAGTTCGATTTGAGCCGCTCGCTTCTTCGTATTCAGATGTGTGGTTGTGTGGCCCTACAAAGCAAGTTTTTAAAGGGGATTTAGAATGGTAATATTAGAAGGTGATCACATCAATCTAAGAGCCTTAGTGCTTGAGGATCTAGCATTTTTATACAGTATAGAAAACGACGAGTCTTTGTGGGAATTAAGTCAAATTGAAACGCCATTTTCTAAGGATGTGTTGCAGAAATATTTAGAGACTGCCCAAAATGATATTAAAAAACTGAAACAATTGCGGTTGGTGATTACGTCTAAAACCAATGCACCTATTGGCTTTATTGATCTTTTTGATTTTGATTTACAAAATAAACATGCAGGGGTCAGCATTGTAATATCGGACAAACACAGAGGGAAGGGCTATGGAAAAGATGCCTTGTCTGTGTTGATGGATTATAGTTTTAACAAATTAGGTTTGCATCAATTGTATAGCAATGTGTTAGAAGATAACAATGTAAGTATTCGCTTATTTGAATCTGTTGGATTTGAAAAAGTAGGGCTTAAGAAAAAGTGGCGGTTCTATAAAGGACGCTACAAAAACGAATATTTATTTCAATTTATAAATCATGTACTTTAAAAAAATAGCGATTGCCATTGTATTAATTGGATTGGTTGGGGCTGGAATCTTTTCCTACTATATTTACTCAGTGATGCTCGTTCCCAATACGAGTTTCAATTCCAAAGAAGCCTATATCTTTGTGGGGTCTGATGCGACTTTCGCTGAGGTTCGTGCGGATTTAGAACCGCTTCTAAAAGATATAGAAACGTTTGAAACTTTAGCAAAGCAAAAGAAATATGTGAATAATATCAAAGCGGGTCGATTCCTGATTACCAAAGGGATGACCAATAATGATATTATTAACTCCATTCGCAGTCGTAATTTACCGATCAAAATCGCCTTCAATAACCAGCATACATTGGCTGATTTAGCGTCTCGAATTTCGAGTCAAATAGAGGCGGATAGTACCGCTTTAATTACGGCTTTTACAGATAAAGAGTTTTTAGAGTCTCATAATTTTACAGAAGCGAATGTCCTAGGGATGTATTTGCCCAATAGTTATGAGTTTTTCTGGAACACGTCTGCGAAGACCTTCAGAAAACGCATGTTAAAAGAGTACAACCGTTTTTGGAATGCCAGCCGTTTAGAAAAAGCAAAGTCAATTGGCTTGACGCCCCACGAAGTGATGGCACTTGCAGCGATTGTGCATGAAGAGTCTAAACAGGCTGCAGAGCAACCGCGAATTGCAGGGGTTTATATCAACCGTTTAAATAATGCTTGGCCCTTACAAGCAGATCCGACGCTTAAATATGCGGCCTATCAATTGCCAAAGTATAAAAACACCATTATCAAACGTGTTTTGAATGTACATAAATTGATTAGCTCTCCTTATAATACTTACAAAAATAAAGGCCTGCCACCAGGCTTGATTGCAATGCCAGACTTGACAGCCATTAAGGCAGTGTTAAACTATGAGCAGCATTCGTATTTTTATTTTGCTGCGAATGCCGAAAACCCAGGCTTTCACAAATTTGCCAAAACACTAAGAGGACACAATCAAAATGCTAGAAATTACCAAGCGTATCTGAACCGTCGAGGGGTTCGAAAATAACGTATATTTATGCTGTTTTTAGTTTTACTCAAGTGTTATCAACAAGATTGATATGAATTTAAAGTATTCTTTTTATTTTGTAGTGCCGCTGCTCATGGCGATCTTCTTGCTGATCTCATTTTCAGCTCAACCCCAAATTGATTATAACGACTATGCCGTCACTTCAGAGGTGTTAGATTACAATGTTTACCAAGATATACCCCCCTATAAACTTAAAACTCGCAACTCAGAAATACTGTTTTTAGGTAATTCGTATGTGGCGTTTAAAGAAGCGATTGCGTTCAAGGAATCACAAGGAAAGTATAGAGCTGTAAACACGCTAGGATACTTGGGGAAATATCAATTTGGAGTGACGACTTTAGACTTGTTAGGGATAAAAAACCCAGCACTTTTTTTGAAAAATCCAGCACTTCAAGAAAAAGCCTTTTTAGCCAATGCGAAACGCAATAAATGGGTTTTAAGACGAGATATCAAACGTTTTGTTGGTAAAAAAATGGATGGCATACGCATTACCGAATCTGGAATTTTAGCCGCAGCTCACCTAGCAGGGCCGGGGAGTGTGAAACTCTATTTAAGAAGCTATGGTGAATTGGGTTTTACGGATGCCTATGGGACTGACATTCTATCGTATATGCGTAAGTTTTCGGGCTATGATACTTCTTTTATTACCCCTCTTAAAAAATCAAGAGTTAATCTTTCTGAATAATAAAAATAGCGGGGCGTTTGTGGAAATCTATTTTGGAGTGTTTCCATTCTTTCGCCGTTTGCGTTTTGATATATTCCGAGGGTAGTGTCAGATCGCAAGCCACACAAATTCGAGTGTCTGGGCTTAGGGCAGCACTCAAATCTTCCAAAATACTATTATTTCTATAAGGTGTTTCTATGAATAACTGAGATTGATGTTCTTCAAAAGAACGTCGTTCAAGTTGTTTTATTTTAGATTTCCGTTCTGCTTTGTCAATAGGTAAGTAGCCATTAAATGCAAAGTTTTGTCCGTTCATTCCAGAGCTCATCATCGCTAACAATATAGAAGAAGGTCCTACTAGCGGAATCACTTGAATGTTTTGCTTATGGGCTATTTTCACCACTTCTGCTCCAGGATCTGCAACGCCAGGGCATCCTGCGTCTGAAAGCAATCCAATACTGTTTCCTGCGAGACATTCTTCTAAAAAAGAAGGGATTTCTAAAGGGTCCGTAAACTTATTTAAACTAAACAAATTCAAACTCGCTTGAGATTTTCCAGAGCTTACCGTTTTTATAAACTTACGTGCTGCCTTTTCATTTTCGACAATATAAGTGTCTATGTTTTCAATGACTTTTTTGATGGAAATAGGCAGTACTTCTAGAGGGGCGTTGTCGCCTAAACCTGTAGGAATTAAGTATAATTTACCAGTCATTATTTTAGAAGTATTAGTCGTTTTTTAAGCGGATAGTTGGTATACAATTGAAGTATGTAAACAATCGAGTCTTAATCAAAAACAGTGGTTATATGGATAATTTCTTAGTCAAATCTTCTACGTATTTTCTAAACTGCTTATCTGTTGTAGAGAGGTTATTAACCGTTTTACAAGCGTGTAGAACCGTAGCGTGATCGCGTTTCCCAATTTGAGAGCCAATACTGGCTAAAGAAGCTTTGGTGAATTTCTTCGCAAAAAACATGGCCAATTGTCTTGCTTGTACAATATGACGCTTTCGTGTTTTGGATTGAAGGGTATCCACATCCATTTGGAAATAATCTGAAACGACTTTTTGAATGTAATCGATAGACACTTCTCGCTTGGTGTTTTTTACAAATTTCTCAACGATTTCTTTCGCTAATGAAAGTGTGATTTCTTTTTTATTGAATGAAGATTGTGCAATTAATGAAATGATAGCACCTTCCAATTCACGAACATTTGATGTGATGTGTTTGGCTAAATACTCAATAATTTCTTCTGGCATTTCAACGCCATCTCTGTATAGTTTATTCTTTACAATAGACACTCGCGTTTCAAAATCAGGATTTTGAAGCTCTGCGGATAATCCCCATTTGAATCGAGATAATAAGCGTTGCTCAATATCTTGCATGTCCACAGGAGCCTTATCACTTGTTAAAATGACTTGCTTCCCGTTTTGATGTAAGTGGTTGAAAATATGAAAGAATACATCTTGCGTTCCTGATTTTCCAGAAAGGAACTGAACATCATCAATAATTAAAACATCTATAATTTGATAGAAGTGAATGAAATCATTTCGATTGTTCTTCTTAACAGACTCAATATATTGTTGGGTGAATTTTTCAGCGGAGATGTACAACACTGTTTTTTCAGGATATTTATCTTTAATATCAACCCCTATCGCATGCGCTAAATGTGTTTTCCCTAAGCCAACCCCACCAAAGATAAGTAAGGGGTTAAAAGAGGTGCCTCCTGGCTTGTTAGCCACTGCAATACTCGCATTTCTCGCCAACCTGTTTGAGTCGCCTTCTAAAAAGTTGTCAAAAGTATACGTTGGATTTAGTTGAGACTCAATTTTAACGTTTCTGATCCCAGGAATTACAAATGGATTTTTTAATTCAGGATTTATATTTTTTAAGGGAATATCAACGCGTTGGGAATAGACTGCCGAACGATTCGAACTTGGAATTTTCTCCGTAAACGGTTGTTTATTACCATACGTATTTTCCATTTTGATGATATACACCAATTTGGCATTCACGCCGAGCTCTTTAGTAAGAGCTACTTTTAAAATTTTTACGTAGTGTTCTTCTAACCATTCGTAGAAAAATTTACTAGGAACTTGAATACTGAGCGCGTGATCGTCAAGTTTTACAGCTACAATAGGTTCAAACCATGTTTTGTAGGCTTGCGGCTGAATGTTGTCCTTTATAAAGTTTAGACAGTTTTCCCAGACCGATTGCGCAGTGTTATTCATTTCAGTAGTTATTTTTTTTTAGTTAGTGATCAAAAATAACAATAATCTTGTGGTAGTGGTTGTCAGTCTTTGATGGTACAAATATGTGAACAAAATTCCATAAAAAAAAATCAAATTTGATTGATTATTTAATAATTTTTCCTCATGTTTAATTTCTATAAATGTACAAATATTAATACAATGAATAAGCATCAAACAAAGATTAAGGTGAGATACGCAGAAACCGATCAAATGGGGGTTGTGTACCATGGTAATTATGCTCATTATCTGGAAATTGGGCGTTTAGAATGGCTCACTGCTTTAGGGATTTCTTACAAAAATATGGAGGCTAATGATGTCATGTTGCCAGTGGTGTCTTTAAGTTTAAACTACATAAAACCAGCACGTTACGATGATATTTTAACGGTATCTACGACACTTTTAAAACAACCGACTGCTTCTATCGAATTTGCTTACGAAATTCACAATTCTAGCGGCGAATTACTCACAACGGCCAACACCAAATTGGTATTTGTTAACATGAAGTCCGATTTTCCGATGCGTTGTCCGCAATATATTTTAGATAAACTGCAAATTTAATCGTTTAAAATTTCAACTTTAATTTTATGAAAGGCCTCAAAAGCAGTTTGAAGGCTTTTTTCGCCACTTTTTTTGACCAAAATCTCCACTTCACATTCCATTTCAAGCCGCTGAGATTTTAAAATGAGCTGCTGTTTTTTAATAATTCGCATCACTTGACTCAAATCTTTGTATTCAAAACTTAGTTTGTAGGCGATCAAAATATCCAGTTGTTTTAGGGCACTGGCCTCTAAGCTTAATTTCGCCGTGGTTTTGTAGGCGCTTATCAAGCCCCCAACGCCAAGTTTTGTACCGCCAAAATAACGAACCACGACCACAAGAACATTAGTAACTTCAAATGCTTGTAATTGTCCATAAATTGGCATGCCTGCACTATTGGAAGGCTCTCCATCGTCTGAAGCTCTGTAATAGGGGGTTTCAATGCCGTATTGGTAGGCAAAACAAAAATGACCCGCACTGGAATGTTTTTGTTTAAGTTTTTCTATAATCCCTTTATATTCTTCTACCGCCTTTAGAGGAAATGCGTAGCCATAAAACTTACTCCCTTTGTCTTTATAAAGAACTTCTTCAGAAGGCTTGAGAATGGTTTTATAAGTCAACACTGACATTATGAATTGGTAAATAAAGGGTTGTCAAATAGGTTTATAACATCCTCTTTTTCAGGGTTATTGTTCCAAGTATGTATGCCGAGTTTGGCTGCTGCTTCTGTATTTTCTTTGGTATCATCTATAAAAAAACAAGTGGCGGCTTCCAGTTGATTCTCTTTTAATACAAATTCATAAATGGATGCATCGGGCTTTCGGAAGTGTATTTCATGTGAAAGATAGAATTTGTCAAAACAGCTTTTAAAACGTTCATACCTATATAAAGACATGTTTTCTATGACTTGTTCAATATGAAGCGCATTGGTGTTGCTGAGTAAAATAAGTTTGTATTTTTTATTTGTAGAGAGATTTTCTATAAACTCTAAACGGTATTCGGGAAACTCTAAAATAATTGAATTCCATGCTTTTTTAAATTCTTCGGCTGAAATGGATGGATATTTAGCTGTGAATGCAGTCACAAAATCGTCAGTAGCTATCAACCCTTTTTCATACTGCATGGCGGTCTGAAGCATGTCCTCTGTAATGGAAGTCACTCCAAGATTGAACAGCGAGCGTTCAATCGCTGGCTTGTCTAAGTTGATAAACACATCTCCAAAATCAAATATAAGCGTATTAATCATTTACAAGAATTTTTAAGCAATCAGAAGTAAGCTGTGTTTCAGAAAGTAATGAACCCTTAATTTGAGGCTTTGAGATCCCGTCATTTAAATTGAGCTCACTTGAAAAAATACGTGCTTCATCCCAAAGACTCTCATCAATAAATGCTTGCAGTGTTTTTTGTCCCCCTTCAATAATCACGGACGTAATATGCTCTGCATATAAAGCCTTACAAACTTCAGATGCCAGTGGGTTTTGGATATTAATTTCATGAGAAGTCAACCGAATGGTTTTTGCTTCAGAATTAAACACCTGATAGGAATCTGCTAAAGAATTTTTTAGGTCGATGACAATGCGGATCGGATTGGATCCCTCCACTTCACGGGTGGTCAAACTCGGATTGTCTTGCACCACTGTATTTGCGCCAACCAAGATCGCTTGTTCCTCTGCGCGCCATTGATGCACCAGTTGCCTGGAGTATGCATTGCTAATCCACACAGGTTTTGTTTCAGATTTTGATAGGGGTGCGATAAAGCCATCTTTGCTTTCGGCCCATTTTAATATAATATAAGGACGCTTTTTAGTGTGGTACGTAAAAAAGCGTTTGTGGTGGGTTTTACATTCTTGCTCCAAAACGCCTACAAGGACGTCACATCCAGCAGCCTTTAGTTTTGCGATGCCTTTGCCACACACTTTTTCGTGTTCATCTAAACATCCAATCACCACTCTTGGAATGTTATGTGCAATAATCAAATCGCTACAAGGCGGTGTTTTTCCAAAATGCGCACAGGGTTCTAAGGTGACATATAATGTAGCCTTCGTGAGAACGCTTGGATCTTTGACAGCCTTAATGGCATTCACTTCTGCATGCGAACTTCCGTAAGGTCCTGTATAGCCTTCTGCTATAATCTGGTCATCCACCACAATCACACAGCCCACCATCGGATTGGGAGCCGTAGAACCCAAGCCTTTTTTGGCGATTTCAATACAACGTGCTATGTAATGTTCGTGGGTGATTATAATTTAATTTTAATGGTTTCTGTTTTGTTAATTGGATATGTGTACGTAAAACGTAAGGCCTTAAACTGAATAACCCCTTCATACTTGACTTTTAAAGTGCGATTCAAAACACTGTTTAGAAGGCCGCCTAACAACCCATTTGGATCCTTACTTAAAAGGTCCTTGGTATTGACTTCAATTTGAAGTGGCACTCTAAAATCATCTTTTGCAGGGACTTTAAATTCTTCTGCACGGACGATTCCCATTAAAACATCATTTACAAACACAGTGACCCCTTCGGTATTCAGTCGGCCACCGACCGCATTTGGATTGTTAAAAAGGGCATCCGCGCTCAACGTCAGTGTTCTAGAATTAGCCTCCACAAGTTTAATACTGTCTATTTTAATAAATACAGGTTTCTGCTTGATGGCGCAACTCGTTGTCAAAAAGATTAAGACGAGGATCGTAAATTTTTTCATTATTTTTTTGGGTATTATATGTATCTTCGAACAACAAAAATAAGATTTATTAATCGGTATCCACAACATGCGTATTAGAGAAATTCAATTTAACGATAATTCACAAATCGAATCCGTCATTAAATCCATATTTAGAGAACTTCAACTTCCTTTGACAGGGACTGTTTACGAAGATGTTGAAACCACGCAAATGTTTGAATCCTATCAAGAAGAAAAGGCCGTTTATTTTGTGATGGAAGACGCAGGCGAAGTGAAGGGCGGCGCTGGAATTAAAGTATTAGACAGCAAAGATGCATCCATTTGTGAACTTCAAAAAATGTATATATCACTAGATGTACGAGGGAAAGGGTACAGCAAACAACTTTTAGAAATTTGTTTGGATGCTGCCAAATCGATGGGGTACAAGCAGTGCTATTTAGAAACGCTTTCAGAACTTAAAACAGCTCAGAAATTATATAAACAATACGGATTTGAATATTTAGAGACTTCAATGGGAAACACGGGCCACAGCTCTTGCGGCGTTCGAATGATAAAAACCTTATAATGCAATTAAAATCACTTCACAATTTTTTTCAAAATGGACTCTTAGGCTATTATCCTAAAGATGAAATAGGTGCGTTTTTTCACAGAGTTTGCGAACATCATTTAGGGTTCAAACGCATTGATGTGAGCCTAAAATCAGAGACCCTCATTACTCCCGAAACGTTCGAATATTTTGAAACCATCATCAGTCGTTTATTGACCTATGAGCCCATTCAGTATATTTTAGGAACCACCTCCTTTTTTGGATTGGAATTTAAAGTCGATGACAATGTATTGATCCCACGCCCTGAAACTGAAGAATTGGTGGCTTGGATTTTAAAAGGTGCAGATCCTAACAAACCTCTTAAAATTTTAGATATAGGTACCGGCTCTGGCTGCATTGCTGTGAGTTTGGCTAAGCACTTGTCCAATGCAGAAGTCTATGCCTTGGATGTGAGCCCTGCGGCTTTGGAAATGGCTCAGTACAATGCCCAACAAAATGGGGTGCAATTGAAGTGTATCGAAGCGAATGTTTTGGAATGGACAACTGCCGAATTGGAGTTTGATATCGTCGTGTCCAATCCGCCTTATGTTCGTGAGCTTGAAAAAGAACACATGGCTCCCAATGTGTTGGAGCACGAACCGCATTTGGCTCTCTTTGTTGAAAACAACAACCCCTTAGTGTTTTATCAGGCCATAGTCGCGTTGAGTCAGCAGATCCTTAAAAAAGACGGTTTGCTCTATTTTGAAATCAACGAATATTTAGGAACTGAAACAAAGGCACTTTTTTCTTCGGACGATTTTGAAGACGTTCAACTAAAAGCGGATATTTTTGCAAAAAATAGAATGATGTGCGCTACCAAGCGTTGATTTTTTGTTGACTAAATTGCTGATAAATTCTCTGTATTTCCCTTTTAGATACCGCTCATTTTTATATCTTGTAGAGCTAAATATTAAGACCGATTATTTTTTTTGATGGATATTAAAGAACAGATTTCACAACTTCGAGAGGCGCTAAGTCAGCATAATTATAACTATTATGTTTTGGATGAACCGTCCATTTCTGACTTTGAGTTTGACACTAAGTTGAAACAACTCCAAGACTTAGAAGCAGCATATCCACAGTATTATGATGCCAGTTCGCCAACCCTGAGAGTGGGCGGAGCTGTCACTAAAAATTTTGAAACTATTGTGCATGCACAGCGCATGTACTCTTTAGACAATTCCTATTCCAAAGAAGATTTAATGGATTGGGAAACCCGTTTGCGAAAAATGGTCGATGGTGCCATTCAATATACTTGTGAGCTGAAATATGACGGAGCGTCTATCAGTCTCACCTATGAAAATGGTCTGCTTGTTCAGGCGTTGACACGGGGCGATGGTACGCAAGGTGACAATGTCACGGCAAACATCAAAACCATTAAATCCGTCCCTCTGAAATTACGAGGCGACTATCCAGACAAATTTGAAATTCGTGGTGAAATAGTTCTTCCTTTTGAAGGCTTTAATACCATGAATGCCGAGCGCATTGCAGCAGGGGAGGAACCTTATAAAAATCCACGAAACACCGCTTCAGGAAGTTTAAAATTACAAGACAGTGCCGAGGTTGCCAAACGTCCTTTGGAGTGTTTGTTGTACAGCATTGTTGGCGAAAATACCGATTTAAAAACCCAGTTTGAAAACCTTGAAAAAGCACGCTCTTGGGGGTTTAAAGTCCCCACCATTGCCAAGCTTACCGACTCCATTGATGGGGTGTTAGAATTTGTCAACTATTGGGACACCCACCGCCACGAATTGCCTTACGAAACAGATGGCGTTGTGGTGAAAGTGAACAGTTTATTTCAACAAGCCGAGTTGGGCTATACTGCCAAAGCCCCCCGTTGGGCGATGGCTTATAAATTTAAAGCAGAGCAGGTTTCTACACGGCTCGAACACATTTCATATCAGGTAGGAAGAACGGGTGCGATTACGCCGGTGGCAAACCTTCAGCCTGTGGAATTGGCAGGAACGATCGTGAAACGTGCTTCGCTCCACAATGCCGATCAAATAGAAAAACTGGACGTCCGTGTGGGCGACTGGGTCTATGTCGAAAAAGGAGGCGAAATCATCCCTAAAATTATGGGGGTCGATTTGGACCGTCGTACATCAGACACACCAAAAACGGTGTACCTCACCGCCTGTCCAGAATGTGAAACACCACTCGTTCGAAAAGAAGGGGAGGCGCATCATTATTGTCCGAACGACAAGGGCTGTTCCCCTCAAATTATAGGACGCATACAACATTATATTTCCCGAAAAGCTTTGGATATTGAAGGCTTGGGCGGCGAAACGGTGGCCTTATTGGTCAATGAAGGACTGATCCTTGATTATGCCGATTTATACGAGCTGACAACCGATCAAATTATCCATCTCGACCGAATGGCAGAGAAAAGTGCCGACAACCTAGTCAACGGCGTTCAAGCGTCTAAAGACATCCCTTTTGAACGGGTCTTGTTTGGACTGGGCATTCGTTATGTAGGAGAAACGGTGGCGAAAAAATTAGCCAAACATTATAAATCCATAGAAGCTTTGTCCAAAGCGACTTTGGAAGATTTAGAAACGGTGGACGAAATCGGTATTCGAATCGCCGAAAGTGTGGTGGACTTTTTCAGTAAGGAAGCGAATGTTCAAATGGTGTCCCGTTTGATTTTATACGGCCTCCAACTACAACTGTCAGAAGAAGCGTTGTCCAATCAAACCACGCAGTTAGAAGGATTGCGTTTTGTGGTGTCTGGCGTGTTTGAAACGGTCTCTCGTGACGAACTCAAAGCGCTCATCGATTCCAATGGTGGAAAGGTGGTAAGTTCTATTTCAGCCAAAACCTCCTATGTAGTGGCAGGTGCCAATATGGGGCCCAGCAAACGTACCAAAGCCGAAACTCTCAAAGTGCCTATTATTTCTGAACAAGAGTTTTTGGAGATGTTGATGTAGAGGGAGTGGTCACAGCAGTTGCGCTAAGTTTGACTACGTCGAATTTTCGATTTTTATTGTAGCTTCATTTATATAATTCCTCTTATATTTTGATTGTAATCCATTCTAATCTTTTTATTTCCTTCGAAGTCAGGAGACTTCGAAGAGCGGGTTATCACAGACGTCTCCAACGCCGTCTCCGTCACTGTCTTCTTGATTGGGATTTGCATTATTTGGACAATTATCCATAGCATCAGCGATGCCATCATTATCGGTGTCTGTTATTTTAACAGTTTCAGTGTCAGTACTAGAGCAGTTTGTAACGCTAATTAGCATGAAAGAGGCAAAAAGTAGGTAAATTAATTTATTCATGGTATTGTGGGGTTAAGTTGTTTTATGATGAACGTTAATTTTATAAATTAAATATTTAACGCTCTATTTTTTTAGAGTGATGCAGTTTAGATGTGTAATCCGTCAAACCAAAGTGGACTGTTTAGTATAAAACTCTAGTATATAGTT
>CAWVRW010000032.1:0-26009 GCA_963933105.1 uncultured Formosa sp.
AAAGTGGAAATTTGGTTTTGAGTATTTTGTAAGTTTAATAAGTAAACTCCTGAAGGTAGGTCTATGACATCTAACGTTGTAGAGTTATTAGTCTCTAATATTTTTTGGCCCGCTGTGTTAAACAACGTGGCTTTTTGGGCCGTGTTGGATACAATATGTAAAAAGTCTGTTGTAGGGTTTGGATACACACGTACATAGCCATCTAATAAAACGGGTTTTACGGTTAGCGTTGCCGACACATCACTGGCCGTGACAGACCTAAAGCCAATAAGTTCCGTGAAATCATAACTTAAGGAGTTGTTGGCTTCATCAATACTCGCTGTTACAGACGTCCAATCGCCATTTACGGCTTGGACTTCTAATACCAAATTGGCTTCCAATATGCTATTGAGTTCGCTTTCCAAGTATTTGAAGTTGAGTATTCCAGAATAGTTAGACAATTCAGCAGATAATTCGTAGACTCTATTGATGCTTGTATTATCGCCCACAACAATAGGTACATTAGAACGGTCTAAAGTATTGGGGCCTGAAATAGTATAGGCTTCGTTGGGCGCAAGTTCTAAGCCATCGACTGAAAGAGAACTATTGGAATTAATATTTATGGAGCTATTAGGCCCTACGGAGAGTGTTTGCCCGAAGCTCATTGAAGTGCCTGTCAAAAAAATAAATAAAAGTTTATTCATGAATAATCAAATTGGTTATTCAAATGTAATTCAATTTATGAAATATAATGTAATTAGTTATACAAAACCGTGGGGCTATATATCTATTTTACACAAATACAACAAAAAAGAAACCGACTTTAAAAGTAATAGGGGGGCTAGTTTATTTAGTTTTAGCTGAGGTTTTTTGAGGTTTTTTTTCAATCTTACTGTACAATGAAAGCTACAAAGTAGAAGCTACTGAGTTACCATTACCAATTAGTAGAGTTAAGCGTATCGCATACGACTAATGAACCGTTGGATTGGGGTTAAGTTAGTTTAATTTCTTTATCTCTATTATTAGCTACAAACGTCTACTTAACTTTGTTTGAGTTTTATTTATATTTATTGCAGTAAAATGATATGATTTTGATACATATTTAGCGTAACTAATTGATTATCAATAAAAGTTACTTTCTGTATTGGGAAGTAGTTTTGTTTTTTTAGAATCAAACTGATATTTCGATACAAATTTCTTTCGAAACTCTTTTTTAGTTTTTTTCATATTTCTTTAATTTTAGGGATATCAGGTTTTCATTTTATCTATATTTGAGACTTATAGAATATTGACTTATCCCCCAAATCAATGTCTGAAGAACAAAGAAAACTACTTGAAGCCCAATTGTGGCGCATTGCCAACGAACTCCGAGGCAAGATGGATGCTGATGAATTTCGAGATTATATCCTTGGATTTATTTTCTACAAATACCTCTCCGAAAAACAATACTTATACGCCAATTTCTTATCAGCCATAGATACTTAAAACACAATTAGTAAACACCCAATTAGAAGATACACAACAGTTTAAAAAAGGCTTGTTGCAACAGCTATTTGTCTAAAGAAGCCTGTGAATAGATATAAATAAAAGGTGCTAATATTTATAAATTATGTTAAAAAATATTATAAGATGGTTTAAAAATTGTAATTTTGTTGCAACAGTACACACCACGCTACATCATAAGAACAGCGTCCCAGGGTGTGTCTTTTGCTTTATATACGTTTGTTTTTCTTCATTAGATTTGATAACAAATGTTTAAAAAATCAGCCCTTACCATACAGCAGCAACTAGAGCAATTAAAAGACCGAGGTTTAATAGTTGACAATGACGCCATGGTTTTAAACTGCCTGTCGCATATTAGTTATTATCGTTTGGGAGAATATTGGTATGTAATGCAATCTGATAAAAACAAACATGTTTTTAAACCGAACAGCAAATTTGATGATGTTGTAGCACTCTATAATTTTGATGCAGAATTACGTTTATTATTATTTGAGGTAATTGGAAAAATAGAAATTAGTTTACGAACTAAATTAATATATCATCTCTCTCATGAGATAGACCCTTGGTGGTTTCAAAATTTCGAGTTATTTATTGATAGTATGGCGTTGGTAAAAACATTGTCAAATTTAGAAGAAGAAGTTTTCAGATCAAAAGACCCGACGATTAAAAACCACTTAAAAAAACACAAGGATGATAAGCGTTTCCCACCTTCTTGGAAATCTTTAGAACAAACAAGTTTTGGAGCCTTATCTAAGTTGTATGGTAATTTGAAACATACCGTAAAATCCAAAGATATGATTGCAAAATCTTATGGCGCCGTGAATCATACCTACTTACCAAGTTGGTTACAATCTATTGCTCAAATACGCAATTATTGCGCCCATCATTCAAGACTATGGAACAGGAATTTACCTGGTACAGTTAAACTATTATCAAAACCACCCCATGCATGGATTAAAGAGGCAATAAATATTCCAAAACAACATGAGTTTTCAAAGCTATATGTTCATATGTGTTTAATGAAATACTTGTTGAATACCATCGAGCCTACAAATACGTTCACTCAAAAATTAGATTCACTTTTTATTAAATATCCAAATGTAGATCCTAATGCTTTGGGAATGAAACCTCATTGGCAAGACGAACCACTTTGGTGCTAATTAATGTACTATGAAACATTCATTCTTAAAACTTAATACCCAATAAAAATGATTAAACATATTAAAGAAAATTTTACACATAAAGAGATTTGGCTACTTACTACAATGGGGGGGTTCAACGAGCCAATTTGTATGATAAAAAGATACCCCCAAACGAAGAAGACCGTAAACACTTTAGAGAAGCTTTGCATATTTTTATCAAAAATATAGCACTTACGCAGTATGTTACCAAAACAGTAGATAAAGACACGCATATTAGTAACATTAAAAGTATTAGCGAATTCACAGCAAAAAGTGAGTTTTCTTATTTGCTAAATAATGGGCAGTTAAACTTTGGCATAAGTCAAAAACTACTCAATTTATATTTGAAATATCTATGGTGTATGGATAAAATAGAAACACCACCACATTTTCCTGTAGATAGAATTATACAAGAAAACCTTAATAAACAAGCAAAAGAATTAGGCTTAGAAAAGAGAGCAATAACCGCTTGGACACAAATGGAAACGGAAAACGAGTATATGGAGGTTATCCTTTATGCTACCAAAATTTTAAAGTGTTCAGGTTTTAAGAATTTGGCAGAGTTAGAATTAGAATTGTTTGAAAGAAGTTAAACAATTGGAAAGAAAAGTAATAAAAAAAAACATTTCCCCCAACTCTGAGAAGTCTGTGACTTCGTAGCATCTCATAAACTATTTAAATTTCCAATAAATCAACCTTTAGGCTTTGCAAGTTTAAACATACTCTCTTGAGTCACTCGTGTGTACCAATCGCCACCCAAACGTGCAACGAGGTCTAATTTTGAAGGGGCAATTTGATCGTTTTCATCCAACAAGTCAGATTTGACATGGATGTGTACTACTTTGGCGATGATCAATTGACCAGCACCACCATGTTCACCGAGAGAAACAATGTTTTCAACCACACACTCAAAAGAGACGGGAGATTCCATAACTCTTGGGGGTTTCACTTTTAGCGAAGGGACTTCCGTCAGTCCTGTTTCAGTAAATTCATTAACGCCCTTATCATATTCTTTACTCGTTTCTGACATTTGCTCTACAATCGAAAAATCGACGATATTGATGACCACTTCCTTGGTTTCTTCTGCATTTTGTAGGGTATGCTTTGTGGTGTTGTCACGCACACGTCTTGCAGGCGAGAAAATCAAAATAGGAGGGTTAGAACTGAATACATTAAAGAAACTAAACGGACTCAGGTTGACATTGCCCTTGGCGTCTATGGTACTCGCAAACGCGATGGGTCTTGGAGCAATAGAAGAGGAGAGCAGTCTATGAACGTCTCTAGTCTCTAACAATTCAGGATCAAATGATTTTATGGTTGACATACTGATTTTTTTAAGTAGTTTTTAAAAGTGTTGATTTTACGTCTCCAAATCCGACTCGGATCTCACCTTTTTGACAATGACCTCTCATAATCACGGTATCATTATCTTGAATAAATTTACGTGTACCACCTTCAATTAATTCTACTGGTTTTGATCCTGCCCAAGACAATTCGAGCATCGAGCCATAGGAATCTGGACTTTTTCCACTGATTGTCCCAGAAGCCATTAAATCGCCCACATTCATATTACAGCCATTAACGGTATGATGCGCCAATTGTTGGTTCATATTCCAATACATATATTTGAAATTGGAGTGACTTACCACGGTTTCTTTGCAGTTTTCAGGTTGAATGGATACTTCTAAATTAATGTCATAATTTTTAGACCCCTTGAAATTTAAATAGGGCAGAACCGTCGGTTCTTGTGTAGGACCATCAATTCTAAACGGTTCTAGTGCTTCTAAAGTCACCACCCATGGAGACATAGATGACGCAAAACTTTTCGCCAAAAAGGGACCTAAGGGAACGTATTCCCATTTTTGAATGTCTCGTGCCGACCAGTCGTTAAATAATACTTTTCCGAAAATATACTCGTCAGCTGCATCCGTTGAAACAGAATCACCGAGTTTGGTTGACTTCCCGATGATAAAACCCATTTCTAATTCAAAATCTACTCGCGTAGAGGCTTGAAAAACAGGCGCTGTATTAGGAGCTAAAACAACTTGTCCTTTTGGACGGTGTACGTTTTCACCACTGACGATGATAGAGGAAGCGCGACCATGATACCCAACAGGTAAATGTTTCCAATTAGGCAACAAGGCATTGTCAGGATCTCTGAACATAGTGCCTATATTGGTGGCGTGTTCAATGCTTGAATAAAAATCGGTGTAATCTCCGACTTTTACAGGCAAATGCATCTGTACGGAGCTTTGTTTTATAAATACAGAAGGGTGTGATTTCAGTACGGAATTTGCATTGCATAATTCGGTTTGAATGTATTCTCTGATTTTTACGGTAGTCGATTTCCCTAAAGCGATAAAATCATTTAAGGAGTCCGATTCTAAAACGGAAACATCAAAGTCTAAATCTTTAAAAATACCCAATTCAAAAGCGGCATATACATCTACTATTTTATCTCCAATAGCAACACCAACTCTTTTGATGTGATCGGATTCTGAAAAGACACCAAAGGGTAAATTATAAATACTAAAATCAGAATTATTATCAATTTTAATCCAAGATTGCATATGTTATTTTTTAATAATTAAATCCAAACCATCAGCGATCAGCTTGGTAAAATATTTGTTTTTTTTCAATGTGAGTAACTGCTCAAGAATTTCATTTATTAAAGATAAATCTTTATCGTAAACCAGCTCATACAATTCCAATAAGATTAACCACTCCGAAGGGTAGTTTGATTTAACTTCCTTGAAAACCCCTGCTAAAGAATCAAAATCCATTGTTTTTTGAATTCTATGATTTTTTACTATTTCATACAGTTGATGCAGTTGTTGTTCTTTATCAGAATAAATAATTTTAGCGGTTTTAGTCTCTGAAATAGAGTATATATCTTCAAAAGAATTTGAATCTGCAGGCCCCGCAAATGCGGAACAAATATCTTTTCCAATGGCCATGTCATAAACACCCCAACTCGGATCAAATAAGACGGTCTCAAAATGGGTAACTCTACAGTTCTTAAACGTGATTAAAATAATTTTTCCCTGAAGGTCTCTTTTTCCTGTAATAATTTCTCCTACCACTTTTACGCCCCCTTCAAAACTGAGGTTCGTAGTTTTACCTTCAACAATACCATAAACTTCCAGGTCTTTTGGCGACATATCTTCAATGGCAATATTGATGCCTTCTAATTTTCCTACGGGACTTCCAAACCCACTAGGGTGGTGTTCAGTACCGTGTCCAATCAGTTCAGTTCCATTGACAGACAAAGCTGTTGGACTGTTGGTTTGAAAGTAAACAGGGGTGTTGTTGGCGTCTAAAACGTTGTTAAATATTCCTGACACTTGAATGCCTGTACTTAATTCGATTGTTCCCAGTTTTTTGGAAACAATCAGTTTTTTCAACCCTTTTAAACCGCCGGTTCGTATCGCCATGGTATTTGCAAATTTTTCTAAAACAAAGCTAAGACTTGCAAAGTTAGGAATGACAAATAATTGCGGTTGTGTATTGGTAATGTCAAAATTGACTTCGGCTGCTTCAATTGAATACGGAATTTTTTTCACCTCTTTTTTTAAACACAACTGACTTTCTTCGATGGAAGATAACAAACCTGCTCCATATAATTTTGGATTTTCGAGCGTTCCAATCAGTCCATATTCCACCGTCCACCAATGGAGGTTTCTGATTTTCGCCATTTCAGAGAGCCCGCCCATTTCTTCTTGTAGGGAGTTAACGGCTTTGGTCGCTTCAAGGATATCCGTTTCCGTTGAATTTGGATTCTCTTTTAAAATGGATAAAAGTCGAATGGCTTCATACATCTCATCATCTTTGGGTGAGGAGATGGCTTTGCAGCCAATTTCTCCTAAGCGCCTTAAGTATTCCGAATATTCCGGATTTGCAATGATAGGCGCATGTCCTGCTGCTTCGTGAATGATGTCCGGTGCGGGCGTATAATTGATGTGGTCAATGGTTCTAATATCAGAAGAAATTACGAGCACATTATAGGCTTGAAATTCCATAAAGGCATTGGGTGGAATAAATCCATCGACAGCAACTGCTGCCCATCCAATGTCTTTCAGAATGCGATTCATGCCTTCCATTTTAGGGATCGTCTCCTCATCAATCCCCGTTTTTTTTAGACCACTGCTGTAGCTTTTATGTGCAATTTGTTTTAAAACACTAATATTTAAGCGCATCACATACCGCCACACCGCTTGATTTTGAGCCGTATAGTCCTCATAAGGTTGTTGTACTATAAACTTATGAAGATGCTTCGGTAACTTTTCAGTGACGCTGTTAAACTGCATTGTATGTCCATGAATGGCTGTTGGCATTAAAATATCCAATTAAAGGGTTCCTCTATTTTCTTGTTCTCTTTCGATAGATTCAAATAGGGCTTTGAAGTTTCCAGCACCAAACCCTCTAGCACCCATTCTTTGAATGATTTCAAAAAACAAGGTGGGTCTGTCTTCTACAGGCTTGGTAAATATTTGTAATAAATACCCTTCTTCATCTGCATCAATCATAATCCCAAGGGATTTTAATTTTTCAATATCTTCTTCTAATTCATGGTTGTGATCAGAAAGTCTTTTTGGAACAGATTTGTAATAGTCGTCGGGTGGTGTGCTTAAAAATTCAACCCCTTTAGCTTTCATTTTTGCTACCGTATCAATGATGTCATTTGAGGCAACAGCAATATGTTGCACTCCTGGGCCATTGTAAAAGTCTAAGTATTCCTCAATTTGAGATTTCTTTTTTCCTTCTGCAGGTTCGTTAATTGGAAATTTAATTCTTCCGTTTCCGTTGCTCATTACTTTACTCATTAATGCGGAGTATTCTGTTGTAATTTGCTTATCATCAAAAGATAAGAAGTTTACAAAGCCCATAACATCTTCGTAATACTTTACCCAGATATCCATTTCATTCCAGCCTACATTCCCTACCATATGATCTATAAATTTAAGACCCATAGGTTCAGGATTGTATTCTGATTCCCATTTTCTATAACCTGGTAAAAACACCCCTGTGTAGTTTTTTCTTTCTACAAATATGTGAACGGTTTCACCATAGGTATAAATTCCAGCTCTCACTATTTCGCCATGTTCGTCTTTTTCAACCGTTGGTTCCATATAAGATTTTGCACCTCTTTTGGTCGTTTCTTCCCATGATTTTTTAGCGTCATCAACCCACAAAGCAACAACTTTTACCCCATCACCATGCTTAGATAAATGTTCGTTCATCCATGAATCTGGATTAAGTGGAGTGGTTAATACGATTCTTATTTTATCTTGTTTTACAACATAAGACGCATAATCTTTACATCCTGTTTCTAATCCTTTATATGCATGCGATTGAAATCCAAAAGCAGTTTTGTAAAAGTGGGCTGCTTGTTTTGCATTACCCACAATAAATTCTACATAATCAGTTCCTAATAACGGAAGAAAATCTTGTGCTTCTTCAAATATTTTTTCCAATCCGTATTCTACATTTTCTATTTTACTCATATCCGTTAATTTTTTAATTTTATTATTCTGAAATCCAAGATTTATAATAATCTTCGTTTTGTAATTTCATGGCTTCTTCGGTCACCATCAATGGACTAAAGGTGTCCACCATCACCGCGAGTTCAAAAGTTTCTTTTTTACCGATGCTTTTTTCCATAGTTCCTGGGTGTGGTCCGTGAGGAATTCCCGCAGGGTGTAAGGTGATACTTCCTTTGTTAATATCATTTCTACTCATAAAATCACCATCGACATAATAGAGCACTTCATCAGAATCGATATTAGAGTGATTGTAAGGAGCCGGCACCGAATTTGGGTGGTAATCATACAACCTAGGCACAAACGAACAGATTACAAAGCTGCTTGTTTCAAATGTTTGATGTATTGGTGGGGGCTGATGAATCATCCCTGTAATAGGTTCAAAATCGTGAATAGAGAACTTATAGGGGAAATTATAGCCGTCCCAACCAACCACACTAAATGGGTGCGCTGCATAGACGTATTCGTGTATGGTGTCTTGTTTTTTTACTTTGATTATAAAATCACCTGTTTCATTAAACGTTTCAAGTTCGGTAGGCGGGTGGAGGTCTCTTTCACAATAAGGCGCGCCTTCTACATGCTGCCCAAACCAGTTTCGATACCGCTTTGGCGTGTACACGGGGCTCTTGGATTCAACGATAAATAAACGGTTGTTCGCATCGTTAAACTCAATTTGATAGATGATCCCTCGTGGAATCACTAGGTAATCTCCATACTTAAATTCTATATTTCCCAAATTGGTTCTC
The DNA here is from genome assembly GCA_963933105.1 of uncultured Formosa sp. GTDB lineage: Bacteria > Bacteroidota > Bacteroidia > Flavobacteriales > Flavobacteriaceae > Hel1-33-131. The sequence continues at coordinate 8,950 of CAWVRW010000032.1, forward strand.
AGTTTCCCTGAACCTTCATGGATAAATAACACTTCGTCAGAATCGGTGTTTTTATAAAAATAACTGGTTAACGATTCTTTAGGAGCTGCCAAACTAATTTGACAATCTTTATTGACCAAAACACATGTTCTACTTTCTAAATAATCATCTACGGGTGCTACTTGATAGCCTTCAAGTTTTAAGGATTTCATGTTTTTTGACACCGCAATTTTTGGGGCTACATCGTAAGATTTTAAGATGGCCTTAACTTGGGTTGGACGTTGCGTATGGTACATTAAGGTTGACATGCCATCAAAACCGATGGTGCCAAACAACTCTTCGTAATAGAAATTATCGTTTTCGTCCTTGAAGACCGTATGTCGCTTAGGCGGAATTTTTCCTAACGTATGATATCTTGGCATATTATAAGGTTAAAATTTAAATGTATATTAAAATAACTGACAAGAACAAATCTAAATATAATATGAGTTAATTATTTGTTTATTACTAAAACAGTTTCTAAATAAGAATATTTATATGTATTTTCGCAATAATAAAGTGTTTTATTCTTTTTACAGGTGATTATTTAACCATTAATTTATATTTTTTCTAGATGCTCGAAAAACTCAACAAAACCGATATTGAAATATTAAGGCTGTTACAACAAAATAGTAACCGTACTATAAAAAACATTGCCGACCTCTTAGGAATGACCACAACACCTGTTTTTGATCGTATTAAAAAACTAGAGAAAAGAGGGTTTATTAGTAAATATGCTGCGATTTTAAACTCAAAAAAGTTGGGTTTAAAACTGACTGTTTTTGCTGGGATATCTCTTAAAAACCATACGCGGAGTTATTTAGAAAAATTTGTCAAAACCATTGATGGATTTTCTGAAGTGGTAGAGTGCCACCGAGTATCGGGTAATTTTGATTATTTACTGAAATTAGTGTTGGTGGATATAGAAGACTACGAACAATTTATTTTAACCAAACTCGCTCTTATAACCGATTTAAGTAACGTCCAAAGTTATGTAGCGCTGTCTCAAAGTAAATCGACCAATGAGGTGAATTTGGATCATTTGATGTAAAAAATCACTAAAATTGTTTACTGTCTTTAGGTTCAACTCTTGAATTTCTAATATCACTAATTATTTTTTTAGAACTTTTATCATCTTTCCACACACCAAACAAAGAAGTAAGGTCAAAAATTTTTTCTAAGACTTTCGTTGTGATTGTTAAATTTCCCATACTACAAAGTTAATTATTTTTTAATATACTAAGTTCTTCCCTTTCACTTTCAGGAAACCTTTTGTGAGGTGAGCTAGGTTTATTCTCTAATATTCTTGAACTAATACTTCTGTTGGAATATGCAAAGCGGTATTTAATTTTCTAATCATACTTAGTGTCAACTTACGTTTGCGATTAAGTATTTCACTTACTCGACTCGTAAATCCAACGATTTCTGCCAAGTCTTTTTGTTTCATTCCCATTTGTTCCATTTTGAACTTTATAGCTTCAATTGGGTCTGGCATTGCAATGGGGTAATGTTTTTCCTCATATTTTTCAATTAAAATTGAAAGCACTTCGGCTTCATCACCTTCTAGTGAATCAATTTCTGCGTGAAAGATAATCTCTAACCTTTTTAAAGCTTGGTTATAATCTTGTTCTGTTTTAATTGCTTTTATTTCCATGTTAAATGTTTTTTGCATCAATAGCATCGTATTCTTTGTGATTTCCAATAAATCGGATAAAAACCCATTTTCTTGGAAAGTTGATTTCGACAATCAGTCGGTATTTATTCCCACAAATATTAAAGACAACTCTACTATTTCCTAGGATACTTGCAGAGGCAAAGTGCGATTTTATCTCATTTGGGGTATTCCAATCCGCTTTTGTAGCTACTTGATATCAAACCATTAACTGCTGCTTGCTGTCTGGGTTTAATATCCAAAACTCTCTTAAAGTTCTTTTCGCAATGACTCTCAAAGTATTTTTATTTATACAAATGTAATGAAATAAATTCCCAAATTGGTAATAAATTTATTATCATTAATTGTTTGATTTTTTTTATTAATTCTTTAGCGTCCAAATTGTTTCAAACCATTCGCAAACGATGAGCATATCTTCAGTTGGTTTATCTCCGCTTTCTTTCATTGTACTCTTAAAAAAATCCCAATGTGCTTTTTTCCATTTTTTGAGGGCGTCAATTTTTGTTCCCATATCCATTTCAGCATAATTTTTAGATATTAAATTAAATGGAATTGTATCTACCTTTTTAATTTCAATGATTGCCTGTGCTTTTCCATCAAAATTGGTTATAATATGTTTTGTTCCTATTTTAGGTAAATCAGCATTAGCTTCCTCATACCAAGAGTATAAACCTGAAGAAGTTTTCTTTTTTTCATTTACAGTCAATTTTGCTAATCGATTCGCATCTTCTTTATTGTTATGAAAATACCAAGATTCTGGTAGTTTGTCTTTTTTGAATTCCAGATTTAATTTGGTGAAATTATTCCACATTTCATAAACGGTTTTATCAATTTCGCTTTCAGTTTTTGACTCGCTTTTACAGCCAATTAGAATCAAACATAGAATGATAGTTAAGTGTCTCATGTTTCTTTTTCATTTAGTTAATTTTTAGATTTAGAGAGACATACCCTATTAAACACGCCACAAGATAGCGACCTCCTTTTAGAAGTTGTTGAGATACTAACAGATGCTTTTGTTGAAAAGAGCGCAGGTTTTTCATAAGAGTCAGAACCTGATTTGGGAAGGTTCTTATTCCAAATATATAAATTTTTGGATAAAGACCCTAAAAATCAGTAAAGAGTTAATCACTTGACCTTTAGAAATTATCGAAGTGCCTTTTCACAAGGGAGTTCACTCCCTTGTTTTTTATATGTGTTGGAGGCAATTTTCGAACCGAGAACTCGTATCTAAAACTAAAAACTCTCCCTCAGTACAATCAAGCTCGCTTTATAGCCCGTTGTCAACAACCATTCTCCAGAGCCAATGAGACTGTCACTTTCGTTGAAAACCTTCAGTTGGGCCGTATTGGGACTTGAGCTTCCTTCGTTTAAGGCGATAAATTCAATGGTGTTTAACCCTTCTTTTAATTCGATATCAATAATATAGGCCGAATTACGAAGCATAATATTTGGATGAATGATGGCTTTATTGAGCATTAACTTAATGCGATCCCCATCTTCATATTCATGATCTCGACAGAGGATGCGAATGTATTTGGATTTGGTTTTAATATCGCCGAGATAGTAATCGCGATCAAACTTAGATACATTTTTACGGTTCTCATTAAACTGTTGTTTGATTTCCCAAGTAGGATCTACCACATCGCGGGTTTCAGTGATGCCATATTTCTTTTTTGCAAAACCGTCAATTGGCTTGATGCCCATGGAAATTTCAAATCCTTTATCTGTTAATCCCACAATAGGAGAGAGGGTCAAAGGAAATTGATCGGACAACGGATTTCGTTCTAATGCTAATGCTTTGATCCGAAATGTTTCTTGATTGGTATCTAGCTGCGAATACACGGCATGTTGCATTCCAATTAAAAACAGTAACAGCATCAAACTTCGATTCATAAAACGTATTGGCATTTCTTAAGTTGTAAAGATATTGATTTGATTGTTAACTTTCCATTGAAGCATCAAATATAAAATTGCGCTTTCCGGGTTTTTATATCCATTCAATAAGTGTTCCAAATTAGTAGTGGTTACTTTTATTTTTCATTTTCAACATTAAAAGCATCCATTTTCATACCTTTAAACTTTCTATATTTATTTTTATTGCAAACACATCTCACATCTTTAAAACAGCAGCTATCAGGAGAACTTTACGACAGTGATCTTGTAAAAACCTTGTACGCCACAGATGCGTCTGTGTACAGAGAGCTGCCTTATGCGGTCGCCATTCCAAAAACGACCGAAGATATTAAGCATTTGATTGAATTTGCACGCTCAAATGCATTGTCAATTATTCCGCGTGCGGCAGGAACCTCTTTAGCCGGCCAATGTGTTGGTGATGGAATTGTGGTAGATGTCTCTAAATATATGAATGCCATCTTGGAAATCAACACCCAAGAACAATGGGTACGTGTACAACCTGGTGTGGTTCGAGATCATTTGAATGCATTTTTAAAACCGTATGGTTTCTTTTTTGGACCTAATACCTCAACTGCCAATCGCTGTACGATGGGAGGAATGGTCGGAAATAATTCTTGTGGTTCAACTTCCATTGTATATGGAGCCACCCGCGATCATACGTTAGCAGTCAAAGCCATTTTAAGTGATGGGAGCGATGTTGAATTTTCAGCTCTTAGCAAAGAAGAATTTATATTAAAAACAAAAGGCACTTCTTTAGAAGCTTCCTTATACAAACATATTTACGCAGAGCTTGATAACCCCATCATTCGGAAACAAATCGAGACAGGCTATCCAAAAGCGTCCATTTCGCGACGAAACACGGGCTATGCTGTGGATGCGTTGATGCAAACAAATGTATTTGAGGAATCTACAGAGGATTTTAATTTCTCAAAACTACTCTGTGGATCTGAAGGAACCTTAGCATTTACTACAGAACTAAAACTTCAAATTGTGCCGTTGCCAAAACCCTTTCAAGTGGTTTTTAACGCGCATTTTAATTCCATAACTGAAAGCCTTCAAGCCACATTAGTCGCCATGAAACAAGTGCCTTCTGCTTGTGAATTGATGGATAAAACCATTTTGGATTGTACCAAAGATAATATCACCCAGCAAAAAAACCGATTCTTTGTCGAAGGCGATCCAGAAGCGATCCTTATGGTGGAGTTTAGAGGAGATAGTTTAGAAGATGCCAAACAACAAGCGTTCGAATTAGAAACAAATCTAAAAGCCTCTCACTTAGGTTATGCCTATAAATTGGTCGAAGGGGATGATTGCGATAAAGTATGGGACTTAAGAAAAGCGGGCTTAGGACTGTTGTCAAATATTCCGGGCGATGCCAAAGCCGTTGCTTGTATTGAAGATACCGCTGTTGCCTTGGAAGATTTACCCCTCTATATAGAAGCATTTACGGCACTTATGAAGTCCTACCACCAAAAAGCGGTGTACTATGCACATGCTGGGGCGGGGGAATTACACCTAAGACCGATCTTAAATTTAAAATCATCAACTGATGTGGTATTGTTTCGATCCATTAGTGAAGCCTCTGCTAAACTGGTAAAATCTTTTAAGGGTGCTCTTAGTGGCGAACATGGCGATGGTCGTGTCCGATCGGAATTTATCCCCTTCGTTTTAGGAGAAGATAATTACAAACTTCTAAAACGTATCAAATCGACTTGGGACCCTTCATCTCTTTTCAATCCAGGGAAAATTGTGAATGCCGTTCCGATGGATACTGCCTTGCGTTACCAAGCATATCAAGCCATTCCAGAAGTAGAAACCCTTTATAATTTTGAATCTACGGGAGGTATTTTAAACACCGTTGAAAAATGCAATGGATCTGGCGATTGTCGGAAATTGAGTTTTGCTGGCGGTACCATGTGTCCAAGTTACAGAGCCACTTTAGATGAAAAAGATTCAACGCGAGGTCGTGCCAATGTATTACGAGAATTTTTAACTCAAAACACCAAAGAAAACCCGTTTGATCATCCCGAAATTAAAGAAGCTATGGATCTGTGCGTGTCTTGTAAGGCCTGCAAATCTGAATGCCCATCCAATGTGGACATGGCAAGTCTGAAAGCAGAATTTTTGTATCAGTATCAAAAAACAAATCCAGTTTCACTGAGAAGTAAACTCATCGCTCACAATGCTAAAATCAATGCGGTTGCGCATCGGTTTGCGGGGATTTATAATTTTATAGGGAAAAGCACTTGGTTTAAATCGCTTATAGGCGTGCATCCAAAACGTTCGCTTCCTAACTTACATTCTAAAACCTTACGCAAATGGTTTTCTAGTATTGAACAGGGAAGTCATTCAAGAAGCGTTTATTTGTTTTGTGATGAATACACCAATCATTACGATGTAGAAATCGGTAAAAAAACAATATTACTTTTAAATAAATTAGGGTATAAAGTGCTGATGCCCGTACACCCTGAAAGTGCCCGTGCGTATATCTCAAAGGGGTTTTTAGACCAAGCAAAAAGCATTGCTACAGAAAATATTAACACCTTCAGTACTTTGGTTTCTAAAGATAGGCCCTTGGTGGGAATTGAGCCGTCTGCCGTTTTAGGATTTAGAGATGAATATCCAAACCTTGTTGATGCGGAGTTAAAACCCACTGCTGAAAATTTGGCTCAAAATGTGTTTACCATAGAGGAGTTTTTAGCGAATGAAATGAACGCTCATAAGATTGATGTTTCAAAGTTTACCACAAAAACAGAAACCGTTTATTATCATGGGCATTGCCATCAAAAAGCATTGTCATCCAACACCTATGCCGAAACTATTTTAGGGATGCCTCCAAATTTTAAAGTTGAAGTTATAGATACTGGATGTTGCGGGATGGCGGGGTCTTTTGGCTATGAAAAAGAACATTACGAATTGAGTCAACAAATAGGAGAGGACCGTTTATTTCCTTCGTTGAGAGGTTTAGATGCAAATGCAATCGTATCGGCATCTGGTACAAGTTGCAGGCATCAAATTAAAGACGGAGTGAGTAAAACAGCCCTGCATCCTATTGAAGTTTTGTACGACGCATTAAATGAGTCTCCATGAGCTATTTAGAATTTATAGGATTTTTCGGTGCCTTTTTGACAGGGATTGTTATCGGTCTTTTTGGAGGGGGTGGTTCTATTTTAGCCGTCCCTATATTTGTCTATCTATTTAAATTAAACCCTGTCATTGCCACCAGTTATTCCATGTTTGTCGTTGGGTCTTCGGCGGCTATTGGAACACTTATCAACCTGAAAAAGAAGTTGATTGAATATAAAACTGCAAATATATTTACATTGCCAGCACTGGTATCTGTATTTCTCACGCGCCGTTTTTTAATACCAAACATCCCAGATGTGCTGCTCTCTTTTGAAAGTTTTGACATTACAAAAGAGATGGGATTGATGTTATTTTTCAGTAGTATTATAATTTTATCATCTGTTCTTATGATGAAAAAACCCAAAACAGAAGCCGTATCTAATTTAAAGACCAAAAAAAAATACAGCTTATTGGTTTTTATTGGCTTAGGCATTGGTATTTTGACGGGTTTAGTAGGCGCAGGCGGCGGTTTTATTATTGTGCCAGCATTGGTGTTATTCGCTCGATTAACCATCAAACAAGCGGTAGCGACCTCTTTAATTATCATCACTTTTAATTCGCTAATTGGGTTTAGCTCTGATGTGTCCTTCTTAGAAATTGAGTGGGATTTCCTCATACTTTTTACAACCCTCTCTATTTCAGGAATTTTTGTAGGTACTTATATCTCAAATTATGTTCGTGAATCAACCTTAAAAACCAATTTTGCCCGCTTTATGATTGTCATGGCAATGGTGATTATTTTCAAGGAATTGAATTCTTAAATTGTAACAACTTTCTTTCTTTAGAGTCTTATAGATAAACCTTCAAATCATGAAACAAGACAATCAAACCATTGTTCTGATGCACCTTTCTCAATTAGCAACCTTTGCGATCGCATTTGGTAGCATCTTAATTCCTCTAATAATGTGGATTACCCAGAAAGAAAAAATAAAAGACTTAGATGCCCATGGGAAAATGATTCTTAATTTTCAGTTTAGTCTTTTGATTTATAGCTTTGTGTGTATTCCTTTGGTTTTTGTAGGAGTAGGTATTCTAGGACTTCTTGTGATTTTAGTGATTTCGATCGTGTACCCTATTAAAAATGCCATTAGAGCAAGTAACGAACTACCGCCTGTATATCCGTATAGCATCGCGTTTTTAAAATAATGTCTTGTACTGTTGAGGTTCACTGTCATTAAATCATCAAGCAGCGATGTTATTTTAATTTTTTCATTACATTTGTACTTCGAATACGTTGAACAACTATGAGTCCAAAAGTTTTACTTAACAACAAGGAAGTAAACATCATTCTACATCGATTGGCTTGTCAACTCATTGAAAAACATACCGACTTTTCTAACACCGTTTTAATTGGTCTACAGCCAAGAGGCATCTATTTAGCACAACGCATAAAGACGCTTTTAATGGAAGAATACAACCTTCCCGACGTCCAATTAGGGTTGTTAGACATTACCTTTTACAGAGATGATTTTAGACGGTCTGATAAAGTTCTCGAAGCAAACTCTACCGAAATTGATTTTTTGATTGAAGGCAAACGCGTTGTGTTTATTGACGATGTGTTATATACAGGACGAAGTATTCGTGCGGCTTTGACTGCCATTCAATCGTTTGGACGTCCTAATGAGATTGAATTGCTAACCCTTATAGACCGACGTTTTAGCAGACACTTACCAATTCAGCCAGATTACAGAGGCCGACAAGTCGATGCTATTAATGACGAAAAAGTATTGGTAAACTGGAAAGAAACAAGCGGCGAAGATGCCGTTTATTTGATAAAAAATTAGACTATGAGCGAACTGAGTGTAGATCATTTATTAGGAATAAAATATCTCAACAACGATGATATTAACCTTATTTTTGACACTGCCGATCATTTTAAGAAAGTGATCAATCGTCCCATAAAAAAAGTACCTTCCCTAAGAGACATTACAATTGCAAACCTGTTTTTTGAAAATTCAACCCGTACAAAACTATCTTTTGAACTGGCTCAAAAACGTCTGTCTGCAGATGTGATCAACTTCTCTTCTGGGCAATCCTCTGTGAATAAAGGAGAAACGCTCGTTGATACAGTCAATAACATTCTCTCAATGAAAGTAGATATGGTGGTCATGCGCCACCCGAATCCTGGGGCAGCAACATTTTTATCGAAACATATAGACGCACAGATCATCAATGCGGGCGATGGCGCACACGAACATCCAACCCAAGCCCTTTTAGATACCTACTCAATTCGTGAGAAATATGGCGAAGTAAAAGGGAAGAAAGTAGTCATTGTAGGAGACATATTACACAGTAGGGTTGCCTTATCCAACATCTTTGCCTTGCAATTACAAGGGGCAGAAGTGATGGTTTGCGGACCAAAAACCCTCATCCCAAAATACATTGATAAGCTTGGAGTGAAGGTAGAGACAAACCTGCGTAAAGCACTTAATTGGTGCGACATAGCGAATATGTTACGGGTTCAAAATGAACGTATGGAAATCAGTTACTTCCCTACCACAAGAGAATACACACAACAATACGGAGTTACTAAAGATTTGTTAGAATCTTTGGATAAAGAAATTACCATCATGCACCCAGGGCCTATCAACAGAGGGGTTGAAATTACCAGTGAAGTGGCGGACTCTGGGCAAGCCATTATTTTAAATCAAGTTGAAAATGGAGTTGCCATTAGAATGGCGGTCATGTACCTATTAGCTTCTAAAATTAAACCATAAGATGACCATAGAACAGCATAATTCCACAGCAATAATCACCCAAGAAAAGACAAGTCTTTCAGAATTTTCAAAGAAATTTTCAGTTCTGCACGAACGTTTTAAAGAGAGTGATGTGGTTGTACACCTCAATGATGCAAACTCAGACTCTATGGATGTGTTAGTGTCCTTGTCTAAAACACATCGCCAATCAAATCATTCTTTTGTAGTGGTCAGTACGCAGTTGAATCAAGATGATTTTGAAGATGATTTCTCCGTCGTTCCAACACTTCAAGAAGCACACGATTATATTGAAATGGAAGCAATCGAACGCGATTTAGGAATTTAACACCACAACTTTGAAACTTTCCATACTCGGTTGCTACAGTGCAACACCACGAATTATAGCCCATACCACTTCTCAAGTCTTAGAAACACGTGGGCATTTGTTTTTAATTGATTGTGGCGAAGGCACTCAGGTTGAGTTGAGACGTCATAAAATCAAGTTCAATCAGATCAAACACATCTTTATTTCTCATTTGCATGGCGATCACTATTTTGGATTGGTAGGCTTAGTTTCCACTTTTCGATTGTTGACGCGAGAAACTGATTTACATATTTACGGTCCTAAAGGCTTAAAAGAATTGATTACCCTCCAGATGAAATTAGCAGATTCATGGACTAATTTTAAATTGATTTTCCACGTATTATCCTCTAAATCATCCGAACTCATTTATGAAGATGAAAAAGTATCTGTCCATACCATTCCTTTAGACCATCGCATATACACCAATGGATTTTTGTTTAAAGAGAAACCATTTGAACGCAAGTTAGACATTGACAAAGCCGAAGCATTAAACATTGACAAAGCCTATTTCAGAAAACTCAAACAAGGCGACGATGTGGTCAATGAAGAAGGTACTTTAATCTCGAACGCAGAAGTAACTTATGACGGCCATCAACCTAAGAGTTATGCCTTTTGTAGCGATACGGCTTATAAAGAGGACATCATACCCATTATTAAAGATGTGGATGTGTTGTATCACGAATCTACGTTTATGGACGCTCACGAGCATCTCTGTGTCAAAACAAAGCATTCTACGGCTAAGCAAGCTGCCACCATTGCATTGAAAGCGAATGCCAAACAATTGATTTTAGGACATTACTCTACACGTTATGGGGGGTTAGAAGGATTTAAAACGGAAGCACAAACGGTTTTTAAAGACGTACTGCTTGCGGATGACGGGAAAGAATTTAACTTTTAGAAGCTTTCGAATACTCCCAAACCAAACAACGCAAAATCATATTTCACGGGATCATTTGGATCTAATTTACGCAAGGAAGCATCCAACTCCGCGAGTGCCTTGGCATCATTTTGAGAACGCTGAAGCATCCCTAGTTTTCGGGCGACATTTCCAGAGTGCACATCCAAAGGGCAGGAGAGTTGAGAAGGGGAGAGCTGCGTCCACAATCCAAAATCGACCTTGGTGTCATTTGGACGAACCATCCATCTTAAAAACATATTAATTCGCTTTGCAGCTGATTTTTTTAAGGGATCGCTAATGTGTTTTTGGGTACGTTGCAGGTGGTCAATTTCAAAAAAATGCTGTTTCAAATGATGAATAGCACTTTGTAAACTATCCGTTTCTGCATAGGTATTAAAAACACCTTCCAATCCGTTATGATTTGTGTATATGTGTTTTAGACTTTCCATAAACTGAATACAATCGAGCCCGTTAAAAGTACGATGTACGAATGAATTCAGGGATTCTAAATCTTTGGGTTGGTGCTGCATCACAAACTGATAAGGCGCATCATCCATCAGACTCATCAAGCGTTTGGCATTGTTGATAATGCTTTTTCGGTTGCCCCAAGCAATGGTTGCCGTGAGAAAGCCTGAAATTTCAATATCCTCTTTTAAGGAATAACGGTGTGGAATTTGAAGAGGGTCAGATCCAATAAAATCAGGGGTGTTGTACTGAATGACTTTAGCGTCCAAAAATTCTTTGAGTTCAGAGAAATTTAGTTTTGACACCCTAGTTCGTTTTTACAAGTCCGTCACTCATCGTGATTTTTCGATCGGCCATATCTGCTAATTCGTGATTATGTGTCACAATAACAAAGGTTTGTCCAAACCGATCTCTTAATTTAAAAAATAATTTATGGAGTTGTTCAGCAGATTCACTGTCTAAATTCCCAGAAGGTTCATCGGCAAAAATAACAGAAGGACTGTTGATTAATGCCCGTGCCACGGCGACACGCTGTTGTTCGCCACCAGAAAGTTCGTTGGGCTTGTGATTCTTTCGTTCTTCTAATCCTAAAAATTGAAGTAATTCAAGCGCCTTTATTTCGGCTTCCTTTTGTGGAGTTCCCTTTATAAAAGCAGGAATACAGACATTTTCAAGGGCTGTAAATTCTGGCAGTAATTGATGAAATTGAAAAATAAACCCCAACTGCTCATTTCTAAATTTAGCCATCGCGGTATCCGAGAGTGCTGCCACATCAATTCCATTAATTAGCAATTGACTATCTGGGTTTTTAGAGTAAAAATCCAAAGTGCCTAAAATCTGTAACAAGGTTGTTTTTCCAGCACCAGAGGCACCAACAATAGAAACAATCTCACCTTTTTCAATGGTTAGATCAACTCCTTTAAGAACATGAAGTTCATCGTAATATTTATGTATCTGCTTTGCAATAATCATACTGTGAAATTAAGTTTTATAGTTTTTATGTGCAATTATTTGAGCGAATTTTAATTAATTGTTTACTAACTTTGGCGTCTAATTAATTTAATATGAAGCGTGCCATTTTTGCGGGAGGGTGTTTTTGGTGTACCGAAGCCGTGTTTATTCGACTGAAAGGAGTTGAGAATGTAAAATCTGGATACACTGGTGGGTTTATTAAAAACCCAGCCTATCGCGAAGTTTGTCAAGAACGTACGGGGCATACAGAAGGGATTCGGTTGGATTATGATGAAACACTGATTTCTTATGCCGAATTGTTAGAAGTATTTTTTGCAACCCATGATCCCACAACCCTCAACCGTCAAGCGAATGATGTAGGCACGCAATACCGTTCTGCCATTTTTTATACAGATGACGAACAGTTTGAAACAGCGAGGCAGTTTATGAAGGCTCTAAATGATTCAAATATATTTGAAGATCCAATTGTCACAGAATTAATGCCTTTGGAGGTGTTTTATGATGCCGAGGACGACCACGATAGTTATTACGATTTAAACAGGGAACAGCCGTATTGCACCTATTTAATTGATCCGAAAATTAAAAAGTTAACGACTTATTTTAAAACGATTTTGAAGTAAGATTTTAAACCCTAAATCAAACTTATCATGAACCTAAATAACAAATCAAAATCAACAAAATTCTTTCTTGGAGTGTGTTTTGATGCGCTAGGGTATGTCTCTTTTGTATTTCCTTTTTTTGATATTTTATGGGCGCCTTTATCATCCTATTTGATGACTGAGTTATACAAGGGTAAAAAAGGAAAAATAGCAGCAGTTTTCGTCTTTATTGAAGAAGCACTCCCGTTCTCTGATGTGATTCCTACATTTACGATCATGTGGATTTATACGTATTATTTTGACAAAACGCCTAAAGCTTCAAACGAAGTCCTAAATTAACAGAACAGCCTTGACAATACTTGACCCATCAAAAAATTATTCTGCTGATTTAAGAAATAAAAATGTTAAGTTTTAAAATGAGAGCAGTCGTATGTTTAACGATCTGACGTCTCGGTAGATACTTTAATCTTTTAAAAATTTACCCAAACCAAACCGGCGAATCATTTTCTTTTCAAAGTTCCAGAAAAATTGAAACTGACCAAAAACCCATCCTATTAAGACCAATAAGACTTGATAAAAAAACAGGCTAATCACAATGAATAAAATCCAATACAGTAAAGGGTTTAAATTGTCTTGAGTAATTCCCAACCATTTAATGATCGGACGTCCGACAAGTACAGAAGAGGAGCCCGTAATCGCAAAAACGATAAAAATCCGAATGAGTTCCCAACGCTGATTGACAATCCATTTGGGTTCTAATTTTGAGATGGCATACAACACTATTTTTAAAAGTGCATAAAACACGACTAAAGAAGCAGGGATGGTTATATAAAGGGCTGAAAATGGTAATAAAGACGTTAATCTAAACGCACTATACCCTAACGCTACAATACCAAGAATTGGAAACAAGAGTTGCCAATTTTGTGTAATGTTCCAGTTTACTTTAAATGTTTTCATTCTTCAAATATACTACAACTTAAAAAACCTTAACGACTCTGTTAAGGTTTTTGTGAGATGTATTTTAAATAATTTATATTATTTCAGTATAGAAATAATTTGAGATGCTAATTCAGAACCAATACGATCTTGTGCTTGATTAGTAGCGGCACCAATATGAGGTGTTAAAGAAATCTTTGGGTTCATTAATATTTGAACTGCGGGTGTTGGTTCGCTTTCAAAAGTATCCAAGCCTGCAAAGGCTAATTTATTAGAATCAAGTGCTGCAACAAGCGCAACTTCATTGACAACTCCACCACGAGCGGCATTGATCAACGCAGAGCCATCCTTCATAAGTTCAAATTCAGCTTCGCCAATGACGAAATCTTTTTGAGCTGGTACATGTAGCGTAATAAAATCAGATTCCTTTAAAACGGTTTCTTTAGAGACCGTTTTGATTTCAAAATCAACCGTTTGACCATCGTGAAACGCTAAAGAAAGGGTTGTTTTTTCTAAGAATGGATCAAAAGCAATCACTTTCATTCCGAGGCCTAAAGCCATTTTTGCAGTGGCTTGACCAATTCTACCAAATCCAATGACTCCTAAAGTTTTACCACGTAATTCAGTTCCTTTTGCATACGCTTTCTTAAGGTTTTTGAATTTTGATTCGCCTTCTAAAGGCATGGTTCTGTTAGAGTCGTACAAGAAACGAACTCCCGAAAATAAGTGTGCGAACACCAGTTCTGCGACCGACTCCGAAGAAGCGGCAGGTGTATTGATAACACTCAATCCTTTTTCACGGGCATATTCAACATCAATGTTGTCCATTCCAACGCCACCTCTACCAATAATTTTTAGGTTAGGGCAGGCATCAATAAGATCTTGTCTTACCGTTGTTGCACTTCGTACAAGAAGCGCCACAATGTTTTCAGTATTGATAAAATTCTCTAATTGTTCTTGTGCTACAGTGGTTGTGAGGACTTCAAATCCTGCTGTAGTTAGGTCATCGATTCCACTTTGTGAAATTCCGTCGTTTGCTAGTATTTTCATTGTTTATGCTTTTCGTTCTAATTCACTCATTACGTCTACTAAAGTAGCTACACTTTCCAAAGGAAGCGCATTGTACATGGAAGCTCTGTAGCCGCCAACACTTCTATGACCATTCAATCCATTAATTCCCGCTTCTTTCCACATCGCATCAAAGGATTCTTTGAGCTTATCATCGGTAAGAGAAAATGTGGCATTCATCGTCGATCGATCTGCAGTTGCAGCAAAACCTTTAAACAAAGGATTGAGATCAATTTCTGAATACATCAAACGTGCTTTTTTAAAATTTTCTTTTTCAATAGCTTCGATTCCTCCCAAGCTTTTCAGCCACTCAAGGGTGAGCATTGAAGTATAGACAGCAAATACAGGAGGTGTATTAAACATACTTTCCTTATCGGCATGTACTTTATAATCCATCATAGATGGAACTTTTCGGGTTACTTTTCCTAGAATATCTTCTTTAACAATGACCAAGGTCGTTCCTGCAGGTCCCATATTTTTTTGAGCACCGGCGTATATTAAATCAAATTTTGAAAAATCAAGGGTACGAGAAAATATATCGCTACTCATGTCACAAACCAAAGGAATATCAAGCTTTGGAAATGATTTCATTTGTGTTCCAAAAATAGTATTGTTTGAAGTACAATGGAAGTAATCTGCATCCGATGGTACTTTATAGCCTTTAGGAATGTAGTTGAAATTAGCTTCTTTAGAAGATCCTACTTCTAGGACATCTCCATAGAGTTTGGCTTCTTTGATTGCTTTGTCACTCCATGTTCCTGTGTTCAGGTATGCAGCACGCTTTTCTAATAAATTTAAAGCAACTGCTAAAAACTGAGTACTTGCACCTCCTTGAAGAAACAAGGCTTTGTAGCCTTTGCCTTCCAGTCCTAATAATTCAAGCGCCAAGGCACTCGCATTTTCCATCACATCAATAAATGCTTTACTACGGTGTGATATTTCGATTAATGACAAACCATCATCAAAACTTAAGACTGCTTGTGCGGATTTTTCTAAAACTTCTTGAGGAAGGATACAGGGTCCTGCGCTAAAATTGTGTTTTTTCATTTGAATTTTATTGAGTGAGCGAATTGCAAATTAATGTTAATTAATCAAGCTGTAAAGGTCTGAAATTATAAAAGATAATTAAATGTGAAAATGCTAATATTATGTTATATTTTTAACAAAAAATCAACAGTATCAACGCCATCCGCATAATCTTCTAATTTGGGCGTTTGTGTGCTTCCAAAAGGAAGATGGTCTTCTGACAAATTATTAGAAACAATGCATTGGATTTTATCAGCATCAACGTTTAATTTCTCCGTTAAAGTTTCCAAGCTGTCATAATGTTCATAAAAAAGGGTTGCAATAGGGGAGGCGTAGCTTGGATCTTCCTTGATCATCAGGAATCCATTCTCGAGCATTTTAAATTCACTCATTAAATAGACTGCCTTATTGTAATCATAATTATTGGCATATTTAGCCCCATTGATAATCGGGTGCCAGTGATACATTGCTTCAAAAAAGGCATCAAAATTATAACCTTTAGGAACAAACAGCTTTGAAACACTGCGACATCCCAATCCGTAGTATTGAAAAATATCATTGGAAAGATTCAATAAATCTTCTTTTGTTTCATCACCTGTTAAGATGGCGAGCGAATTTCTATTCTTTCGAATGATAGATGGTTTGTCCTTAAAATAATATTCAAAATAACGTGCAGTATTGTTGCTACCTGTGGCGATGACAGCATCAAAACTTTCTAGTTTTTGTTCTAAAAATGTAACTCTGCCTTTGAGTTCTGGGGCGACTTTGGTTAAATATAAAGCTATAAAGGGCAAGAGGTGTTTGTCGTTAGACGATTGTTTAACGATGATTTCGTGACTGCAAATCAAGGCGCATAAAAAATCATGAAACCCGACGAGTGGAATATTGCCTGCCATGATGATGGCGACCTTTTTTTGTGAAGCTGCTTCAAGGGAGTAATTGGATACCCAAGAATTTAAGTTGTCGGTTGTGAGTAATTTTGCCCAACTTTCTATAGAAAATAAAATATTTGCTTCTGAAAACCATCCGTTGTGTTCTTTGGATAGTTTTATTTGGTGTTTAAATCCGTCGAAAAATAAATCATTAAAAAGCACAGATTCATTTTTTAGTGTTGATTCTGTAGTAAATTGAGATAAAAAACGTCCCAATTCATTTAAAGCCTTAATTGTATTTGTTTTGTGATTCATTATTTGTGTAACCGCTTTTTTGGAGTTATTTTTGCATACAAATTTAAGTAATAAATACGCAACAACAGCTATGGCAATTATTATAACTGACGAATGTATCAATTGTGGGGCTTGCGAGC
>CAWVRW010000033.1:0-25881 GCA_963933105.1 uncultured Formosa sp.
ATTTCGATCTGCCTACTTATTTGAGACATATATCGATCGTTTTTACAGGAAATCGCATACCTTCGCCGCATGCATTTAGAAAACCCTTACAGCGATCGTTATGATCTGAAACGATTGGCAATACACCATCCACAGTTACAAGAACACATTGTTTTAAACCCCTCTGACGAAGAGACGATTGATTTTAGTAATTCAGCCGCGGTTTATGAATTGAATAAAGCCATGCTTTTGGCGGACTTTAAAGTTGAGAAATATGAGTTGCCAATGGGGTATCTCATTCCTCCTGTCCCAGGACGTTTAGAGTATTTGTTACTCATACGTGAGTTTTTTTCAGAACAATTTAATATCGATAAAAATACCAAACTAAGAGGGTTGGATATCGGAACTGGTGCAAATGGCATCTATTGTATTTTGGGATTACAACATTTTAATTGGACCATGGTGGGTGCTGAATGTGATGCCAATTCTGTAGAAATTGCGAAGGCGAATATGCAGCATACAAAATCATTAAAAAATAAAATTGAAATTCGACACCAAGAAAACAAGAGTTTCCTTTTTAAGAATATAATTAAAACGGATGAGCAATTTGATTTCTCCGTTTGCAATCCCCCATTTCATACCTCTAAAGAAGATGCGTTTAGAGGATCTCAAAGAAAAATCAATAATTTAGGCCGTGAATTTGATAAAAAAGAAGTTACTCTTAATTTTGAAGGCCAAGCCAACGAACTTTGGTGCAATGGTGGCGAAGCCCTATTTATCAAACGATTGATAAAAGAAAGTATCGCGTTTAAAAATCAAGTGAAAGTATTTTCTACACTAGTCTCAAAAACAGATAGTTTAGCCAGTATTGATAAACAACTTAAAAAAGCCAAAGCGAATTCTTATGTGTTGCCAATGGATTTGGGCAATAAGAAAAGTCGTATTGTTCTCTGGTGGTTTGATTCTCCCTTATAAATCTATTATTTTTACTATATTTGTTAAAATAAGTATAGTAAAAATTAAATATAATGATACACCTAGTTCAAGAATATAATAATTACATGCAGTCAATCCCTAGTTTAATTACTAAAACAGATTATAAAGCAAGCTATTTTATAAAATTACTTGATTTGAAGGCTCCAACTTATTATAGAAAATTAAGAGATAATGCTTTCACGACAGATGAAGTATTTACTTTAACAAAAGCATTATTTCCAAAAGAAGCTTTTAAAGAAGAATTACTAGCAAGTTTAAGCAAGGGAAGAGATGATTTTAAAAATGGTAATGTGATTAGTTCAGAAGAAGTGAGAAAAGAGATGAGGGAGAAAATTCAGTCTTACCAATAAGGTTTTTGGTAATTGTTCCATAATCTAATGACATGAATTTCATCTTTAATAACTTCATATAACATATATATTTGAGGTATAACTAATCTTTTATATAAACTTAATTCCTGATCAAAAAGACCTATATAAGGTTGTGAAATTAATAGCTTTTCTGTTTCAATTACTTTGAGCTCATAATTCAAAACAACATTTAAACTCCACTCATTTAATAGATAGTCAATATTTTCTAGGTTGTCAAGATTAGCGGTATGACTCCAAACTACGTTCATGTGTTTATATCTATTGATTTTTAACCGTCACATGCGACATCCATTTAATCATTTTCTTGCGTATCAAGTATGAGTTATGGATGTTTCATAATTCAAAAATACTATTTAAAAATTAAGTGAACGTAGTTTCTACGCAAGTTTCAAAAACAGATAGCTTAGCCAGTATTGATAAACAACTTAAAAAAGCAAAAGCGAATTCTTATGTGTTGTCAATGGATTTGGGCAATAAGAAAAGTCGTATTGTATTGTGGTGGTTTGATTCAGCCTTATAAGACCGTTACCCTTACTTTTTTCTTTTTGAGTCGTGTATTGTTTAATTTCTCTACCAAGTCCTCCGCGATCGACTTAGGCACTGCCACAAACGCACAATCCTGTTTTAACTCGATGTTTCCGAGCTGATCCTTCGTAATATTCCCTTGTTTAAAAAAGAGTCCTGCAATATCTCCTTTAGAAATTTTGTCTTTCCGACCACCTGAAATAAACAAAGTTTCCCAAAACTGAGGTTTACGAACCGATTGTTTAGAGATGTTAACGACTTTAGAATTATGGATGTATGCTGGTAAATCTTCGGCATCTCCTTTCATTATATACGCCGTTCCTTTTGAATCCACTCTGGCAGCACGCCCATTTCTATGGATAAATTCTTCTTTGGCGCGAGGCACTTCAAAATGGATAATAAATTTCAGTTCTGGAATGTCAATACCTCGAGAGGCTAAATCCGTCGCGATGAGAATCTGATTGGTACCATTTCTGAATTTTATCAAAGAACGCTCTCTTTCTTTTTGCTCCATACCTCCTACAAAACAACTGTGATTGATCTTATTTTTATCTAAAAAACGACTCACGGAATCAACACTGTCTCGTAAATTACAGAATATGATCCCTGTTTGATTGCCAAGATGTCCAACTAAATCCAAAAGCGTTTGAGGTTTGTTTTTAGACGGATAGACCACCGTTTTAATCTCTAGTTTAGAAACCACTTTTTCTTTCAAATAATTAACAGTTGTGGGTTGATCTAAACGTACAAACCCAGGGACGTTGATACTTTGAGTGGCAGACGTTAGAATCCGTTTGTTGATATGTGGCAACTGATGGATGATTTCTTTCATTTCAGCTTCAAACCCATCTTCAAGCGATTTGTCAAACTCATCTAAAATAAGTGTTTTTATACTCGTTTTAGAAAACCGATCGTTGCTAAAATGATCTGCAATTCTACCCGGTGTTCCTATTAAAATAGCGGGTACGTGTTTGATTTCAATTTTATCTTTAGACATCGGACGTCCACCATAAACAGCATTCACTTTAAATCCAGATCCCATACTGCGCACCACTTGTTCAATTTGGATGGCCAGTTCTCGTGAAGGCACAATAATCAAGGCTTGAACCTCTTTACTTTCGGGATCAAGTAATTTGATAAGTGGCAATAAAAATGCTAATGTTTTACCGGTTCCTGTAGGCGATAACAAGATGGTGTTGGTTGTTCTATCAATTACAGAAATCGCTTCCTCTTGCATTGGATTCAATACATGAATATTTAATTTCGTTAAAATATCTTGTTGTTCTTTGATTGTATTTGCCATAATAATTACTTCTTTTTTGAAACCTCAGTTTTTGAATTAGCTACACTTGTTTGCGCTAGATAATTTGCCAATACTTTTTCTATCAATTCCTCTTTGGTCAAATGGTGAAAAATGGTACTTACATTTTCTCTGAATGTATCTGAAATCGTACGATTTGGTTTGGTCTTAAATATTTTTTTCGCCCACAACAAACCGTTGTTTTCTTCGATGCTTTGGGCGTCAGCTTTTTTGAACTCATTAAACTTAATTCCTAACTCTTGTTCAAATTCAGGAATGTCTTGAACTTCTTCTGCTTGTAGTATGGTTAAGGAAAGCCCCTTTGCGCCTGCTCTTGCTGTACGTCCACTTCTATGCACATAGGCTTCAAAGGTATCTGGCAAGTGATAATTAACCACATAGGCAACTTCTTTCACATCAATACCTCGGGCTGCTAAATCGGTTGCCACCAAAATATCGATATACCCTTCTCTAAATTGACCCATGATTCGATCGCGAATGCCCTGAGACAAACTCCCATGAAGTGCGCCCGATGAGAATTTATTAATGGCTAAGTTTTTCGCTAATTTATTAACCGCCGCTTTTGTTTTACAAAATATAATGCCGCGTTGCCCCTCTTTGGTACTTAAAAAATGCATCAAAACATTCAGCTTCTCAATAGGTTCTACCACCACATACTGATGATCGATGCCTTGATGCCCAACTGTTTTCATGTCGGCTTCAATTTGTATCACATGTTTGGACATGTAATTTTGAACCAATTGTTTGATCGCTCCTGAAAGTGTAGCGGTAAACAACAACGTTCTACGTGTTTTTGGAACCTCTTTAATAATAAGATCTAAATCTTGTTTTAAAGCACTCACCATTTCATCGGCTTCGTCCAATACTAAAAAAGATAACTGTTTAAGATTAATTGCGCCACGCTTCACTAAATCTACCAAACGCCCTGGTGTTGCCACCACAATATGAGTTGGATTTTTCAAACGTTCTATTTGAGGTTTTATAGGAATTCCACCACAAACGGCTGCCATAGATGTTTCTGGACTGTGCGCCGCATACGAAGTTAAGTTTGCATGAATTTGCTGTCCTAACTCTCGGGTTGGTGCTAATACAACAAGCTGCACGTGTGTTTTTTCAATATCAATTAGCTGCAACAAAGGAATTCCAAAGGCCGCTGTTTTTCCAGTACCTGTTTTAGCAATGGCTACAAGGTCCTCCGTATGATTTAGAACCAACGGAATGGTTTTTACTTGAATGTCTGTAGGAACAGAAATTTGTAAATCGGCTAAGCCTTGTTGCAAGAGTATATTAATTCCTAAATCAGAAAACGGTTTTGACATAACATAATTTTATGCAAAGATAACTATACAAAATCCGAGAATCGTGTAAATTGGAATGCGAATTCCATTTATAAAAGATAAATGGAACCCATCGAAAAAGGTTCCACTAAAAATAGATGCTTAAGCTTCTTGAACGGTGCGCTTTGATTTTCTATAGATGTAATTCGGGTAAATGCTTCGTTTTGCAAAACGATTCAATTTGTTAGAATTAACCATCTTTATGTAGATTGGTTTGGTCACCCCAAAGTATTCGTAAGTAGTCCCATCTAAAAAGGTGATTTCTAGTAGCATTCCTTTGTGAATATAATCTGCAATTCCAGAGTTGTTAATCGTTTCCGTATAAACTTCTAAGTTGGCTGCGATTGTTTCGGGAGCGATGCTCACTAAAAAATGATAGCCATCAATGATTTCACGACTTTTCAGTTCTGCTTCTTCCGCTTTAGAATCGTTTTCTTGAAACTTATCTGGGTGCCATTCTTTGACTAGATTACGGTAACTCTTCTTGAGTGTCTTAAGGTCAATTTCCTTTTCAACACTAAATAGTTTCTTATACTGACTGATACGCTTCATAGACAAATTTTTAGCAGCCGCGAAACTACATCTTTATTATGAACTAGGAGCTGTAATTAGGGTGTTTTTATTTTTGTGTGAATCGTTAAACAAAAATTCCAATACTAACTTATTACAATTGGGCACAAAAAAAAGCCCAACATCTAATGTTGAGCTTTTTATTAAACTTGAAGTATATTTATTAGATAACTTTTACGTTTACTGCATTTAATCCTTTGTTTCCTTCTTGAAGATCAAATTCAACTGAATCGCCTTCGCGAATCTCGTCAACTAATCCTGAAATGTGTACAAAATGATCTTTTTCAACTCCTTCTTCAGTGATAAATCCAAATCCTTTAGATTCATTGAAAAACTTTACTGTTCCTTTACTCATAATAGTGTAATTAAAATTTATAATATTTTTGCAAACTTACAACCTTTTAATAGAAAGACCACTATTTAATTTACTTATTTTCAATTTATTATAATTATGCTTATTTTAATGTGATGCTTTCAATTGCTAAATAAAAGCGCTCATTGGTTTTGTTCCCTATTAAAAACGCAATTTGTTCTATTTGGTCAGCATCAAAATTTGGAAGATCCAATTGCCTGCCTCTAAATCTTGGAGAAAAATCTTTTAGTGGAATGCTTATTTCTTGCTCTAATCCTGTGGTTGTAAATGTATAAATGTAAGAATGACGTTGGTTGTCTGAACCTTTTAATCTGAATTGGTAAGATTTACCATCTCCTTTTAATTTTAAAACAACCGTTTCAAAACCACTCGTTTTAATTCCATCAAAATTATAGCGAAGTGAAGAGAATCCCCCGTTATTCTCAGTGGTGACATACCCTTCAAAAACTCCGAAACCTTCTGAATTGACAGTAAAATCGCCTTGAGACCTCCCTCCCATCACACGGTCATCTACAATTTGCCATCCTTTGGTAGAACTGCCCGATTCAAATTTAAAAATAACATTTGGAGATTGAAACATATTCATAACGGTAACTAACATCAGTGTATAAAACATAATTGTAAAATCTAAACTTTTGGAAGTGCTTCTAGAATTTCATCAAAATTCTCTCTTAAATAAGCTCTTAATTTCTTTTTGTAATCATCTTTAAGCCACGTCAAAAAGTTGTGCGTACTCTTGCTGATGCATTTTGAATAGCGATGGATTCTGAAATCAATATCATCAGTCAGAAGCTTCACAAGGGCCAATGCGTCGTATACATCATCACTGTTTTCTATACAAATAAGTGCATGTTGCTCAATAGAACGTTTCAATACTACTTTTGAAGACTCGCCACTTTGAATGGATTGAATATAGGTTTTATTGACATCGAAATACACATCTTCAGAATTAGAAAATGAGGCTCTAATATCTTCAGGCATTTCATAAATAAAATTACTTTCGAGTTCTTCATCACTTAAAACCCCGTCTAAATAATAATTTGGATACTTAAAAATGCGTTGCCAATCTAAGTTTGTACTTCCCCAGGGACCAAAACGATGAAAGTTGTTCCCTAAGTCAATCACGTCAAAAGAATTTTTATTCTTTAAAATACGCGACCCTCTACCAATCATTTGATAGTAAAGTGTCAACGATTTAGTCGCACGATTTAAGATGATAGACTCTACGGTTGGCTCATCAAAACCAGTAGTCAATATACTTACTGAAGTTAGGATGGCGTTTGGCGTCTCCTTAAACCATTTAAGAATTTGAGTACGCTCTTTTTTAGAGGCCGTATTGTCTAAATGTGCTACAGGATATCCGGCATTTCTAAAGAGATCGTATACAAATAATGAAGTATTGATACCGTTGTTGAATATCAATGTTTTCTTTCCTTCACAACGTTCGTTATAAGCTTCCATTAACTTGGAAAGCATCTCATTATTGGTATATAAATCTTCGGAAGATTTTACCGTATAATCCCCATTGGCTCCGACCACTAAAGAGGTCAATCCAACATTATAGGAATACATTTTAGCTTGTGCTAAAAATTCATTTTCAATCAGAGATTCAATACTCTCACCAACAATTAATTCATTGTAATTATCAGCCATTGGAAGTTCAATATTTGAACTTAACGGCGTCGCAGTCACTCCTAAAACGAATGATTTTTCAAAGAATTTGAAAAGTTTCGTAAATGAATTGTAATGAGCCTCATCAATAATAATCAACCCAATATCTGAGATGTCTAATTTATCATCTTTTAATCGATTGTTTAGCGTTTCTACCATCGCAACAAAACAATCAAACTGAGACTGATCCTCTAAATTAGCTTTGCTGTCTATGACTTTATTTTGAACTCCAAATTCTGTCAAAACAGAAGATGTTTGTTTACAGAGCTCAATCCTATGGGTCATTACCAATACTTTTTTCTTGTGCGTTTTTAAGTATTGACTCACAATTTCAGAAAAGATAACAGTTTTCCCACCACCCGTTGGTAATTGGTACAAAAGGTGATAATCATCCGCTGCTGTTTCAAAACATTGAAAGATCTTTTGTATAGCTCCCTTCTGGTAGCTATAGAGTTCTTTGCCTGTTTTACGTTCTTCTTGTTCTGAAATGGAAAGCATATTGGTTTGGGTTGATTTTTGCAAAAGTACATTCTTTATTGAGTATATAAAGAATTATTCTAACATATTTTTTTGAAATAGATTAAAATAAATGTTGGTCATATTTTATTTGTGGAAAATTAAATCTATGTGATTATTTTTTATTTGATCGAAAATTTATTACTTTTAATAATTCTTAGCCTAAAATATTATGAATAAAACATCAAACCGTCCCTCAATTAATTTTTGGATTATTAGCAGTCTAGCCCTTGTTTGGAACCTCATGGGAGTCTTCGCTTATTTGGGCCAAACTTTTATGAGTCAAAAAATTCTTTTAACTTTACCTAAACCTGAACAACATTATTTCTCTAACATACCAGCTTGGGTAACAGCAGCATTTGCTACAGCTGTTTTTGCGGGTGTATTTGGGTCTATTGGTTTGATATTTAAAAAAAAGGTCGCAAATTTCCGGTTTTCAATTTCAATAATTTCGATGCTTACACATCAATTTTACAACTTTTTTATCCAGGACTATATAGCAATCAGCGGTAAGGAATTGGCACTACCACTTTCCACTACTCTTATCGGATTTTTCTTGCTTTGGTACTCCTATAAAATGAGTAAAAAGGGCCTATTAAATTACTCGTTTTTTGACTCGAGTTTGTGCGTTTTTTTGGTACCCGCATACATTTCATATTTCGAAAATCGAGCCTCTAACTTCGCATTAAATAACTTGATTTTTCTCGAAGGTCTCAGTCCTACATGCTTCAGAGCTTCCAAGTTTGACGAAATCATCCATGCATGAGTGCCTGGGTATTTATGTTTAAGAGTTGAACCAATGGAACTGTAAAAGGTTTCCATTTCAATATCCAATCGTTCTCCATAGGGCGGATTAAATACCATGTGTAAATGCTCTTCGCCTCCTTTTTGAGTTTTGAAAAAATCTTCGTGTTTTATGTAGATAAAATCTTCCAACTTCGCATTCTCAACATTTTGAGTGGCTTTTTCTACCGCACTAGGCGATTTATCAAAGCCCATAATTTTATGATGGAAATCACGTGTTTTTGAAAGTAAGGATTCTTCAATTTTTTCAAACAAATCGACGTCCCAATCTTCCCAACGTTCAAAACCAAATTCGTTACGCATTAAATTTGGAGGAATGTTACAAGCAATCATAGCCGCTTCTATCAAAACGGTTCCAGAACCACACATTGGATCCATAAAATCACTTTGCCCATCCCAACCAGATAGCATTATTAAACCAGCCGCTAGCACCTCGTTAATAGGCGCTATATTCGTGGCTATTTTATAACCGCGTTTGTGTAAGGATTCTCCAGAACTATCCAAAGAAACAGTACAAAAATGACGGTCGATATGGATGTCAATTTTTAAATCAGGAAATCTCAAATCTACATTTGGACGCTCTCCAGTTTGATCTCTAAAACGATCCACAATCGCATCTTTTGTTTTGAGTGACACATATTGTGAATGCGTAAATGTATCGCCATTAAGGGTTGCGCCTACCGCCAAACTTCCATCCGACTTTAAATAATTCTCCCAAGGAATGGCATTAACTTTATTATATAAGTCATTTTCATTTATAACTTTAAATTTTGCAATGGGTTTAAGGATTTTAATGGCCGTACGTAAACCAAGGTTTGCTTTATACATAAAGCCCTTATCTCCAACAAAACTCACGTGTCGGACGCCAATAGTGACCTCTTGCGCGCCTAGTTGTTTCAATTCCTTAGCTAAAAGTTCCTCATAACCAAACAAGGTTTTAGCAACCATCTTAAAATTATTCTCCATCAAAATTATTTAGTAAGCGCAAAAATACAGTATTTTTGTTCGAGTTAGAAGTAAATAAATGACAAAAGAACATTCGAAGTGGTTTCAGTCTTGGTTTGATACCCCTTATTATCATATCCTTTATAAGCATAGAGATTATAAGGAAGCTGAAGTTTTTATTAAAAATATAGCAACGTATTTGAATCTCGATAAGGACGATTCCATACTGGATTTGGCATGTGGTAAAGGCAGGCATTCCATTTTTCTAAATGCCTTAGGTTATAAGGTTACGGGACTGGATTTGTCTAAAAATAGTATCGAACATGCAAAAACGCATGAATCAAGTTCTTTGCATTTTGACGTCCATGATATGAGAAATTCATATCCGAACCAATTTGAAGTCGTTTTAAATCTATTTACAAGTTTTGGGTATTTTGAGGAGGAAGCCGATAATTTTAAAGTGATTCAAACTATTAAGTCGAGTCTCAAACAAAATGGGATTGGCGTCATCGACTTTATGAACAGCCCTGTTGTCATTGAAAATTTGATTGCTCAAAATACTTACGAAGCAGAAGGTGTGAAATTCGAACTCAAACGTAGTTTTACAGATGGGTTTATCACTAAAGACATCGAAGTGAAAGATGCCGATAAAATAGTTCATTTTGAAGAAAAAGTACGTGCGTTTACCTTTCAAGATTTTGAAACAATGCTCTCAAATGCGGGGCTGCATTTGTTAGACTGTTTTGGAAGTTATAAATTAGACCCCTTTAACAGTAAAACATCCGAACGTTTAATTTTAATTTTCATGGCGAATGATTAGTTTTTTAGCACCCATATTATCAGTCCTATTTGGGGTAGCCATTGTACTCTTATATAGCAAATCAAAACCCTTAAATCTAAAACTATTTTTAGCATTTAGTGGAGCATTTTTATTGTCAACCACCATTTTTGAACTTCTTCCAGAAGTGTACCAAAATGTAGACACCAAACAAATAGGCGTATTTATTATGGGAGGTATTCTGTTACAGATTCTTTTAGAATTTTATTCTAAAGGCGCTGAACATGGACACTTACATCACCACGATTCTAATAAGAGGTTTCCATGGTTTTTATTTATAAGTCTAGGGATTCATGCCTTTTTTGAAGGATTCCCACTCAAAGATCATCATAACATTATCATTGGTGTGGTCATTCATAAAATCCCCATTGCGATTTTAATAACCACCTACCTCCTAAAATCAAAACTTCCGAAGTCGCAAGTGGTTTTGTTTTTGATTGTATTCACCCTCATGACCCCTTTAGGCTCCATATCAGCCGAATTAATTAGTATTTCCCCAACCCTGATTTACAGTATAAATGCCATTGTTATTGGAATGTTTCTTCACATCTCTACCATCATTTTGTTTGAAAGTAGTGAAGGACATCATTTTAATTTGAATAAGATTTTAATGATTATTAGTGCTGTTGTTTTAGCTTATTTTATATAAAATCATGTTTAGTAAAAATGAAGCCAAACTTCTAAGACAAGAATTTTGGACTAGTTTTGGAAAGTCCTTTCCTACAGAGTGGGTTTTGTACAATACCAAAGTTAAAGGGCTTAGTTTTAAATTTCATTTTGATACCAAAACTGCCTATGTTGCATTTTGTATTGATATGGAACCCATCAGACAACAAGCCTATTGGAACCAGATGCTCTCTCACAAATCTATCCTAGAAACCGACTTTTTACCACAAGTACGCTTTGAGGAGTGTTTTGAAGTATCCGATGAAAAAATTCTTTCAGCAGTCTATGTTTCTATAGAGTCTAAAGTTTCTATTCACAATAAATCAACTTGGAGGTCTGCAATGGAATTCCTGAATGAAACGATGCTGAAGTTTGAAGCGTTTTATGCTGTATATGAAAATACGATTAAGATTTGAGTCTTAACCGTATTTAAGTAGGTTTTAAAAATAAAGGGCAAAAAAGATTAATTAAATCTCATATAATAAAATCTTGAAATTTATTTCTGGTTCAAAATAACTGCATTTTATTCAAAGCACAAAGCGTCAAGTAACAAGCGGTCATTCTACGTAACAAACGGTAGATATTCTGTAATAAGCGGTTTTGAACAACTTGTAAAAATGAACCTATTTAAACAATATCAGTGTTTCCATTGTTCCAAAAGCTCATAAATATCAAATTCATGAAAGGATTTTTGATATTCTAGCCGTCCACTTTGGAATTGACGCTGTAGAATATCCTCAATAAAATAGTCTTCTTCTGAAGTTTTGGGATCAAAAGGCAACTTTAAAGACATATTAAACAAGCTAGCGGTATTATTATACCAAAAGGCACGCCAACCACTTCTTAAATATTTAATAAGTTCAAAAGCAGTCTCCCCTGTTTGTCTGTGAATTAATTTAATTAAAATTTGACCTTCCGTAATCGTGAATTTTTTGAGCTTTTCAGCAAACTCCCCCTCAATATACTTTTGAACCATGCGAGTGTACTTCTTTCGTTTCCGTTTACTTTTAAGGTTACTGATGCGCTCATTTAAACTTTCTAAACGTTCGGCTGCTAACTTAGCATAGGGGTAGACTTTAATGGTTTTACGCTGTAAAATCAAATACCGCCGTCTGGATTCAGACGATGTGAATTTTAACTTTGGGAGGATATATACCTCATTTAAATTAATCGAGTTACTGGTAATGGTATCTCCAACAATGATTAAATAATTTTCTGGAATCGAATCTTTTTGTACAGGCAACGTCTGCCCCAAAAGGAGAACAGGGAACCAAAAAAGAATACAACGAATCAACTTCATAACTAAGTTTACTTGTGGGGCTTCAAACTTACAAAATATGCCTTAATCTTTATGTGAATATCATTCATAATTGTTATTTTTAACCAAAATTAAATTCAAAATGGCAAAGAAAACAATCCTAGATAAAAACGCACTTACATTTTTAGAAGACTATCTCAACAATGCAGCTCCAACAGGCTACGAATGGGACGGTCAAAAACTATGGATGGATTATTTAAAACCCTATGTGGATACCTTTATTACAGATACCTACGGGACCGCTGTGGGTGTCATCAATCCAGATGCGCCTTTTAAAGTCGTGATCGAAGGGCATGCCGATGAAATTTCGTGGTATGTTAATTACATTTCAGATGATGGACTTATTTATGTCATTCGTAATGGAGGAAGCGACCACCAGATTGCACCCAGTAAAATCGTTAACATTCACACAAAAAACGGGATTGTAAAAGGTGTTTTTGGCTGGCCCGCAATTCATACGCGTAGCGCAGCAAAAGAACAAGCGCCTAAGCCGGATAATATTTTTATCGATATTGGGTGTAAAACCAAAGAAGCCGTTGATGAACTTGGCGTGCATGTCGGTTGTGTAATTACCTACCCTGATACCTTCCACATTCTAAACAAAGATCATTTTGTATGTCGTGCTTTAGACAACCGAATGGGAGGTTTTATGATTGCACAAGTCGCGCGTTTACTACACGAAAACAAAAAGACCCTTCCGTTTGGATTGTACATTACAAACTCTGTTCAAGAAGAAATTGGGTTACGTGGTGCCGAAATGATTACGCATACCATCCAACCCAACGTTGCTATTGTAACCGATGTGACCCACGATACCACTACCCCAATGATTGACAAAAAGACGCAAGGACATTGCGAAATGGGCAAAGGGCCCGTAATAGCGTATGCGCCTGCGGTTCAACAAAAATTACGTGATTTAATTACAGAGACTGCCGAAGCAAATAAAATTCCATTCCAACGTGCAGCACTTTCTAGAGCCACTGGTACGGATACTGATGCATTTGCTTACAGCAATGGCGGTGTGGCTTCAGCCTTAATTTCATTGCCCTTACGTTACATGCATACCACCGTTGAAATGGTGCACCGTGACGATGTTGAAAATGTGATTAAAATGATTTACGAAACTCTATTAAAAATTAAAGACGGTGAAACATTCTCTTACTTTGACTAATTTGTAGTGGAAGAGTATTTAGATATTTGGAATTCTGAAGGGCAACCGACAGGCAAAATAGGTACAAAAGATGAAGCCCATCAAAAAGGTTGGTTCCATCCCACTGTGCATGTTTGGTTTTACACCCCTGCTCCTGCCCTTTTACTCCAAAAAAGAAGCCTATCAAAACAGACCTTTCCAGGCTTTTGGGACGTTTCTGTTGCAGGGCATGTCAGTGCTGGAGAGTCCATCTTAGAAGGCGCGCTTCGCGAAGTCAAAGAAGAAATCGGCTTGGACATTCACCCCTCTGATTTAGTTCCCCTAGACATACGGAAAAACACCAATCGGTTTGAAAATGGTGTTATAGATTGTGAATTTCAACATGTATTTTTAGTAAAACTTGAAACTGACGTTTCTCAATTGCGCATTCAAGAAACGGAGGTGGATGCCGTACGGCTGTTTTCTTTTGAAGAACTCCAAAACTGCATGCTTCAAAAACACCCCACTTACAACATTGTCCCTGCCGATATGAGCTATTACCAATTTGTGATGGATGCGGTATTGAAATTTCTCTAATTAACACTAATTTTGCCGAATGCAAAATCAACCTGCCCTCAAATTAGAGTTTGTAGCTATCATGGCACTTTTAATGTCCTTAGTGGCGCTGTCTATTGATGGCATCCTCCCAGCCCTCGCCGTCATTGGAAACGACCTAGGAGTGCCGGACACCAAAGACCACCAATTATTGATCACCATGATTTTTCTTGGATTGGGTTTTGGCCAATTAATTTTCGGTCCATTATCTGACAGCTACGGACGAAAACCGATTATATATTTGGGGTTTTTAGTCTTTGCAGTGGCAAGTGTTATCTGTGTGAACACAAACTCTTATGAAGTCTTAATTGCAGGACGCATTTTGCAAGGCATTGGATTGGCATCGCCACGTACTTTAAGTATTGCCATGATTCGCGATTCGTATGAAGGCGATTATATGGCCAAAGTCATGTCGTTTATTGTTATGATTTTTATTCTTATTCCGATTATAGCCCCCACGCTGGGACAATTTTTGATGCTCACCTACAATTGGCAAGCTATTTTTAATGTACAGTTAGGACTTGGAATTTTAGTCATTTTATGGTTTTGGAAACGGCAGCCTGAAACCTTGCCTTTTGCTAAACGGGTTCCTTTTAAGAATGCTACCTTAATTTCTGGATTCAAAGAATTTTTTAAACACAAACAAGCCGTTGCTTTTACTTTAATCTCTGGATTTATCACAGGTTCGTTTATGGTCTATTTAAGTACCAGTCAATACATCTTTGAAGTTCAGTATGACTTAGGAGAAGACTTCCCTTTGATCTTTGCCAGTTTGGCGGTGGGTGTGGGATTTGCAACCTATCTGAACGGAGTCTTTGTGGTCAGAATCGGCATGAAACGGATTGCATTAATTTCTTTAGCGGGCTATACCTTGAGCTCTTTAATCTATGTGTTAATGTTCTTCAATCAAATAAATCCTCCGCTTTGGGTGTTACTCATCTTTTTTGCATTACAGTTTACTGCTGTTGGATTTTTGTTTGGAAACCTTAGAGCCTTGGCAATGCAACCGATTGGGCATATTGCTGGAGTTGGGGCTGCCGTCAATGGATTTATTTCAACCGTGATGGGCGTATTAATTGCCAGTTTTATAGGTGCTTATGTTAGCACCACCGTCTGGCCGTTGTTTTTAGGATTTACGGGATGTGGTTTTGCATCTATGGTAATTTTACTTCTTAACAAACCCTTGGAACGTACAATTTAAAACGCTCCAGAATCCACATCTTTAATGAATTTGATCAAGCCTTCAAAATAGATTTTTTGATCGTCAAATTGCGAAAGGTGACTCCCATTAGGACATAATAAAAAACGACCGTTTTGAACTTCTTCTGAAATAAACTTCATTTGTTCAGGATCCATCGTGTCATGTGTAGCACCAATACTCAAAGTCGGAACTGTAATCTTATGTAAATCTGCCTTCACATCCCAATATTTTAAGTTAGCATCGCCTTTAATACCAAATTCACTTGGGCCTTGCATGGTTACATATACATCGTGGTTGATATGTTTAAAGCTTCTATTTAAGGGTTCAGGCCATTCGGCTACTGGCAATCGAATGATGTGTTCGGTATAGTAATTATTGACCACCAATTCCATATAACGTGCGTTGGTATAATCTTCCTTAGCCTCGTACACCATGATTTCCTTCAATACTTCAGGATCTAGTTTAGGTGCTAACACTTCATCTGAATACTTTTGATAATCAGGGATCGATGGTACCATATTGGAAATGATCAATCCTTTTAAGTGCTGCTGATATTTCAATGCATATTGCATCCCTAAAATACCGCCCCACGATTGTCCATACAAATAAAAATTATCGTTAGTCAATCCCAAAGCAATTCGTACTTGTTCTACTTCTTCCACAAAACGATCTAAATCCCAAAGAGATAAGTCTTTCGGTTGATCGCTGTAATAAGAGCCCAATTGATCGTAATAATAATATTCGATGCCTTCATTTGGAAAATACCCATCAAAAGTTTCATAAATTTCGTGTGTCATTCCAGGTCCCCCATGTAATAAAAGGACTTTCATGGTTGGATTGTTTCCTACACGTTTTGTCCACACATTGAACTCCCCTTTTGGTGTCGAAATAGGAATCATTTTTATGCCTCCTAAATACTGGTCCTCTTTTTGAGAACTGTCTAAATAGTTGGTATCTGAAGTATTAATCGATGTTTTAATTTCTGTTTTACAAGCTGTTAGCACGAATGTAAAAAGAAAAATGTATAATAAATTGGTTTTCATGTGACTTAATTTTTAAGTAAATATAAGTGTTTAAAGTGAATTTTTCATAATTGTTTCCACCACTTCCGGGTTTAGCAAGGTGCTGATGTCACCTAAATTAGAAGTATCCTTACTGGCAATTTTACGAAGAATACGGCGCATAATTTTTCCAGAACGTGTTTTGGGCAGACCCGACGTAAATTGAATTTTATCAAGTTTAGCAATAGGCCCTATCTGCTTACTGATCAATTGATTGATTTCGGATTTTAAACCTTCATTAGAGATATCCAAGTTTTTTAAGGTTACAAATCCGTACAAAGCACTTCCTTTTATATCGTGAGGATAGCCAACAATCGCCGATTCCGCTACGTTTGGATGCTCATTAATCGCGTCCTCAATAGGAGCTGTCCCAAGGTTATGACCCGATACAATGATCACATCATCCACCCGACCTGTAATGCGGTAATGCCCATTTTCATCTCTCAGCGCACCATCGCCGGTAAAATACTTTTGATCGTAAGCTGAAAAATACGTCTCTTTATAACGTTGATGATTCCCCCAAATAGTCCGTGCCATAGATGGCCAGGGGAATTTAATACACAAACGTCCTTCGACGGAATTGCCTTCTAGTTCGACCCCATTTTCATCCATTAATGCGGGTTGAACTCCTATAAACGGCAGCGTTGCAAAGGTTGGTTTTCCTTCAAAACTGTTGGGAATAGGTGAAATCATAATCCCTCCTGTTTCGGTTTGCCACCAAGTGTCCACAATAGGACATTTCTTTTTTCCGATATGGTCATTGTACCAATGCCAAGCTTCTTCATTAATAGGTTCTCCAACGGTTCCTAGAATTTTTAATGACGATAAATCGTAAGGGGTTACCACTTCTAACCCTTCTTTAGCCAAGGCTCTAATAGCAGTGGGTGCAGTATAAAATTGAGTCACCTTATGTTTTTCAACAATGGACCAAAAACGACCATAATCGGGGTAACTCGGCACGCCTTCAAACATCAGAGTGGTAGCACCATTTAATAACGGTCCATACACTATATAGCTGTGTCCCGTAATCCAACCGATATCGGCGGTACACCAATAGACATCATTAGGTTCGTATTGAAAAATATTTTTAAAGGTATAGGCGGCATATACCATATATCCCGCAGTAGTGTGAACCATCCCTTTAGGTTGCCCTGTGGAACCCGATGTATACAATATAAATAGTGGATCTTCAGCATCCATAACGGTCGCTTCACATTTCTCAGAAGCAACATCTAAAAGTGGTTGCAACCAAAAATCTCTCCCTGAAACCATCGGAATGTCGCTGTGAATGCGTTTGGCAACGAGTACCGATTCAATGCCATTACAGTCCAAAAGTGCCGTGTCCACAATCGATTTTAAATCAATCGTTTTGGCACCACGGTAACCCCCATCACTGGTGATGACCATTTTACAATCGCAATCGTTGATGCGTGTCGATAAAGCGGTTGCTGAAAATCCTGCAAAAACCACAGAATGGATGGCGCCTATACGGGCACATGCCAAGACTGAAATTGCCAACTCTGGAATCATGGGCAAGTAAATACAAACCCTGTCCCCTTTTTGAATCCCTTTTGATTTTAATACATTGGCAAACTGATTGACACGTTTGTGTAATTCTTTATAGGTAATTGCTTCCGATGGATCTTTCGGGTTGTTTGGTTCAAATAAAATGGCTGTTTTATCGCCGTTAGTTTCCAGATGGCGGTCGATACAATTTTCGGTAATATTGAGTTGTGCGCCTTCAAACCAACTAACTTTTGGGATGGAAAAATCCCAATCTAAAACTTGACTCCAAGGACGTTTCCACGTGAAGTTTTCCTTAGCTATGGTTGCCCAAAACTCCTCAGGGTTCTGAACAGCAGCGGTATAGTTTTTATCGTAGTCTTCTAAATTTTTAATTTCGAATTTAATCATGTTTTTAAAATTAAGTCCCTAAAGTAATACAATCCTTCAATCTTTTTATACATTTGAAGATATTAACCAATTAGAGCAAGATTAAAATGAATTTAAAAAACATTCTTCAAGTTTCCTTATTTTATTTGATTCTACACAGTTGTTCATCAAATGACACCTCCACGACTCCCACTGATCCAATAGATAATCTTGAAACTCCGGTTGATTTATCTTCTTATTTTTCTGTCGATTTTGATGCTTTGCCTAATTATGCCAATCAAGACATTCCGAATTATATCGCAAAAGACAATACGCCTGCAGCAAATCAAATTACAGATGAGGGTGCTATTTTAGGACGTGTTTTGTTTTATGACACCAATCTTTCTTCCGACAATACGGTAGCTTGTGCAAGTTGTCATATTCAAAGTGAAGCTTTTGGCGATGCCGATATAGCGAGTGTTGGAATTAACGGCACTACCGGTAGACATTCAATGCGTTTGGTGAACAATCGTTTTGCGAATGGAAATGAATTTTTCTGGGACAAACGCGCAGCGACCTTAGAAGCACAAACAACACAACCAATTCAAGATCATATTGAAATGGGCTTTAGTGGTGAAAATGGTGATTTAAGTTTTAGCGATTTACTCTCTAAACTCGAAAACATTCCTTATTATCCTGTGTTATTCTCGAATGCTTTTGGAACGGAAACCATTTCTGAAGACCGAATTCAGCAAGCACTTGCACAATTTGTAAGAAGTATTCAATCCTTTGATAGTAAATATGACGAAGGTCGTTCCCTCACTGCAAACAACAACCAACCGTTTCCAAATTTTTCAGCTTTAGAAAACACAGGAAAACAACTCTTTAACCAACCTCCTGTTTTTAATAACACTGGAATGCGAATCAATGGCGGTGTGGGCTGTGCAGGATGCCATCAGGCACCTGAGTTTGATATCGATCCAAATTCGCGTAACAATGGCGTTATTGGAACGATCAGTGGTACAGAAACCAATTTGACAAACACAAGAGCACCGAGTCTTAGAGATGTTGTAAAACAAAATGGCGACACCAATGGCGGCTTTATGCACAATGGAGCTTTTGTAGAGCTTATAGATGTTATAAATCACTACAATGTGATTGATGGGACAGGGAATAACAATTTAGACCCAAGGCTCCGACCAGGTGGGAATCCGCAACAATTGAATATGACTCCTAATGAAAAAAATGCACTGGTAGCATTTATGGAAACATTAAGTGGCGCGGATCTTTACACAAATTCCAAATGGAGCAATCCTTTTATTGATTAATCCTTTTTAATTAAAACTCATTTTCGATTTTAATACTCTAACTTTGCGGTTAAACCAATTTAACCTTGCAATTAAAACGTCTTTATTTTATTGACGCTATAAGAGCCTTTGCGATTTTAATGATGCTTCAAGGGCATTTTATAGACACCTTATTAGCGGTCGAATATCGAGATGCTAACAACTTAGCTTTTAATACTTGGAAGTATTTTAGAGGCATCACTGCGCCTGTGTTTTTTACAATTTCTGGATTGATTTTCACGTATTTACTTCTGAAAGCTAAAGAAAAAGGAACACTCAACTTTCGAATGCGAAAGGGAGTCATTCGAGGACTCATGTTGATTGGTATTGGCTATGCACTTCGAATTCCACTTTTCAGATGGCTCACAGGGTCTTTTGGAACTTATTTTATGGTGATTGATGTATTGCAGATTATTGGACTCTCACTAATTCTGATTGTGGGCGTGTATATCCTCACTCAAAAAAAGACCTTATTATTTTCCATCACCATGCTTTGTTTGGGAACTTTAGTGTTTCTAACCGAACCTTTTTATAGAACCTTTGCTGCGGAAGGCATCCCCTTACTGTTTGCCAATTATCTTACAAAAGTAAATGGGTCTGTATTTACAATTGTCCCTTGGTTTGGTTACATGGCCTATGGTGCTTTTATTGCGACCTTATTTTATGGCTACATAGTACATCCACGGTTTAAAACTGCTATTGTAACTGGATTTTTTACGGTGGGTTTCGGGTTGATTTACGCCTCTTCTGCCCTCTTACATTGGCTTGAAACAACAACCGATTTTACACTCTTTTCGGAAGTTGCTAATTATAATTATTTATTTGTTCGACTTGGAAATGTTTTAATACTATTTGGATTGTTTTATGCCTTAGAATCCTATCTAAAACATCCTGTAATTTTAAAAATTGGACAAAAAACACTTTCCATTTATGTGATACATTTTATTCTTCTTTATGGAAGTTTTACTGGCTTGGGTCTCAACAGAATCTTTGGGAAAAACTTAACCCCATTTCAAGCAATTGCAGGTGCCCTCTGTTTTTTGGTAATCGTAAGTGTCCTTTCAATGTATATATCTAAAGCCAATACGCAATTAAGTGAGTATATTAGTAAAAAAATAAAACACTTAAAACCGACTATAAAGTCTTTAAATACTTAAGAACGTTGGTTTCTATACGCGATTGAATATCAGAAACATCGGCTTTTACAAACGTTTCTCCTGTGATATTTTCATACAATTCGATGTAACGCTCGCTGACCGTTGCAATGTAGTCGTCAGACATTTCAGGAACGGTTTGTCCTTCTAGCCCTTGGAAATTTTTACTAATCAACCACTGACGCACAAATTCTTTGGACAGTTGTTTTTGAGATTCATTCTTGGCTTGACGTGCTTCGTAACCATCCGCGTAAAAATAACGTGAAGAATCGGGTGTATGGATTTCATCGATTAACACAATAACTCCTTCTTTAGTTTTCCCAAACTCATATTTTGTATCCACTAAAATTAGCCCTCTTGAAGCGGCGATTTCAGATCCTCTTTTAAATAGTTTACGGGTATAATCTTCTAAAACCACATAATCGGCTTCAGAAACAATGCCACGTTTTAGAATGTCCTCTCTAGAAATATCTTCATCATGATCGCCCATTTCTGCTTTGGTTGCAGGGGTGATAATGGGGGTTGGAAAGGCGTCGTTTTCTTTTAGACCATCTGGCATGGGTACGCCACAAAGCAAACGTTTGCCTGCGGAATATTCGCGAGCCGCATGGCCAGACATATAACCTCTGATTACCATTTCTACTTTGAAGGGCTCACATAAATGTCCCACAGCCACATTGGGGTCTGGAGTGGCAATCAACCAATTTGGAACAATATCAGCGGTGGCTGCCATCATTTTTGTGGCGATTTGATTTAGAATTTGACCTTTAAAAGGAATGCCTTTGGGCATCACTACATCAAAAGCCGACAAACGATCGGTTGCTACCATCACTAACAGGTCGTTATTTATGTTATAGACTTCTCTTACTTTTCCTTTGTAAAGATTGGACTGGGCTGGGAATTCAAAATTTGTATCGGTAATGGTATGACTCATGCTGGTATTTTAATCTCTGTTTTCAATATGTTTATAGGCTTCAATTACTTTTTTGACCAATTTATGGCGAATGACATCTTTATCATCTAAAAATATCATGCCGACACCTTCAATATCCTTTAAGATTAAAAGGGCTTCTTTAAGTCCGGAAATGGTACGTCTTGGCAAATCTATTTGCCCCGGATCGCCTGTTAAAAGAAATTTAGCATCCTTTCCCATTCGCGTCAAAAACATTTTCATTTGTGCATGGGTGGTGTTTTGACCTTCATCTAAAATCACAAAGGCATGGTCTAAGGTACGACCTCTCATAAATGCCAGAGGCGCAATTTGAATGGTACCGTTTTCGATATAGGTTTCTAATTTTTCAGGGGGAATCATATCTCTTAGCGCATCGTACAAGGGTTGCATATAAGGATCTAATTTTTCTTTTAAATCGCCTGGTAAAAATCCTAAATTCTCCCCTGCTTCCACCGCAGGACGAGTCAAAATAATCCGTTTGACTTCTTTATTTTTGAGGGCTCGAACAGCCAGCGCAACGCCTGTATAGGTTTTACCGGTTCCAGCAGGCCCAATGGCAAATACCATGTCATTTTTATAAACACTGTCCACCAACTTGCGTTGATTCGCCGTCTGTGCTTTGATCAAGCGTCCATTGAGCCCATGTACAATAACTTCCCCACTTTTGGAGGACGAATCATAGTCGGCTTTAGAGTCACTTGTAAGCACACGTTCGATCATGTTTTCATCTAATTTATTGAATTTCTGAAAGTGACTTAACAGCATTTTCATGCGTTTGTCAAATTCTGCTAATAAACCTTCATCGCCAAAAGCGGTTATTTTTGTACCCCGAGCTACAATTTTTAGCTTAGGGAAGTACATTTTTAAAAGTTCAATGTTTTTGTTTTGAGCACCAAAAAACTCTTTTGGTGTGATATCTATTAACTCAATTATTAGTTCATTCAATGGGCTGTTAGGTTTAGTCGATTTATGATTCTATTCAATACTATAAATGTAGTCACAATTTAGTAGAATTTTTAAGACTGTTAATAAAAATTTAAAACAAAAATTGTGTAGGTTTGTATATCTTAAAAGATCAAATTTTTACGAACTTTTTTAAACTCAATACTAGAAAGTGCCCATGGCCATCATCACTTTAACGACGGATTTCGGAACAAAAGATCATTTTGCAGGGGCTGTGAAAGGTGCTTTGCTGTCTGAAATTGTGGAAGCTAAAGTTGTGGACATCTCCCATAATATTGCGCCATTTAGTATTTTAGAAGCGGCGTATGTGATTCAAAACGCGTTTGAAAGCTTTCCTGTGGGGAGTATTCATATTATTGGAGTGGACTCCGAAATAAGTGAAGAAAATAAGCATATTGTGGTACAGCTTAACGACCATTATTTTATTTGTGCCAATAATGGTATTATGAGTATGATTTGTTCTGAAATCAATCCACAGAAAATTGTAGAAATAAATATTCACGATAAAATTTCAACGAGTTTCCCAGTTTTGGATGTGTTTGTGAAAGTTGCAGCACACATTGCGCGTGGTGGTACTTTAGAGGTGGTTGGGAAAATCATTACAGAGATCAAGCCTATTAAAAACATTGCGCCTATTGTGAAGGATGATGGGAATCAGTTGATCGGAAATGTGATTTATGTTGACCATTATGGCAACGTGATTACGAACATAAAAAAGCGCTTTTTTGAATCGGTACAAAAAGGACGTCGGTTTGAGATTTCGGCACGGAATCATAAATTCAAACGGATTTATAACCATTATAGCGATATTGTAGATTTTAACATTTCGGCAGAATTACGTAATAATGAAGGGCAAGGACTGGTTGTATTTAATTCATCCGAGTATCTCGAAATTGCGGTGTATCGGAGCAATCTAGCTACCGTTGGTAGTGCTTCCACCCTGTTGGGGTTGGATATGATGGATAGTATTTCGGTTAATTTTTTCAAAGATTAAGTTGAAATTTTGAGCAGTTGTAAGCTCAAAAAGCTATCAACCTAATGTTAATAAGTTTCTTTTAATAATAAGCATCAAAAAGATATATTTGTACTAACCCAATTATTAAATTTATAATACACATCACAGATGAAATTTATAGTTTCCAGTACGTATTTATTAAAACAACTTCAAGTCTTAGGTGGCGTGATTAACAATTCGAACACCCTACCGATTTTAGACAATTTCTTATTTGAATTAGAACATTCAAAACTAACGGTTTCCGCAAGTGATTTAGAAACCACTATGGCCTCCACTCTGGAAGTCGAAAGTGATAGCGAAGGCAGTGTTGCCATTCCTGCTAAACTCTTGTTAGAAACGCTTAAAACCTTTCCTGAGCAACCGTTGACGTTTGTAATTGAAGAGAATAATACGATTGAAATTAGTTCAAATCATGGAAAATATGCGTTGGCATACGCAAGTGCTGACGAGTTTCCAAAAGCGATCTCTTTAGACAGTCCTAGTACCACAGTGATTGGCGCCCATATATTGGCCACTGCCATTTCAAAAACAATATTTGCTGCTGGAAATGACGATTTACGCCCAGTAATGAGCGGTGTGTTTTTTCAGTTTTCAACAGAGAGTTTGACCTTTGTAGCTACCGATGCTCACAAGCTGGTTAAATATTCTCGTACGGATGTGACTGCCAATGAAACAGCAGAATTCATCATGCCTAAAAAACCGTTGAATTTATTGAAAGGGATTTTAGCTGGAAGTGATGACGATGTGACGATTGAGTACAACGATTCAAATGCTAAATTTTCGTTTGAAAATTCTGTATTAATTTGTCGTTTGATTGATGGGAAGTATCCAAATTACGAAGCGGTAATTCCAAAGGAAAATCCAAATCACTTAACGATTAGTCGCAATCAATTTTTGAATTCGGTTCGACGTGTGTCTATATTCTCAAACAAAACAACGCATCAAATCCGTTTAAAAATTGCGGGTGCAGAACTCAATATTTCTGCGGAAGACATTGATTACAGCAACAAAGCCGAAGAACGCTTGACTTGTGATTATCAAGGCGATGATATGCAAATTGGGTTTAACTCTCGTTTCTTATCTGAAATGTTGAGCAACCTGAATGCCGATGATGTTCAATTGGAAATGAGCATGCCCAACCGTGCAGGGATTCTGACTCCTATTGACGGGTTGGACGAAGGCGAAACGGTGACGATGCTGGTGATGCCAGTGATGCTTAATAGCTAATTTGGCACTCTATATTTAATGAAAAAATTACTATTAGGATTCTTAAAATTTGGGTACAATACTTTGTTTGTGCCAGTTGTAAAAAAAGGGAATTCTTTTATTTCATCTAAAATACCCAAGACTGAGCTCTCTAAAATTCATGTCAACAATGCTAAGTTGCTGACTACTAGAGAAGAATTACTGTCACTATTACCTATGGGTGGTGTAGTTGCAGAATTGGGTGTAGATCAAGGCGATTTTTCTGAATCAATTTTAAACATTACAAAACCACAAAAACTACATTTAATTGATTCGTGGGGAGACAAACGCTACAATCAAAAGAAACGTAAGTCTGTTGAAAACCGTTTTTTTAAAGAAGTAAAAGAAAATTCTATCGAAATCAATATTGGATTATCAACTGAAGTTGTGACAAATTTTAAAGACAATTATTTCGATTGGATTTATATTGATACAACACACTCTTATAAGACTACAATTGAAGAACTAGAGGCTTACAGAACAAAAATAAAACCAAATGGGTACATTATCGGTCATGATTTTATATTAGGAAACTGGGATGACTTGGTCCGTTATGGAGTCATAGAGGCAGTATATGAATTTTGTGTGAAGTATGATTGGGAAGTCTTGTATATAACCACCGAGATTGAAAACAATCCAAGTTTTGCAATCAGAAGAATTAGCAGAGAGACTTCTAAGAATTAAAACTCACCACTAATACTAGCCCAATGAATTACAGAAAAGCAACTCCAAAAGATTTAGATCGATTGTCTGAATTATTTGATGCCTATAGAATGTTCTACCGCAAAACAACAGATATTTTAGGTGCCAAAACTTTTCTGAAAGAACGCATTTCTAATAAGGATTCCGAACTCTTTGTAGCTGAAAGCGCCGATAACAAATTAGTTGGATTTGTACAGTTATATCCTCTTTTTTCTTCAACCCGAATGAAAAAATTTTGGTTGCTAAATGATTTGTTTGTACATCCAGAATCGCGCAGTAAAGGAGTTTCAATAGGTTTGATAGATAAGGCTAAAGAACTTGTTTTAGAATCCAAAGCGTGCGGTGTACGTCTTCATACCAAAGTGGAATATTTTCAAGTAAATTTAGTAAATAGTT
>CAWVRW010000034.1:0-25353 GCA_963933105.1 uncultured Formosa sp.
C
The DNA here is from genome assembly GCA_963933105.1 of uncultured Formosa sp. Classification (GTDB taxonomy): domain Bacteria; phylum Bacteroidota; class Bacteroidia; order Flavobacteriales; family Flavobacteriaceae; genus Hel1-33-131. The sequence continues at coordinate 2 of CAWVRW010000034.1, forward strand.
AACATCGCCAGTAGCGTTATGAGTTTCTAAATAGGCTTCAAAGTTAGCATCGGGAACATAAGTGAGCCCGCAATCTAAATTAAACTCCATATTGAACCCTTCTTGATTGTCGTACTCCCAATTAAATGGAGCTATCATTTCATCATCTATTTGAATACATGAAAGATTTTCATTTTCTAAAGCATTAAAAGTTGTTATAGCTAAGGTATTTCCGTTTTTCACGTTTAAATAGATTAAAGAATTAGATTCGCAATTCAAACTCGTTAAACTTGAGTTCTTAGTCAGGTCTAAAACAGTCAATACATTACTAGAGCAATTCAAAGTCTCTAGCAACACAAAGTCCTCGATGCCCCTTAAATGCGCTATCCCTTTGCCAAGAACATCTAAGCTAGTCACCGTATTGATGTTTGCAGTAGTGACTAAGTTATTGTTTTCAATACCATCTCCCATACTTGATGTGTCTCCAACAGCCACAACCTCTCCATCGGCGTTATGAGTTTCTAAAAATGCTTCAAAGTTAGCATCTGGAATAGAAGTGGTTTGCGAAAAAGAAGCCATAGCCCCCATTAAAAATAGAAGTCGAAGTACAGTTGTTTTCAAAGTATTGGTTTTTTTAAATTTTGACAAATGTACTGTATTCTATTTTTGTTTAATAGTTTTCACTAAACAATAAACAAAACTCTATAATACTTGCAATTCGATACTTCAGAATTTAGAATTTAGACTGATCTTACCGAAGTCAGCTCAGTGTAATCACACAACCACCAACACATATAAAATCAAGGGACTTAAATCCCTTGTAACCCCAACACGATACTACAAAGTTTTTGACTTTTGACTCGCTTGCCTAAAACAGCTCAGCAGGACAACTAACAGGTTACCAACACAACTTTGTCGTGCTGAACTAGTTTGTTTATAAAATAAAAAAAAATCGAGACCTTTCTTATATTGAAATAAGAAACAGGTCTCGATTTAATTTTTATCGAAAGTTGCTAAACAACTTTCGGAATACTAAGGTGAATTAATTCACTTCTTAGGCATTTTGTTTTTTAATCAAATTCAATGCAGAACCTTCATTATACCATTCTATTTGAGAATTGTTATAGGTATGGTTTGCAATGATGACATCCTTAGAACCATCCGCATGAATCGCTTCAATGGTTAGAGGTTTTCCTGGTGCAAATGCATTTAAGTCCACAAAATTAAAAGTATCGTCTTCTTGAATTAAATCGTAATCCGATTCCGTTGCAAAAGTCAAACCTAACATTCCTTGTTTCTTAAGGTTGGTTTCGTGAATACGTGCAAATGATTTTACAATCACTGCAGCCACTCCAAGGTGACGTGGCTCCATCGCCGCGTGTTCTCTTGAAGACCCTTCACCATAATTATGATCCCCAACAACGATTGTTTTTATATTGGCTGCTTTATAAGCTCTTGCAGTTAAAGGCACTGCATCATAATCTCCATCCAACTGACTTTTTACAAAATTAGTTTTCATATTGTATGCATTTACAGCACCAATCAAACAGTTGTTAGAAATATTATCTAAATGCCCTCTGTAACGCAACCATGGTCCCGCCATTGAGATATGATCCGTCGTACATTTTCCATGAGCTTTGATTAACAATTTTGCCCCGTCTATTGTATTACCAATCGGTTCAAAAGGAGCTAATAATTGTAATCTTTCAGATTCTGGGCTCACATTGATCACAACTCCACTTCCATCTTCTTCGGGAGCAAGGTATCCGTCATCTTTTACTTCAAAACCTTTTGGAGGTAATTCCCATCCCGTTGGCTCGTCTAACATCACCTTTTCACCTTCTTTATTGATTAGAGCATCTGTCATAGGATTAAAATCTAAACGACCTGCAATGGTAATTGCAGCAACCATTTCTGGAGACGCAACAAAGGCGTGTGTGTTTGGATTTCCATCTGCACGTTTTGCAAAGTTTCTATTGAAAGAATGAATGATTGAGTTTTTTGGTGCATTTTTAGGATCTTCATATCGTGCCCATTGCCCAATACAAGGACCACAAGCATTTGTGAAAATCTTTGCGTCCAATTGTTCAAAAACGCTTAATATTCCGTCTCTATCTGCTGTATATCTTACTTTTTCAGAACCTGGATTGATTCCAAATTCAGCTTTGATCCCTAAGCCTTTGTCTAAGGCTTGTTGTGCTATAGAAGCAGCTCTTGATAAATCTTCGTATGAAGAGTTTGTACAAGATCCAATCAATCCCCATTCAACTTTTAAAGGCCATTCGTTTTTATTTGCAATGGTCTTCATGTCTGAACCTACTTTTGTAGATAAATCTGGCGTAAAAGGACCGTTTAATAAAGGGCTTAAATCTGATAAATTGATTTCAATGACTTGATCAAAATAGTGTTCTGGATTTGCATATACTTCAGCATCTCCAGTTAAATGTTCTTTGACTGTATTTGCAGCATCGGCAACATCTGATCTATCGGTCGCACGTAAATAACGTTCCATCGATTCGTCATACCCAAAAGTAGACGTGGTTGCTCCTATTTCAGCTCCCATATTACAAATGGTTCCTTTTCCTGTACAAGACATTCCGATAGCACCTTCACCAAAATATTCTACAACGGCTCCAGTTCCTCCTTTTGCAGAAACAATTCCTGCTACTTTTAAAATGACATCTTTGGGCGCCGTCCAACCAGAAAGTTTTCCAGTTAATTTAACACCTATTAATTTTGGAAATTTTAATTCCCAAGCCATTCCTGCCATGACATCCACAGCATCAGCTCCACCAACACCAATAGCAATCATTCCCAATCCACCCGCATTCACGGTATGCGAATCGGTTCCAATCATCATTCCACCAGGAAATGCATAATTTTCTAAGACTACTTGGTGAATAATCCCTGCACCTGGTTTCCAAAATCCTAATCCGTATTTATTTGAGACTGATTCTAAAAAGTTAAAAACCTCATTACTCGTGTTTAAAGCACTTTGTAAATCGGTTCCAGCTCCGTTTTTTGCTTGAATTAAATGATCACAGTGTGTAGTGGTAGGTACCGCTACTTTACTTTTACCTGCTTGCATAAATTGCAACAAAGCCATTTGAGCCGTTGCATCTTGTAAGGCAATTCTATCGGGAGCAAAATCTACATAATCTTTTCCGCGCTCGAATCCTTTAGTTGATTTGTCATCCCAAAGGTGACTGTAAAGAATTTTTTCTGATAAGGTAAGCGGACGTCCAACAAGTTGACGTGCTTTTTCAATGCGTGCCGGCATTTGACGGTACACTTCTTTAATGATATTTATATCGAAAGCCATATTCTAAATAATTTTATTTCGTGATAATCGTTCGTAAAAATACGAATTAAATAAAATTATACTCAATTAAAAAGCGAATAAGACGTGTTTACATCTAGAATTTAATTAAACGTAAACTTCTCTTTTAAAAAATATATTATTAGTAATTTTAAAGGGGTAAATCCATCAAAAAAATGACAAAGGCGAGATTAGAATAAACTTTCAACAATGGACTCTATAGAGATTCCATCGGCTTCTGCCTTGTAATTCTTGATAATTCTGTGGCGAAGAATGCTAATTGCAACGGCTTGTACGTCTTCGATATCAGGAGAAAGTTTCCCTTTGATCACCGCATAACTTTTGGCGGCTAAGATTAGGTTTTGAGAGGCTCTTGGCCCTGCTCCCCAATCAACGTATTGTTTGATTACTGGAATCGCTTCTAAAGAATCTGGGCGGGTTTTACCAACCATTTTAACAGCGTATTCAATCACGTTATCCGCCACTGGAATTTTTCGGATGAGTGCTTGAAATTCTAGAATTTCATTTGCAGAAAACACAACGGCAACGTCCGACTGTGCGCTGGCAGTTGTCAACTTTACTACTTGCACTTCTTCTTCAAAACTTGGATAAGTCAGATTGATTGAGAACATAAAACGGTCCAATTGTGCTTCGGGCAACGGATACGTTCCTTCTTGCTCAATTGGATTTTGAGTGGCCAATACAAAGTAAGGCGCATCTAATTTATAATGATGTCCTGCAATGGTCACCGACCGTTCTTGCATCGCTTCTAAAAGCGCGGCTTGTGTTTTTGGTGGTGTTCGATTGATTTCATCGGCCAGTATGATGTTTGAAAAAATAGGGCCTTTGATGAATTTGAATTGACGATCGTTGTCCAAAATCTCACTTCCTAAAATATCACTAGGCATAAGGTCTGGAGTAAACTGGATGCGTTTAAAATCCAATCCAAGTGCTTTGGCAATGGTATTGACCATTAAGGTTTTTGCCAGTCCGGGAACGCCTACTAATAAGGAGTGACCACCGGAAAATATGGAGATTAGAATTTGTTCTATAACAGCATCCTGACCTACAATGACTTTAGAGATTTCTTGCTTTAAAGTCTCGTACTTCTGGAGGTGTTCTTTTAAAGACGCAACATCTGACATGGCTTAGTTAATTTTAAACCAGTTACTATTAAAATCACAGGTACGTAACTCACCGTTAATTTTAATATAAGTGTCCATTATTTTTTCTGCTTGCCACTTCTCAATCGCACTCAATTGTTTTTCTTGAAGGGCTAGGGCTTTAATTTTTAAGTAATCCTGTGCAAAGGTCGCTTCATGCTCATCGACACGTGCAGTAACCGTCAGAATTTTAAATTTCACTGGGTTGACACGATCTTCATCTTTAAGCACTGGACTGACTTCGTTGTCTTTTAGATTCTGGATTTGAGCATACAACTCTGGATCCATTTTTGTGAGCTCAAAGTTATAATCTTGTGTTTCAGGATTTCGAAGTTGACCACCATCAAACTTAGTTTCTTTTTCGTCACTCGCTTCTCTAGCTGCGTCTGCAAATGTAATTTCACCATCGACAATGCTTTGTCTTACTTTTTCAAGTCTTTCTTTGGCTTCTTTGATGGCTGCTGAAGTCACTTTTGGGATTAATAAAATATGTCTGACATCGTATTCTTGACCTCTAATTTTTTCCAATTGAATGATGTGGTAACCAAAATCCGTTTTAAAGGGTTTGGACACTTCACCTTCTTGTAATGAAAAGGCGACTTCTCTAAATTCTTTCGCCATTACAGGACGTTTCCTGTTAAGGGTGTATTTTCCTCCGGTTCGTTTGGACCCTGGATCTTCGGTATAAAGAACGGCTTTGGTGGTGAAACTAGCGCCGTTGTCTAAAACATCAGCTCTGAATTCATTCAGGCGATTGATCACTTTATCAACTTCTACTTTGGTTGTTTCTGGAATGACTACAATTTGGGCAACTCGCATTTCAGTACCAAACTGTGGACGTTCATCTTCGGCGATTTTATTGAAAAACTGACGTACTTCGTCTGGAGTCACTTCAATTTCTTCCACAATAGTCTGTTGCATCAAGGAAGCCATTTTACCGTTTTTGTTCAACTCAAACATTTCATCTCTGAGTTCTTTTTCAGAAGATTTTTTGTAGTAAGCAATCAGTTTTTCCATAGAACCGATCTGCTCTGCAAAGCCTTCTAGTTGTTGATCTACATACGATTTAACCTCCGCATCATTCACTTCTAGACTGTCTTGAATGGCATGATGAATATAGAGTTTGTCTTCTAAAAGTTTGCCAAAAAGCTGACAACGGGTAATGTCTTCTGTAGAAATACCACCGGCTTCTAATTGGGTGAATTGCTTGTCAATATCGGAATCTAAGATAACAAAGTCACCGATCACCGCAGCAACACCATCCAATTTGACACGTTGAACGGTATCAATAACGGTTTCTTTTGGTGCTTCAACCTCAACAGATTCTTCGATGATTTCTTGTGAAAAAGAAGAAAGGCTTGTCAATAAACAAAACCCTAATACGTAATACTTAATTATAAATTTCAAATTTTTTATTTTTAATGGCATCATTAACTATATCACTTTTTAGTTGTTTGATGAGTTTTAACTTTCGGTTATTAATGACTATTTGTTTCAAGGTTGGCAAAACATACTCCATAGGAGCTTGACTTCCTCGCTCTAAAACTTCATTAATCTGCATCAAATATAACCCTAAAGAATCTTTGAGCTGTATAAAATTTGGTTTTTTTAACAGTACTTTATTAAATCCTATTTGTAAGGGGTTGATTTTAGAAATTGCTTGTTCGGATTTTATCCAAATGGAGTCTTTCAAATAAAATGAATTGAACTGGATGGATATAGAGTCTAAGCGCGTTTTGTCTTCCGCATTGAACCGCTTGAATCGTTTTTTGACTTCTTCTAAATTCGATAGTTTTGAGTTCACATTCACATACCGCATTTTTAAAAGATCTTCTTTTAAAACAAAAAGCTGTTTGTTACTAGAATACACTTCGTTTAACTCCTGACCTGTTATGGAAGTGTCCAAATTCTTATTTACCAAGGCTTCCACGTAAGCAGACGTATAAATATCACTCTTATACTGCTGAACCAGTTGTTCAAACTCTGTTTGTGTCTCTTTTGTGAGGTTTAAATTTGCACCGTCAATAAGGAGTTGGGTGGTGGCCCAATTATTAATAATATTTTGAACATAGATAATACTATCCGATTCCGATTGCCCTTGTACAAAACTAAAATCGATGTCTGTTTCAAACAAAAACGCATCATTGACACGCGCCAAAGGGTTGATTTCTGTGGGAGCAGGTCGTAAATTACACGCCGCCAACACCAAAAAAGAAAGCCCTAATAGTTGATTGAAATGTTTCAAAATTAATTAGAAATTAATGCGTTCACTTTTGCAAATACGGACTCATTGATGTCCACCTTAAATTTAGTTCGTAATTCTTTAATCCACTCCGACTCTAACGCAATTTGATAGTCAGCAATCAGTTGTCCTTGCGCCTCCTCAAAAGTTTTTTGAGCGGTTGGTTTCAAAGCTGTGACATTGACGACATAAAAATTTGAGTTTTCTTCAATCACTTTAGAAAGCCCTGTTTTAAATTCAAGTGTTTTAGGCAATGTTGGGTGTCCAAGTTCGAGTTCGCCATTTGAAAATATGACGTTTTGCTGCTCTTTATTAAGAGCTTCATCAATCATTTCATTGGACTGATTTTTTTTCCAATACTTACGAACCTTTTTGATGTACTTCGCATCTGATGACCGCGCTACAGATCCTTCAATTCTATCAGGCCATACGTAGTTTTGTTTGTTGGCATTATAAAATTCTTGCAAGCCTATGGAATCATTTTTAGCACCTTCCCAAATTTTGTCTTGCATCAACTCAAATAACAACAAGCCTTCTCTGTATTCGTTCAGAATATGAGCAAATTCTTCGTTTTCATTTTCAAGGTTTGCTTCTTTGTATTTGAACACAGATTGCTCTAAAAAGGAAGCATATTGCTTTTTAACAACTACCGCTGTTGACCATTCTTTTTTGATCGATTTTTGGTTTTTGTTCAAGTAATCCAAAAAGTCTTGGTAGGTGATCGTTTTGTTTTTAATGATCAAGAACGATTGATTTGCATCAAGATTCTTAGAAAGTTCCCAAACATTCTGAGATCCATTATAACTTAGGTTTGATTCAAAATTTGCCAACTTAGAGTTTGGATTTTCAATTTGATATTCCATCAATAATTGCTCCAACATTTTTGCTTTAACGAGTTGTGAGCGCGAATCTTTTCCAACTTTGTTAGTTAACTCTGGCTGCAATTCCTCAAAAGATTGCACGGATTTTTTAGTGATGTATTTTAGTATGTGCCATCCAAACTGTGTTTGAATTGGTTCAGATATCGGATTGGCGGGACTAAGCTCAAAGGCTGTTGTTTCAAAAATCTCAGAGTTTATCTGCCCTGACTTAAAAGAATTGAGTTCACCACCACGCATTGAACTGCTTTTGTCATCTGAAAACTGTTTAGCTAGTTCTCCAAAATCTTCGCCTTGAAGCAACAAACGGTACAACTCTTGAATACGATCTTTAGCGACGAGTGTACTGTCTTTTTGCGTGTTAGCAATCATAATATGTGCCACCGTTACTTGCCCTCTTGACTTGCGTTTCTCTAAAACTTTAACAACATGAAATCCAAATCTGGTTCTGAAGGGTTGGGAAACGTCACCTACTTCGGTTCCGTAAGCAGCCGATTCAAAATTATAAACCATTTTGAAAGCAGAAAAATATCCTAAATCTTCTACAAAAACAGATTCTCCATTGTGGAGTTCCTTTTTCAGAGGCTCAAAATCTTCGTTTATAAACCGTTCTCTATAGGCTTGAATTTTGGAGTATGCTGCTAATGTATCTGTTTCAACCTCATCCAATAAGACTAAGATGTGTTTCGCTTTGACTTCATTTTCTGTTCGGTCATAAGCTTCACGAACTAAATCGTCCGTCACATTTTTGTCAGTCAAAAAAGATTGAGTTAATTGGTTTTTGTAAGTCTTGAATTCATTTAGATATACAGGATCTTTGTCATATCGCAATGCTTTTGCCTCTGTTAATTTTAATTTGTAATTCACAAACAACTCTAAATAAGAATCCACTTCTTTTTGAGAATCGTCTTGAACTAAGTTTAAGTTTTTATTGTAAACTCTCATAAATTCATTCGCCGAAACGGGCTCCCCTGAAATGGTTAGTAGGACATCGTCATCTGATACTTGAGCATTTGACAAAAGAAATGAAAAGCAGGAAATGCTTAGAAATAGGAACGTTTTTTGCATGTTGTAAATTTTTATGAAAATCAAAAATACTAATTATAAGGGAGACTACAAATGTATATCCCTTATGCATTAAAAAAAATGAAAAGAGAGCTTACTATCTAGAATAGTTAGGAGCCTCTTTTGTAATCATGACGTTGTGCGGATGGCTTTCACTAATTCCTGAAGAGGTGATTTTTACAAAACGACCTGTTTCTTTAAGTGTCTGAATGTCTTTAGCACCGCAATAGCCCATCCCTGCTCTGATGCCTCCAATAAATTGGTGGATACTTTCATACAAATCTCCTTTGTAAGGCACACGCCCTACAATTCCTTCTGGAACCAATTTTTTGATATCGTCTTCAACATCTTGGAAGTAACGGTCTTTACTGCCTTCTTTCATGGCTTCTACAGAACCCATTCCTCGGTACGATTTGAATTTACGACCTTCATATATGATGGTTTCCCCAGGAGATTCTTTAGTTCCTGCTAAGAGCGATCCTAGCATCACACAATCGGCACCTGCTGCGATTGCTTTTGGAATGTCACCTGTATATCGAATTCCTCCATCAGCAATGACAGGAACACCTGATCCTTTAAGTGCTGCAGCAACTTCTAGCACCGCTGAAAATTGTGGAAATCCAACACCTGCAACCACTCGTGTTGTACAGATAGATCCCGGTCCAATTCCGACTTTAACGGCATCGGCTCCTGCTTCTACTAAATATTTAGCAGCTTCCGCAGTGGCAATATTTCCGACCACCACATCAAGGTCCGGGAATTTTGCTTTGATTAATTTTAAAACACTGACCACGCCTTTGGTATGTCCATGAGCGGTATCAATAATAACGGCATCGACTCCAGATTTTACCAAGGCTGCGGTACGCTCCACAGCATCTTGTGTAACGCCAATGGCTGCGGCGACTCTGAGTCTGCCATAGCTGTCTTTATTAGAAATTGGTTTCTGTGTTAATTTTGTTATATCTCTAAAAGTGATGAGACCCACTAATTTAAAGTCGGCATCTACTACCGGTAATTTTTCAATTTTTTTCTTTTGTAGAATGACCTCTGCTTGTTGTAAGGAAGTGCCTTCAGAAGTGGTGACCAAACCTTCGGTGGTCATGATTTCAGTAATAGGACGGTTGCTTTCTTTTTCGAAACGCAAATCTCTATTGGTTACGATTCCTTTTAAATACCCTTCTTTATCAATGATTGGAATTCCACCGATGCTGTGCTCTTTCATGCTCATCTGTGCATCCCTAACTGTCGCGTCTAATGGCAAGGTCACTGGATCGATAATCATACCACTTTCGGCACGTTTTACTTTACGTACTTTGATGGCTTGTTGCTCGATGGTCATGTTTTTATGCAACACGCCAATACCTCCCTCACGCGCCATGGCTATGGCCATTTTACTTTCGGTAACGGTGTCCATTGCTGCCGAACTGATCGGAACATTCAATGAAATATTTCTGGAAAATTTAGATTTAATACTCACGTCACGTGGTAGTATTTCTGAATAGGCTGGAATTAAAAGGACGTCGTCGTAAGTAAGACCTTCGCCGACAATTTTGGATAGATGTGCATTCATAGCAAATAGCTTATAATTGCATGCAAATTTAAGATTTTTTTTAGTTCAATGAGACATTATACTCTATTATTTAACAAAAACCATGAATTTAGATCTGTAATGACCTAAAACAGAACTATTAGGATCGTATTTTTGATTAAACGAACTATTTTTAACGTATAAAATATTGATTTACAGTTTGTTAATTTTTTTATCTTTATTTATTCTAAATAAGCTTTGTGAAACTAAAATTCATTTGTAACTTTGCGGCTGAAATTAAACGTTATTTTTAATCAGTCTAAATAAAATGAAAAATTTACTCAAACTTACCCTATTAGGGATTGGCATGTTAAATGCCCAAGAATCCACCAAACCAACGGATTCAATTCAAAAACTAGAACCTGTTTTCATCAACTCGCAAGTCATTTTTGGCAGTAAATATGAAGCTAAAAACAGAACAGGATCCTCTTTTTACCTCTCTCCAGAAGAATTAGAAAAATTCTCTCACTCTGATATCAATAGAGTGTTAAGAACAGTTCCTGGTGTGAATATATACGAAGAAGATGGCTACGGATTGCGTCCAAACATCAGTCTTCGTGGAACCTCTCCCGAACGGAGTGCAAAAATATCCATCATGGAAGATGGTGTTCTAATCGCGCCGGCTCCTTACAGTGCGCCAGCAGCTTATTATTTTCCTTCAGTTGCCAGAATGCAAGCTGTTGAAATTCTAAAAGGAAGCAGTCAAATACAGTATGGCCCGTTTACAACTGGAGGTGCTATCAATTTGGTAAGTACGCAAATTCCTGATACTTTTAGAGGGAGTATAAAAACAAGTTACGGAAGTTTTAACACCGGTCAAACGCATTTAAAAATTGGAGATTCTAAAACCAATCTTGGGTATTCTCTTGAGTATCTAAATAACAATTCGGATGGTTTTAAAAATCTCCCTAATGGCGACAACACAGGGTTTGATAAAAACGATGTGGTAGCTAAGTTCCGACTTCAAAATAAACAGGATACAAAATTCAATCAATCGCTTGAATTTAAATTTCAATATTCAGATGAAACTTCCAATGAAACGTATCTTGGGTTGACCACTGAAGATTTTAAGTCCAATCCTTTCGATCGCTATGCAGGGTCCCAAAAAGATAAAATGACGAATGAGCATCTTCAATTTATGGTAACCCATAAAATAGAGGTGTCTAAATTCTTTAGAGTTACGAGCAACGCTTATTATAACGATTTCTCACGAAATTGGTATAAATTAAATGACGTGGTCTTTGGTGGTGACAAAGTGAAAATCTCTAAAATACTAGAGACGCCTCAAGATTATCCTAACTATATGGATATTATTAATGGGACGTCTAATTCAGCTGCGGATGCATTCGTCTTGAAAGCAAACAACCGAAGTTACCTCTCAAAAGGGGTTCAAACAAAATTGGACTTCCATTGGGACAGTGCAAATGTGTTTCATGATATTGAAATTGGATTGCGTTATCATTACGACGAAGAAGACCGTTTTCAATGGAAAGATAAGTACAGTATGACAGATGGTCAAATGAATTTAACTTCAGCGGGAGCACCAGGAAGTGATGCCAACCGCATCAGTAAAGCGACGGCTTTTGCAGGTTCTATTTTGTATAAATTAAAATACAATAACATTACCCTAACACCTGGATTGCGTTACGAAGATATTGTATTGGGAAGAGACAATTTTGGATCTGATGACCCTAGCAGAACTGGAGCTGACATTTCTACAAGAGAAAATAAAGTCGCTATTTTTATTCCTGGCATCGGGTTCAATTATAAATTCAACAATTCGACGTCCCTTTTTGGAGGAGTACATAAAGGTTTTTCACCTCCCGGAAATACGGTTGGACAAGAATCCGAAGAAAGTATCAATTACGAATTAGGATCGCGTTTCAACATCAAAGGATTACGCGGAGAGGTCGTTGGGTTTTACAACGATTACAGCAACTTGCTAGGGAGTGATTTAGCAGCTTCTGGCGGTACTGGGTCCTTAGAGCAATTCAACGCTGGAGAAGTGAGTGTGAAGGGAATTGAATTACTATTAAATTATGACTTGCTCCAAAAGAATACGTCTTATGCGCTGCCTGTAACCTTCGGATATACGTTTACAGATGCGACCTTTCTAAATAGTTTTGGAAGTGATGACGGCTTGTGGGGTGAAGTTCAAAGTGGTGACGAGTTGCCATATATCGCTAAGCATCAATTTAACACTTCTATATCTTTAGAACATGCGAAATTTGAATTGAACTTGAGTGGCCGTTTGAATGGTGCTTTTAAAACCGAAGCGAGTGCAGATGCCGTCAGCGCTGCTAACGGGATTACCTCTAACTTTATCATCGATTTTGTAGGGAAATACCATGTTACAAAAACACTTAGTCTGTCTGCTAAAATCATTAATGTTTTAGATAAAACCTATGCAGTTGCAAAAGTACCTGCTGGCTTACGCCCTGGACATCCTTTTGGGATCTACGGAGGTCTGGACTTTAGGTTCTAGAAAATAAACTTGAAAAATTTAAAGGGCTGTTACGAAAGTAATGGCCTTTTTCATTAATGGTACACGGAGAAAATTTTTGTAGCCTCGTTGTAGGCGCTTTCAAAACTAAGGGCATTCAAATTAGAAAAAACCTTTTGAGCGGTAAAATAGGAAAGTAGCTTTTCTGTTGGCATGTTACCAGTCAGATCGTCTTTGGCCATCGGGCAGCCTCCAAATCCTTGAATCGCACCATCAAAACGTAAACACCCAGCCTTGTAAGCAGCATCTACTTTAGAATGCCAATGCAGAGGATTGGTATGCAAATGGGCTCCAAATTCGATTTGAGGATAGGCGGGAATTAAATTTGAAAATAAATAGGAAATACTTTCTGGATCTGAACTGCCAATGGTGTCACTTAAGGACAAAATTTCAACACCCATTTTATGCAAGCGTTCGGTCCACTTAGCAACAATATCAACATTCCAAGGATCGCCATAAGGATTTCCAAAAGCCATGGAGATGTACACTACAACGCGTTTGTTGTTCGTGTTTGCAATTTCTAAAATCTCTTGAAGAGTTTCAATGGATTGCGCAATTGTTTTATGCGTGTTTCGCATTTGAAAATTTTCAGAAATTGAAAATGGATAGCCTAAATAATCAATTTCTTTATGGGAGGCGGCAGCTAATGCGCCTCTACTGTTCGCTACAATGGCGAGCAATTTACTTGTGGTTGTACTCAGGTCTAACTGGGATAAGACCTCTGCCGTGTCCGACATCTGAGGGATGGCTTTAGGCGATACAAAACTTCCAAAATCAAGGGTGTCAAAACCAACACGCAACAAGGATTGAAGGTACTGAACCTTTTGAGCCGTTGGTATAAACGCCTTGATGCCTTGCATGGCATCTCGTGGGCATTCAATTATTTTTAGTTGTGGGTGCATCCAATTGATTCAGACTCTAAAATTACTATTATTTTTTGAAACGAGCATGCTAAAATTATGATCACCCAAGGGAATAACTAATAGCGAACCTGCCTGCGGCAGGCAGGCAGCATGTGACCTTTTAAAAATTATAGATAAAGACACATGAAATAAAGCAATGGATTGAAACTAAGTCTTCACGCTTCTAGATCGTGATGTTTTATGATCAATGATAATTCGGCTTAAATCCTTCAGGACTTTAAAGGTGCGTTCTAAGCCATATTTAGAAACGCCGTAAACTCTTGGGTGGTGAATAACGGAAACTTCCTTAATCCGTGCGCCATTGATGTGTGCGTTGAGTGCCATGAACCGATGCAGTTCGCCATAGAGCGGAATTTCTTTGGCGGTTTTAGAAGTCATCACTTTCAAAGCACAGCCCGAATCTCTAATTTGTAGTTGGGTGGTGATTCGAATTATAAAATTTGCAATCTTAGAGGGCATTGTTTTCAGGAAGGGATCTTGACGGTTTTGGCGAAAACCAATGACCATGTCCCAGCCTTCATTTTGAATAAGTTCTAGCATTTTTGGAATGTCCGACGGGTCGTTTTGAAGGTCGCCATCCATCGTGGCTATGTACTGACCACGGGCCCTTTTAATCCCCGCAGCAAGTGCAGAACTTTGGCCTTTATGATGCTCAAAGGCAATAAGATTCGTATGTGGGTTTGCCTCTGATTTTATGATTTTGCAGCTTGCATCTGATGAGAAGTCATCTATAAAAATAAGTTCATAGCTGTATTCAGACAGTTCCCTTTCAATAGAAGCTATCAATAATTTAATGTTGTCTTCTTCATTAAACACAGGAATGACAATAGATAACAACGGAAGTGATTGCATTACTTAATAAGATTTAATATCCAAATGTATCGGTAAACCGAACGACAAGATTACTACTTATATTGCAATCCGTAGCCAGAATCAGAAAATAAATAACTCTTTAAAATTAAGAGTACTTAATAATCAGGACATCCAAAACACTTATAATTGTTTAGGAAATCATAGGTAATTGAGAGTTCATAAACGCCGCCTGTTTGTCCAATATCCGTCATGTTAAAATCATAAGAGTATCCAAACACAAAACCTTCCCAGTCCATTCCTACAAACGCATTAACAGAGGTTAAGAGGTGACTGTTCGGATCTACTTTGTTAGGGTTTGTGGCTGCTAACAACGCAAACGAGAAACGATCCAGTTCGTATTTTGCTCCTAAATCTAACCGACTGAAAGCCCCTTGTTGCATGGCGTTTGCCAATACAAATAATTTATTTTCGTTTCTATAACTTCCCGTAGGAATAAAAAGCGAACCGTGTAAAGACATAAACATCTCCAAGCTCTCTTGACCGTCAAAACTCATTGAGATGTTCGGTTGATTCAAATGCTTCACGGTCAGTCCTACCCAAGAATTTTCATTGTTAAAAAGCACAGACGCACTAAAATCTATAAATCGAATCGATTCCTGTAAATTAATAGGATCAATAGAATTGGCATTAATAATACCACTAAACACATTGATCTGATCTTCTAATAATAAGTTTTGAAAGCCAAAATCTTTAGCACCATAGCCTGCGGAGATACTCGGTCTTACATTCCACTCGTCTGAGATCGCAAATTGATAGGCATAGTTTAAATTTACTTGCGTAAAATTATAACGCGTGGTGGTTTCTTGATGGTTCAGTACACTAATTCCAATACCACTACTGACTTCTTCAAACCAGTTATCTACAAAAGCAAATTGCGTGTTGATACTAAAATTTAAACCTGCCCATTGCGTACGGTGAATAATCCCCGCTCTGGTGGATTGTTTCCCACCAGTAAAGCTAGAACTCAATGTTTCGGGAATCATAAAAAACTGCGTGTGTATGGGATCTTGGGCATAGCCTTTGAAACACACTAAAACGGTTAGTATTACAATATATTTTTTCATCTTAAAATCTTATTTAATTAAGGTTACTGGTCCATTCATCTCTAGCAGTATGCCGTTGAATGTATTTGCAATGACAACCATGATATAGTTTCCATTTTCAACTGGATTTCCATCAATGGTACCATCCCATCCTGTAATGGTATCGCCTTCTTCGACATAGAGTTTGGAGCCCCAAGTATCATAGATACTCATTTGGACATTGGTCATACAGCTAAACACTGGACGCATGGTATCGTTTATACCATCGTCATTGGGTGTAAATGCAGTTGGCAATACGATATCATATCCTTTAGTGACTCGGATGGTTTCTGTGTACGTGTCAAAACAACCATAGATGTCTTCTACTGTTAGATCGATTGTGTAAACACCTAGTTGATCGTATACATGTGTTGGAGCGTCTACACCGCTTAATGGCGCAGTACCATCGCCAAAGTTCCATGTGAAATTAACAATGTCACCAGTAGAGGTGTTTTGGAAATTCACTGGATCGTCTATAGCAAAGATTCCACAGAAATCACTGTTGAGAGAATTGAGAGTAAAGTCTGCAATTCCAAATTCAAAGAATGTAATCGGATCTAAAACGAATGGTATTGGAGGACAGCCATTGGCGATTCCATGTTGATCGTTTACAAATGCCGTATAAATTCCATCAACAGATGTTGACATGACTTCTTGGGTTGCTGGATCCCATACGCCGCCTGACCATGTGATTTCATAAGGAGGTACGCCCCCACTTACAAAGATGACATTGGTTTGGGTTGCGGTATCCGTCGCACAATCGATTGCTAAGGTATCTGTAAAGAACGCTGTAATTTCTGGTGGTCGTGTAAGAATCACATCTGGTACTGGCACAAATAATGGACAGCCATTGATATCGGTGACATCGAGTGGATAGGTACCTTCAGTAAGTCCAGTTAAACACCATTGTCCGCCGCCGTTATCGACCCATCCAGCGCCTACTGGGAATGGATTTGTTCCACCTGTGATGGTAATACAAATAGACCCATTATCAAACGCCCATGCTGGGACTGTATCACAATTAGGTTGTATGACGACTGTATCCACTATTTCAATCGGATCTGGCTGACCAATCGTGATTGCGATCGGACCAAATTCACAATTTTCTTCATCTAAAACATTGTAAAAATAAGTGCCCTCAAATTCATTGAACTGTACTGCAACTCCTGTGGTGGTGATTTGACTGCTCATAAAATCATTGGCAGCATCAAATAATGAAACGGTCAAAATACCCGTTCCACCTGTTGGTGTAATCACTAGTGAGCCTCGATCTTCAAAACAAAGCGCATCATTGACAATTTCAGTAGCTAACACTTGCGCTGGCTCAGTAACAATCGTTGCATCTTGTGCAGAACACCCATTTGAGTCTGTGACTACAAATACGCCTGGTCCACTAAAAACATCCACAAAGCCTGTGCCGAAATAGGGAGGTACACCTCCTGTGGCTGTGACTTCGTAAGTTGCCAATTCACCAAAACATAGAATAGGATCTACTAAAGTAGCAGTCACAATTAACGGTGTTGGTTCGGTCAGTGTATAGGTTTGAACGATGAGATTCGGACAGTTTGGATCTTCAACGGTCAGTGTATAATCGCCTGCAAGCAAGTTATCAAACAAGATGTTGGCTGGTGCAGTTATCAATAGCCCATCAAATAAAACAACTCCGGCATTGTTTTCAAAACTGTAGTTATACATTCCTGAACCGCCTGATAAATCAACAGACACAAAACCACTGTTTGCGGTTGTACAATCGATATTAAATCCATTAAAATCTGAAAGCGTTGACGTTAAAGAAACAGGTGTGTTTAGCTGTTCGATTAGAATCGTGTTAGAGACAAACAGACATCCATTGCCATCTAGTACTTTCAACACATAGTTTCCTTCACAAGCATTGAATAACTCTAGTGGATTGGTTGAATTGGTAAGAGGTCCTGCATCAAATATTCCTGAATTTGGAATTGTTTCTGTGTAATATTCGATCAATGTATAAGGCAAGGTTCCCCCTGTAATACTCATTTCAATATACCCATCACAAGGTGGGACATCGACATTATTACATGAAATATCAACACGTCTTTCAAGCGTGAAATCGACCGGTGTTGGTGGCTCCACTAGGTATTGAAAGAAATAAGTACAGTTTGAACCATCTGTAATGGCTAATTCATAGGTTCCAGGACAGAGGTCAACTAAATCTTCCGCTGTCGGATCTGCAATCGGATTGCCTTCTAAAGACGTCCAATTGTACGAGAATGGTAAGATTCCCACTGGACTAATATCTATCGTCGCTTCACAAAGGGGACTAAAACTACAAGTAATATTAGTGACCACCTCATTTATTTCTGGTGATGGTGACAGTGTAACCGTCACAGTAAACGGATCTCCGATACACACTGGGGTCGTTAGATCTGCTACTTTATAATATATAGGTGTAATGGTATAAACCAATGTTTGCAAATCCGTAGTTGGATTTTCTAAAACACCTGTCTCAAAAAATGCTTCATCAGTTCCATCAGAACCGCCTGTGATTCCTCCTGTAACTGTTGGTACAGCCCAAGTATATAAGGTCACATCTGGAATGATCGTTGTCGCATCAGGTGTTACCCCATTTTCAGGACTCAATATAAAAGAGGTCGCATCACATATCTGTACAAACACATCTGGTACAAAGGGTCTTGGCTCTATGGTAATGACCGCATCAAATGATGGCCCCACACATCCATCTGCTTCAGGAGTGATGGTATAGGTGATTTGCTGAATTGTATTAGAGATATTTGTCAAGGTTTGCGTAATGTCATCAACCGCAGTTATTTGATCGCTCCAACCTGTTAAGTCTAAATTCGGCACTGACACTACCCACGTATATTGCGTTCCTACTGGAACAATCATTGCTAGGGTAGGGATTCCATTTTGAGGAGAAATCACAAATGGACTTCCACTACATTGGGTGTCTTGAGTTGCTGCGCCTTCAATAATAAATGGGCGCGGCTTCACATCTACAAATACTTGGAATGTTAATCCTGCACATCCAATAGAGAGTGGTGTCACTGTATATTCTATTGTTTGAGTTACTGAACTTGTATTTATTAAGGTTTGACTGATGTCTGTTTGAGGAACGATTTCATCGCTTTCCCCATCTACATCTGGATTGTCAAGCACTGTCCATGTATAAGTAGTTCCTATTGGCACTACAGTATTCGCGTTTGGAACGCCTGTGGTTGGTGATACAATAAAGGTGTCTTCACTACAAATCGGATCTACAACAACATCTTCAATTGTAGGACTTGGGCTTAAGGTAATTTCTACTTCAAATGGAAGCCCGATACAAGTTCCTGAAATTGGTGTCACTATATAGGTAATGATTCTTACCGCATCCGATCCGTTAATCAGTGTTTGACTGATTGGAGTCGTTGGTACTGTCACATCGCTAAAGCCTGTTACAAAAGCATTATCCGCCGCTGTGACAACGGTCCATGTATACAATGTATTCGTTGGTACAATTTCAAGAGGTGCCGCATCTACGGGTGTGACTGTAAACGTTTCACCACTACAAATACCATCTTGTTTATCTGAAATTATTGGACGTGGTTCTACGGTCACTGTAAGTTCAAACGTTGGTCCATCACATCCTAAATCAGACACTGGTGTGATTGTGTACACTACATCTTGAGGGATATTGGTCTCGTTCACCAAAGTCTGACTGATATTGGTTTGTGGAAGAATTTCATCCGCCTCCCCTGTAACGTCATCATTTGCGAGGACTGTCCAAATATAAGTTGAATTTGCCGGTACAATCGTTGCGATTGTTGGATCGCCATTCGTTGGGTTGATGTCAAAAGTATCTTCACTACAAATCGTATCAACCCTATCGAAAATTTCTGGTGTTGGGTTGACAGTGATCGTAAACTGTTGCGTGTCCCCTGCACATCCATTAAAAAATGGTGTCAGTGTGTAAACCAAATCTTCCGCAAGGTTGGAAGCATTGAAAATTGTTTCTCCCAAAATTGGGTCTGTAAACACTATAGGCCCTGCATTTGTGGTAAAGCCAGTTAAATTTGGCCCTGCAGTAGTGACTTCCCATTCGTAGGTCAAGGACCCTAATGGGGTGGTTGGCGATGTAATGAATACATCTGCAAAATCACCTCTACTACAAATTATCTGGTTTGGTATGGCATCAATTGTAGTGGTTGGATTCACCGTAATTGTGTAGGTGAAATCCGCACCTGGACAAGCCGATGGATCATTGGTGGTTGCTGTTGCTGTAAACACCAAGTCAATAGGTACATTTAATGTATTGTCCAATGTATAGACTGGAATTACATCCGTTCCTGCTAAAACATCTACCCCTAATAATCCTACTGGAACGAACGTTGTCCATTGAATGTCCACATTCGGAGATGCAGACGTTAGCGTTACCGCTACTGAGGTTTCTAAGTCACACAATTCTTGATCCAATTCATCGAATATGATTCCTGGACTTGGATTGATTGTGATATCAAAAGTTAAAGGCAATCCGTCACAGCCGTCCGATAATGGTTGGACTGAATATGTAAGTGTAAATGGATCTGCCGTTGTATTGATAAGTGTTAAGGCCGGAAAGAAATCTCCCGTTCCTGTCACATCTGCTTCATATCCTGTAATACCAGCTGGCACTAAAGTTGGGTTCAACAGATCATATTGATAGGTTGTTGCTGTTAATGGGACACTAGAAGTGAAATCGACTTGAGAAAATAAGTCACCACTACAGGCTGTTTGAACAGGGATAGAAACAGTCACTTCAGGGTTTGGTTTCACTGTGACGACAATGTCAAAAGGGACTCCTACACAAACACCGCTCATTGGAATGACGGTATAAGTGATATTCTCAGGAACATTTAATGGGTTCGTATTTGTGAGTGTTTGGCTTATTGAATTTTCACCTACAGTAACATCAGATGCTCCCGTAATATTTGCATTGGCTGAAACAGTCCAAGTATAAGTTGTATTGTCAGGTACAATTTCTGTTGGCTCATCATTTAGAGGCGTGATCGTAAAGGCTTCACCACTACAAATATCCGCTGTCGTATCTAAAATAAAAGGTACTGGATCTACAGTCACCGTCAGAGTGAATTCGTCTCCAACACATCCTAAATCCGATGTTGGTATGATGGTGTATTCCACCAATTGTGGGGTATTTGTTTGGTTTGTAAGCGTCTGATCTAAGGAAGCAAGACCTGTATTATCAGCAGACTGTCCTAAAACATCTGGATTGGCTGCAACTGTCCAAGTATAGGTAGTGTTGGCTGGAACACTGTCCGAACCTGCCGATCCATCGCCGATAGCACTATAGCTAAATGGAATTTCTGAACATACTGTGAGCGTTGTATCAGCAATCGTTGGTGTTGGATCTACGGAGACTGTAATGGTAAATGTATTTCCAATACATTCTCCTATAGCTGTAGAAATTGGCGTCACTGTATACACAACTTGTTGGGTTGTATTTGTTGTATTTTGTAGTGTTTGTGATATTGAAGTTGCCGGAACCAAATTATCTGAAGCACCAGTAATAAAAGTGGATCCGAAAACCGTCCAAGTATATTCTGTGGTGGTTGGCACAATATCGGTTGCGTTTATACCGCCACCATTTGTTGGGGATTCATTAAAATTCGCTTCAGAACAAATAATTACTTGTACATTATCAATAACAGGTATTTCGCCTACATTCACCAATGCACATTCTGAAGGTATTGGTCCACATCCGCCATCGGCGAAGGTCAACACTGCAAAATAATTAATTGAACCTACCGCAGTACTTAGCGGAGTAAAGGTGTTTGCTGTGGCTCCGGGAATTGGATTGCTTAAATCGGTGTTATCACAAGTCAAACTTGAATACCACTGGTAGGTTGGAACACCGACTCCATTTATATGGTCTACTTCTAATACGGTGGTAGCGCCATCTAAACAAACGGTTTGCGTGGCTAAAGGATCTACACTTATGGTTGGACCTTCATTCACCTGAACTTCTGAAATTGCACTTATCGTTTCACATCCTGATGCGTCTGTGGTTACAACACAGTAATAAAACACGGTCCCTACTGGGGTGGTTTCTGGTGTGAAAACTGGATTGATATCTCCTGCTATTAAGGTGCCTCCTGTAGTGGTATTGGTGGTATTTGAAAACCATTGGTAACTATAAGTACCGGTTCCTCCTGTTGCAATCACTTCTAAATCTGTGGAGGCAGTGCCTTCACATAGTTCTTGGAAAGCTAAAGGGGCTGTTAAGGTTGGATCTTCTACAACTTCAACTGTCACAACTAAACTTTCTGCCTGATCACATCCACTGCCATCAAAATTAGCGACGGCTACAAAATGATATTGTCCAGCTGCTATGAAAACACCTGGATTAAAAATTGCTGAATCTGTGGAGTTTGGATGGATGCTTATTAAGGTTCCTAAAGCATCTGAAATATACCATTCAAAGGATACTGTTCCGGTTCCACCACTAGTGCTCACTTCTATATCTGAAATACTTCCACCTATACAAATATCTGTTGGGATAGCGGAATCAATAGTGACAACTGGATCTGGTACAACGGTAACTAGTGCACATTCTGAGGGTATTGGATCACATCCGCCATCGGCGAAGGTCAATACTGCAAAATAATTAATTGAACTTACCGCAGTACTTAGCGGTGTAAAGGTGTTTGCGGTAGCTCCTGTTATTGGATTGCTTAAATCGGTGTTATCACAAGTCAAGCTTGAATACCACTGGTAGGTTGGAACACCGACTCCATTTATATGGTCTACTTCTAATACGGTGGTAGCGCCATCTAAACAAACGGTTTGCGTGGCTAAAGGATCTACACTTATGGTTGGACCTTCATTCACCTGAACTTCTGAAATTGCACTTATCGTTTCACATCCTGATGCGTCTGTGGTTACAACACAGTAATAAAACACGGTCCCTACTGGGGTGGTTTCTGGTGTGAAAACTGGATTGATATCTCCTGCTATTAAGGTGCCTCCTGTAGTGGTATTGGTGGTATTTGAAAACCATTGGTAACTATAAGTACCGGTTCCTCCTGTTGCAATCACTTCTAAATCTGTGGAGGCAGTGCCTTCACATAGTTCTTGGAAAGCTAAAGGGGCTGTTAAGGTTGGATCTTCTACAACTTCAACTGTCACAACTAAACTTTCTGCCTGATCACATCCACTGCCATCAAAATTAGCGACGGCTACAAAATGATATTGTCCAGCTGCTATGAAAACACCTGGATTAAAAATTGCTGAATCTGTGGAGTTTGGATGGATGCTTATTAAGGTTCCTAAAGCATCTGAAATATACCATTCAAAGGATACTGTTCCGGTTCCACCACTAGTGCTCACTTCTATATCTGAAATACTTCCACCTATACAAATATCTGTGGGTAGAGCAGAGTCTATAATGACCTCTGGATCTGGTACAACGTTGATTGTATGAATTGTAGGGGTTCCAGGACAAACAGCTCCTCCAGTTGTGGAGGCTATAACTTCAATCTCAATAGCGATGGGAGTTACTCCAAAATTAGTGACCGTAAATGATGGAATCGCATTTGTATTCCCAGTAATTGGGTCTGTTGCATCCAAAGCAGCGGCACCACTTATAACATTCCATTCATAAGTAGTCGAAGGATCTGTAGCCGAACTCGCAGTAAAAGGCAGCGAGGTTGCACCCGAGCAAATTTCTTGAGTGTCTAAAGTTAAGGTGACTGTTGGAGATGGATTGATGGTAATATCAAAGAGTTTTGAAAAACCTATACAGCCATTAAAACTTGGTGTAAATTCGTAAGTCAGTGTATAAGCAGCCGTTCCAGAATTTAAAATAGTAGTTCCAACTAAAGCCTGCGTTACATCTGTTGGGTAACCCGTTACTGTGGCTGGAATCATTCCAACATCTAATAATACCCACTCATAAACGGTGCCAATAACATCTGCATCAAGGATTGGTGTTGTAAAAGCAGTGCCGCCACAAATCGTTTGGGGGGCAATTGGAATCATTATTGGTAAAGGATCTATAGTGAGCGTATAAGTAAACGGTGTTCCATCACATCCATCAAAATTTGGTGTTACAATGTAATCAATATTAGTTGTTACAATAGCTGTAATATCTACAGTCATTGCAGATAAATTTCCTGTCCCAACAGTTTCCAGTCCGGTTGTGCCAGCTGGTACTGTACTTGCATCCAATACCCAATTGTAAACGACAGCCAATGCCGCATTTGTATTTTCCCAAACAACCTCAGCGGAAATATCTCCGCTACATAATGTTTGAGAGGTTTCTGTATTGGTAATTGCAATTACAGGATTTATAAAAATGGTATATAAGAAAGGATCCCCTACACAACCTAAGGAAGTAGGAATCACTTCATAAACCAATTCACCTATAGTATTAGATGAGTTAGATAATAACGGAAATACTGGTAAATCACCTACATTTGGATCTGTTACATGTCCTGTGATACCCGCAGTCGCAGATACAAATGTCCAGTTGTATTCGGTTGGAGTTCCATTCACAATCGAGCTTGTCCATTCCACCGCAGTTGACGAATCTTCTGAACAAATCGTTTGACTGTCCAAAGTATTTGTAATTTGTGGTGATGGATTAATTGTGATTGTAAACACTTGTTGAACTCCGTCACATTCAACCGTTGGATCTGTAGCATTTGAAAAAATGGGCTCTACAGTCACCGTTGCTATAATAGGCTCATTTGTAGTATTTACTGCAATGAAGGAAGGAATTGCTCCGGTATCTGCCAAAGGTGCTAAACCAATATTGGTATCAATCGTCCATTCGTAAGTGGTGGTTCCTGTAACTAAAGGAGTTGAAAACGTGATTTCAGGAGTCGTTTCTCCATTACAAAAAACAACATTATTTACTGCATCCATTTCGGCTGCAGGATTCACCGTAATTGTATAAAATACGGGACTTCCTGGACAAGCTCCTGCAGAAGTCGTAACCGCCTTAGCACTGAAAATTAAATCGACTGGAGTGGATCCAGAATTACTAAGGTTAAAGGCAGGAATTACAATCGTTCCCGCAGTTGTTGTGATTCCTGTAATCGCAGGATATAAAGTTGGATCTATAGTCCATGAAATATCCACTGGAGTGGTATCTGAATCTAAATTTACTTGAACCGAAGTACCTCCAGAACAAACACTTTGATCTAAAATATCAAAATTAACACTAGGTGCTGGCTCCACGGTGATATCAAAGAATTTGGATGGACCTACACAACCATTAAAACTTGGTATAAATTCGTAAGTCAGTGTGTAAGCATCATCTCCTGAATTAAAAATAGTAGTTCCTACTAAAGCTTGCGTTGGATCTGTTGGATAGCCTGTTATTGTGGCTGGGATCATTGCAACATCTAATAATACCCACTCATACACGGTACCTGCAACATCTGCTCCAAGAGCAGGTGTTGTAAAAGCAGTCCCTCCACAAATCGTTTGAGGGTCAATTGGATTCATTATTGGTCGCGGATCTACATCCACACTTATTGTGAATGGTAGCCCCTCACAATTTCCTTGAGCTCCCGAAGTTGGCGTCACTGTGTACACCACAGTTTGAGTTACAATTGATGTGTTTGTTAAAGTCTGACTTATAGAGGTTTGCGCTGTAGTTTCGTCAGAATAGCCAGTCACCAACCCATTTGCATCGGCCACTGTCCATATATAAGTTGTATTTACTGGAACAATATCGCTAAGAGATGAACCTCCAT
>CAWVRW010000035.1:0-24498 GCA_963933105.1 uncultured Formosa sp.
ACTATTTACTAAATTTACTTGAAAATATTCCACTTTGGTATGAAGACGTACAATAATTATTATCAAAAAAAAAATGATGGCAATTTGAACAAGTCCTCTAATTTAGCAGGATCATCTAAGTGTTTAGATATTTCTAGTACGGTTTCTCTTTTTCCCTTGCCTTTACAATACTTCCATATAAAGACTGAGATTGGAACAATTATTCCTGTTAATATTCCAAGAATTGGTATAATAATATTTTGATCGATAATTTTTAATTTTAAATGTAATGCAAACATTACATAATAAAATTATCTAAATCGATTAAATTTTTCCCTAAATAGTTAGACTTTACTCACTTTGCTTGCCAAATAGTATTCTTTAAAATAAAATTTTATTCTAAAGAATATTTTTTGTTTATTGTTTAAACAATAGATTTAATCAAAACAATGATAATTATCTATTAAACACTTAAACATAAAAATGAAAATAATATCAATTTTACTTGGAGTACTACTCATCGCTTTTGTCATCATTCAGCTTTTTGCATTAAAGAGTCAGAAGAATATTGAAACATACCCTTATGTAGTCACTAAAAAGTATGACAGCTTTGAAATACGTACGTATGATGCGACTTTATTTACTTCCGTAAAACTCTCTACCAAAAATTATAAGGAATCCTCAAGTAAGGGTTTCTCCATTTTAGCAGGCTATATTTTTGGAGGTAACGATCGGAACGAAAAAATAGCGATGACCTCCCCTGTCGCCATGTCATTAGAAGATTCTATGACGATGCTATTTATGGTTCCAAAGAAATTTGACAAAGAAACACTCCCTAAACCCAACCAATCACAAATAAAATTCACGGAAGAACCTGCAAAAACGGTTGCTGCCATAGCTTTTAACAGATGGGCAGACGATGAGAAAATTGAAACGTACAAACAAAAATTAATCACGGCCTTAGAAAAAGAAGGCATCCCTTTTACTAACCGATTTTACTTTTTGGGATACAATGCTCCCTACGAATTTTTTAACCGAAAAAATGAAGTGATCGTAGAATTGCAAAAAAAACCTTTTGACCAATAATAAATTAATTTAGGATATACTGTTATAAAATTTAAATAAACTAGAGTTTTAAAATATTAAAAAAATGAAGACATACAAAAAGAGAATTACCGGAATTTTGATTTTATTGATAATGGTGAGTTGCGCCTTAGAATCTCAATTTGCGCTTCCCAACGATGAAAAAATAATACCAGAACTCCTCGGAGAATGGATCTCTGTAGAAAATAGTGACGACCGGATTAATATTATAAAAAACAGTGAGGAATCTTATCGATTACAAATTATCGAAAAAACTAGAATTGACGAAGAATTAATTGGTTTCTCTAAAACCATTAATGGCTTTAGCATTATGAATCTTAAAACAGAATCCAATGGTACCATTAAAAATGTTTTTTATGGCTTCAATGTTAAAGGAAATACGCTCACTTTTTCCGAAGTTAATGACAAACTACACGAAAAAGAATTTAAATCGGCATCTGACCTTTTAAAGTTTTTCGAAGAAAACGTTTCCAAGGAAGATTTTTTCATCAACCATTTGGACTTAAAAAGAAAATAATAACAATCAAATGAGTATAGAAAAATCTTACAATATTTGGGCGCTTCAATATGATACAAATAAAAATAGAACAAGAGATTTAGATACAAAATCAACTATCGAAACTTTAAGTAAATTCGAGTTTGAAAATGTATTAGAATTAGGTTGTGGAACAGGTAAAAACACAAGCTGGTTATTGGAAAAAGCAACACAAATAATTGGGCTGGATTTTTCTCAAGAGATGCTCAACAAGGCAAAAGAAAAAATCTCGAACAAAAAAGTGGTTTTTAAAAAAGCGGATTTAAATGAAGACTGGGAAGTTGAAAACAATTTTGCAGATTTAATAACCAGTAGTTTAACTCTAGAACATATAGAGGATTTAAATCATATTTTTGAGCAAGGGAATCTGAAGTTAAAAAAAAATGGTTTATTTTTTATAAGTGAATTACATCCTTTTAAGCAATATTCAGGAAGTAAAGCACAATATGAAACTGAAAACGGAACGCAGGAATTAGAAGTATATACGCATCATCTTTCGGAATATATTGATTGCGCTAATAACAATGGATTGAAATTGGTGGAAATAAAGGAATGGTTTGACGATACAAGTCCAAATGGACTCCCTAGATTGATCTCACTTTTATTTGAGAAGTAACTATAATTTTAATGAAAACAGGAATTGTACTTCTCTAAACAATCCTATAAATAAATTCCTAACACTTCTTATAAAAGCACGCTAATCTTCTTTAAAGTAGGAATAAAGCTATAAATTTGCTCCAACCAATTTAACGAAGCACTATGAGTCGCATAATAATTTTTCTATGCCTTTTAATTTCCTCACACTATAACTATTCTCAAACGGGTTCTTGTTTCGAATTTGACCCAGATGATTTTGTCTTGAATGGAACTGCGCAACTATTCAATGATGAGATCGTGACGCTCACTGAAGAATTAAATAATCAAGGGGGATTTGTGTGGTCTCAAAATTTGGTAGATTTCACATTCGATTTTACATTAGAAGCAGAACTTAATTTTGGAACGATCGACAGTTCTGGAGCCGATGGCATCGCTTTTGTCATTCAACCCTTATCGAGTGATCAAGGAAGTTCAGGCGGTGGAATTGGCTATGCAGGCATCAGTCCTTCTTTAGCGATTGAATTTGACACTTGGTTTAATTCTAATGACCCTACTCCAATGGATCATATTGCATTGGTAAAAAATGGCCTCACTGGCAGTCTCGCTGCCCACAGTGAATTCACACCTTTTACAGCAGTCCCTAATTTAGAAGACGGACAGTGGCATGCCTTAGAAATTCATTGGAGTGCACCTGAACAATTGTTGACATTAGATTTTCAGGGAGTTCAAATTTTTTCTACAGCCATCGATATTTCTAACTTATTATTTAGTGGTAGTACCGACTTGTTTTGGGGATTTACGGCGGCCACCGGTGGTGCTGTGAATTTACATCAAGTGAAAATATTAGAATACTGCTCTATTGATAGTAGTTGCGACACCGCGCCTCCTACTGCGGACTCTCCACAAGTGTTTTGTAATTCCACAACCTTAGACGCACTTCAAATAGACGGAGAGTTGATCCGATTTTACAGCGATAATCTTGGTCGAACTCCCTTGGCTCCTACTTCAGAAATCACTGAAAACACAACTGTATTCGTCACACAAACTATCGATAATTGTGAGAGTCAAGATTTAATTTCAGTGGACATTATCATTGAAGGTGCTGTAGTCAATTCAGACCTTATTGATGTAGCTGTTTGCGATATTACTGCCACAACGAGTTTTGACTTGACAACGCTGAGTAGTTATTTTCAAACAACGGTTTCAATAACGGGCTATTACAATTCTATTTTAGAAGCGCAAAACCAAACCAATGAAATCCAAACCCTTATGGGTTATGAAATTCAAAATGATGGTCAAATACTTTATCTAAGAATCGAAACCTCTGATTGTGATGAAATACAACCTGTAGTTTTTGTTTCAGGGAATTGCACAGTCGTAATCCCGCAAGCATTTTCTCCTAACAACGATCAATTTAACGATCATTTTAACATCCAAAATTTATACGGCGTACATCTGAATCATGTCTTAAAAATTTATAACCGTCTGGGAGTCTTGGTCTTTCAAGGAGATAATGACCAAAAATGGATGGGGTATTCCAAAGAAGGCGCGTTGGTTACTGTGGGGACTTATTTCTATGTGCTTGAACTCAACAACGATGCTAATGAACAATTTACTGGCTGGGTGTATTGCAACTACTAAGGAGACGTTTTAATTCAATATCATACGCTCCTAAAATTCAATATCAGGTATCGGACTTCCGTGGGGATCAATGTCGCGTTGGCTTAACATTTGTTTGACTTTTCTAAAAAATGGAGGGCTGTCTATATGTTCAATTTCTTCAGCAATCTCATGGACGTTTTCAGGTTCAAATCCCATAACCTCTACTAAAAACAATTCAACCAAACGGTGCTTTGCAACAATAGTTCTGGCAAGTTCTCTTCCTTCCGAAGTGAGCTCAATAGCCTTGTACGGAGCTGAGCTCAATAATTTCATTGCTACCAGTTTTTTAACCATGTTAGAAACCGATGATTTAGAAATACCAAATACCACAGAAAGACCTGAAACTGTGACCGTTCGATCACTCACTTCGAGTTTGTAAATTTCCTTTAGATAATGTTCTTTTTCTTTGGTTTTTTTCATTAGTTTTGCAGTGGTGAACAATTGTTTTTAATCTCTATAAATTTACAACTTTGATCGTAAAATTTAATACTATTTGTGCTCTATTTTTTATTTTTTCAAACATCTCGTTGGCACAAACCATAAATGGAGTTGTCAAAGAGCAAGACAACAATCTACTTTTTGGGGCTACTGTTTACAACAGCACAAATAGTAAAAGCACGATTACGAACGAAGAAGGTGCGTTTTCAATTGAATCTATAAAAGGTGAAAATAAGCTCGTCATTTCCTATGTTGGCTTTACACCAAAAGTGATTAATGTCGATGGAAACAGCACTACCCTCGGAACCATTATACTGGAAAACAACAGCTTAGATGAAGTTGTTATTTCAGGGACACTACGCCAAGTTTCAAAACTTAAAAGTGCCGTACAAATAGAACTCTATACGGCTGATTTTTTTAGGGCCACTCCAAAAGCGAGTTTTTTTGAAGCCATAGAAGGCATTAACGGCGTCAGACCCCAACTAAACTGTAATATCTGTAATACGGGTGATATACACATTAACGGTCAAGAAGGTGCCAACACCATGGTTTTGATTGATGGACTGCCCCTAGTTAGTGGTCTATCGACGGTTTATGGACTGTCTGGAATACCACAATCACTCATCAAACAAGTGGAGGTTATAAAGGGCCCTGCCTCTACCCTATACGGTTCTGAAGCCATTGGTGGCGTGATTAATTTAATCACTAAACTCCCCGAAAATGTCCATCGCTTTAACATCGAATCCTATACCACTTCATGGGGTGAAGTAAATGTAGACTTGGGTGCCAAGTATCAATTAAAAAAAATTCAAGGATTGATTGGTGTGAATTATTTTAACTATTCAAATCCTATTGATAATAACGGGGATGGATTTACCGATTTGACCTTACAACACCGAATATCAATTTTCAATAAGATTAAAATGAAAAAAAATAGTGTCGCATTTCGCTATTTTTATGAGGACAGATGGGGTGGAGAAATGAACTGGAATTCAAGTTACAGAGGTGGTGATGAAGTCTATGGCGAAAGTATTTATACCAGTAGAGTCGAACTGTTTGGAAAATACGATGTTTCAGAAAATTTGTTTATCCAATACAGTCTAAACAATCACGACCAAAATTCGGTGTATGGCACTACTTCCTATAACGCTTTGCAAACGATTGGTTTTGTTCAAGGGGTCTATTCCAAAACATTAAAAAACCACAACCTTTTGTTTGGAGCCACTTTCAGGTACACTAGCTATGACGATAACACTCCTGCAACCGCAGAGAAAGAAATAACGTCGTTACCTGGGGTTTTTATTCAGGACGAATGGAAACTTAGCGATTCCCAAACCCTCCTCTCTGGTATGAGGTATGATAAAAATTCTATTTATGGAGATATTTGGACGCCAAGACTCAATTATAAATGGGCCAGTCCCGATGAAAGTTCAATTCTACGAGTTGGATTTGGAACTGGATACAGGGTGGTCAATGTATTCACGGAAGACCATGCGGCTCTAACAGGCGCTAGAGATGTGGTATTTACCGAAGACATTCTCCCCGAAAAATCATGGAATGTAAATGTTAATTGGAATCAAAAACTATATTCTAAATTTGGAACTATTTTTGATTTGGACCTCAGTGTGTTTAAAACGGTATTTTCAAATAGGATTCTTCCAGATTATGAAACCAATCCCAACCAAATTATTTACAGCAATTTGGACGGCAAATCGGTAACGCAAGGTGTGACCCTAAATGTCAACAGCCTGTCTGCAAATGGACTCAAAATAAATTTGGGCGCTACCTTTATAGATTCTAAAATCATTCAAAATAACGAAACTGAATACCCCTTCTTAACCGAGAAATTTTCAGGGAATTATAGAATAAGTTACACCATCTACAACCCCAAAATTACATTTGATCTCTCTGGAACGGTCATTGGACCGATGAAACTTCCCCTACTTGGCGCACTAGACACAAGAGACCCAAACAGTCCGGTCATCCATATAATGAACCTACAAGCAACCTATAGTTACAAGGAATTTGAATTGTATGCTGGCATTAAAAATATCTTCAACTTTAAACCCGCTGCCAATAGTATTGCACGTGCTTTTGACCCTTTTGATAAAGACGTTGAATTTGGAAGTAACGGCCAAGTAATCGCCACTCCAAATAACCCAAATGCGTTGTCATTTGATCCCAGTTATGTGTATTACTCCAACCAAGGAACCAACGGGTTTTTAGGACTCAGATACCATATAAAATAGGTGTCTAATTTTTAATGATTTTCTTAACAAATGATTCCGTGTCAGTTTGAATTTGTAGAAGGTAAAGACCGTCCTCAAAATTACTCATATCCAATTCAAACGCTTGGTTATTTAAATTATAGGTATCGTATAATTTTCCATTAATACTCCACAGTTTGATGCTAGAAATTTCTCCCTTAGCGATTTTTATGTTTAATATATCAGAAACTGGATTTGGAGAAAGACTCACAAAAGTTTCAGATTGGAAAGTGTTTACAGATAAATTGTCCGCATTATCAGTTTGAGCCACCCAACTACTTGCCAAGCTATTGTCTAAATCCAAGCTCACAAGTTTAAGGAAAAACCCGTCACCGTCTGCATTCTCCGGCCATGGGGCATCATCGCTATAAGTCACTTCATCAATAATATTTCCGTAAGCATCTCTTAACATTAACGTTTGGCTACTGTTGGATAGGTCTCTAGAAAACTCTCCATAAGATTCAAAACCATAGCGTTCATTAAAAGAGTCGCTTTCATTGGACAAATAAATGGTGTCCTGACCAGCGATCGATTCGCCATCTGCAAACTGATATACAAATCCTAAACCACCAAAATAAATTCCCGTTAAATCAATCGGTGCATCACTGTTATTCGTGAGCTCAATAAATTCAAAATCCTCTGAATCCAAATCTGGGTTATCCACCAAAGGATTGTAATTGATTTTAGAAATCACCAAAGGAGGTGTTGTGATAGTAGCACACAAGCTTGTGTCTGTGAGTTGACCTGAAATCCAAGCGATTCGCTCTGTAATAAAATCTTTTATATCAATGATCTGCAGATCAAATTCACCCGTAGTCCCTGAGTGGGTTTCTTGACGTACGACTGCTTCGGATATAATTAGTTCGGTTGCATCAATAAAGGCAAAAAGCTCTACTGAATTCAAAGGCATTCCTGTAGCGGTAAGTTCTTGCCATCGCTTGGTCATATAGCACTTAAAGACTGCATCGTCAAAAAGATCTTTCCAGAATTTAGGTCCGTCATTTCCACCGTCGCTAAACTGCCAAATATCGGTTTTACTTCTGTCGTAACCCCAGAAAAATAAATCATTACCAAACGTTAAATTGAAATCCCAAATAGGCCCTGCTCTTAGTTTATCATTGCGATCTTTATGAAAATACGTACTAAACTCATAGGCATCTACATTGGAAGCCAATTCGTTCAGTAGAATAAAATCTATAAAAGACGGAATGTCAATGATCGATGGGTAACCATCTGTGATGGCACTGTTGCTTGGTGCTGTGACCTTTTCTTGAAGTGCTTCAAATTCCCCTTTAATATACTCTTGTTGTTCAGGTTGAACTTCAGACATTTTGGGAACATCATGCACAAAGTTACTTTGATAGCCTCCATAATTATCCATGGACCAAGCGGCTACTTCTTCCCCTTCTATTTTATCTGTTTTAGTAATGTATCCACCAGTAAGTTTAGGTAGGGTTATATGAGAATCTTTAATTTTATTAATATTAATTCGGTTGTCATCTGCTTTTAGTTTTTCTTGTAAAATATAAAGACCTTGAAACTCTCCATTTAATACCACTTCACAATAGCGGCCTCTAGACGCATAATTCCCTGTAAAGTTTGATAATTTATAACTCATATAATCTCTTATAAAAGAAGCATCATAAGCGAGTCCATTCAAAATCCAATCGTTTTCTTTGGGCAAATCAAGAAGCTCAACATTGTCTTTATCTCCAAATTCATCGTAAGTTGTAAGAGAATATTGTTTTTTATCTAAGAGCGCAGAAGAAGATCCTCGGTATTCAATTTTAATAGCATTATCAAAATTAAGAGTTGAGACGTCACTGGCATCTGTCAGATAATTTCGCTCGCCTTCCCCTCTATAAATAATTTTCATAGTCGCATCAATCTTAGGTTCGTTAGGGATGTCTTGACCTTGATCTGTAACAATGATGACGATTGGTAAATTAGAAGACTCAAAATTCACATCCACTGGAATGACGGGTTCCAAAAACCACCAAGGGGTGGAACTGTAATTAGCAGTTGTATTATTGATTCCTAAAGACAACACAGGAAGTGCGCTCAAATCCGACGACCCTATCGATTCGTTATGTACTTGCACAGCAAGGGTGTTGGTTCCTGTGGTGAGAAGTGTGAGGTCGATCTCAAAACGATCTGGTGCATAATTATTAGGAAGTGATGCCTCGTGTAAACCGTCACTTGCCTGATCAAAAGTTGGAACATCCCCTGAAACCAGATTTCTTGCAATCTCTTGTCCATTTAGATACGCCACAAAACCATCATCATAATCAATATCCAAAACTAAATATTCTACCGCTGTCGCATCCGTAATTTCAAAAGTTTTACGAATATAAACAGATAGTGTAGGGGATATAACCGTGGCATCGTCCTCATCTCCATAACCAAAACCTGAAGGCCCTGTACTCCAACTTGAGGAATCAAATCCTGACTGATTCCAATCTGTAGCGGGTTGTGCCGTAGGTACGAGGTAATCCCAGTCGTCTCCAGGCAGCACAACGCTTTCCCAATGGTCTATCTGGGCAAATGAAAACAATGGTAAAACAAGACATACTAAATAGGAATAACGCATGATAAAAGTGATTGGTTGGTTAATTCTTGTAAAAATAATGAAAAAATAAATACGTTAAAGGATATATTGTTAAATTATAAACAAAAAAAGGCTCACAAAATGTGAGCCTTTTTTAAAAATAAAGTTTATTAAAACTTACTTCAATACAATCTTAAACATTCTAGAATTATTGTTGTTATTAATGACTTTAACAAAGTAAACTCCTGTTTGATAAGATGATAAGCTTATTTGATTCTCTGTAGACTCAAATAACTTTCGGCTATTTATATCATAAACTTCCAAACGTTTTAAGTTATCAATCTTCACATAAACCATATCAAAAGTTGGATTTGGATAGAGTTTTACATTCTCCATCTTACTCAAATCATCCAATCCTAAAGTAGGAACGACGTTGACCGTTCTAATGACTTCAATCGCTGCCGTTCCATTGCTATCAACAACGTTGTAAGTGACTGTATAATCACCTTCAACAGAAGTATCAACATTGGTGGAGTCGGTAACAATATCTGATGTTAAATCAGCACCGTCTGCATCCTCAGCCGTAGCACCTGTTTCTAAGTAGGTTTCTCCAACATAATAAATTTCTATTGATTCTCCAATAAGTGTAATTGTTGGTGGTACCGCTGCTAAAACTGTAACTGTTCTAGAGACCTGAATGGCTGCATTTCCTTCTGCATCCGAAACATTGTAATTAAGGACGTAGACATCTGCTAATGATGTATCAACAGCTCCTGTAAGCACTATGGATGCAGAAATATCATTTCCAAGGTAATCCGTGGCTACAGCCCCTAATTCCAAGTACACAGTATCAATTTCTAAAGTCATCTCAGCCGCTCCGTTAAGAACTATGGTTGGAATAAAGAAAGCTTGTGATCTTACATATACCATTCTTTCAACTTGAATTGCTTCTGTTCCATTCGCATCAGTGACATCGTAGGTCACTGTATAGTCGCCTTCAACAGAAGTATCAACATTCGTGGCGTCGATCACAATATCAGATGTTAAATCGACATTTTCTGAATCGAGTGCGGTCGCATTTTCTTCAACATAGTCAGCTCCAACCAGAAGGTATACTTCTGCAGCGCCTACTAATGTAATCTCTGGACGCACATAAACGGTATTATCAACTACTGAAACAGTTCTAATAACTTGATCTGCAATGTTACCTTCTGCATCGGTCACATCATAATACAGTGCATACGTTCCTACTGTTGATGTATCCAATGCATCCATACCTGACACTACAATAGCGTCTGATATATAAGCTCCAAGATAGTTTGTTGCAATCGCACCTGGATCATTAAAATCTACATTAATATCTAATTCTAAAGGATTGCCTCCTAAAAGATTAATTACTGGCTTGTAAAACGATGCTGGTTTTACATACACTCTTCTAATAACTTGTTCAGCAATATTTCCGTCACTGTCAGTAACATTATAAGTGACATTATAAACACCCTCAACTGAAGTATTCACGTTGGTGTTATCAGTAACAATATCAGCTGTTATATCAACTCCAGTATAATCAACTGCGGTAGCGCCTTCTTCTGTATAAGTTTCATCTAGTAATAAATATACATTTGCATCTCCGATAAGTGTAATTATTGGAACAAAATAAGATTCAATAATATCATTAAAATAAGGATAACCACCGTTTAATTCAGCATCAATTCCCCAAATGGTTGACGACGAATTGACGGTATTTATGTCCCATAATGCAGTTTCATAAATTGTGGACACTGTCATCTCTGCAGTTGTTTTTCCAACAGCATTTACCAGTGCAAGTCGCGGATTGCTAGTCGTATAATCAGAAGGCCCTACGGCTTCATAGGATACCAATTCTGAATTGTAAAATACATTGTCCGCTACAAACTCCTCTGCATTATTGTTGTTGGTGTTCCCAATTACTGAACCCCAACGCTTAGGTGAATCTAAGTTGCCATCTTCTGTGTAATCTGTATATAGAAGGGCATCTGTGAAATTGGTGCCTGAAACTGTAATACTAGCTGCTGAATAACTGTTGCTTAAAGCTCTTTCTTTGTAAGTCAAGTAACCTATTAAACCACCTACATTTGAATATTGATCATTAAGTCTGGATGTATTCCAAGTCGTATTGCCACTCGTATTTTGCCAGTCTTCATAAATGCCTAATTCGAAGTTAATATCTACTTTAGAATAAACATCTGAAATTCGGGCATCTGCCCTTCCTATAAGTCCTCCAACTTCACGACCCATTTTTAAGGTAATTGTGCCTGTTGATGATGATTTTACAAGCTCTGCATGTGATTTATCTGAATAATTCGAATTGGTGCTCAAATAACCTAAGAGACCGCCGACATGACTAGAGGCTTGTCCATTATCGTTACTATTGAAAATACCATCGGTAATCGTAATTGAAATGTTTTCTGTATGAAACTCGGAAAGGGTTAGGTATTCACTATTATTTGTTTCGGTCTGACCTGAAAATACATAGTTCATATTGGTTAAACCTCCAATGTTACTCCCATAACCAGATAACGTAATCGTATTGTTTTTTGAATAAAACTTACTTAATGAATTATACTGCTCCAAATAATCCATGGTTCCAAATAATCCGCCTACATTATTGGAGTAGTGGTTGGTACTATTAGGAGTTCCTGTGATGGTGATGGTATTGTCCTGTGAAGTTACATTTTCAGTAAAACGACTGTAACCGATTCTTCCGATTAAAGCCCCAACATTGTTAACATAGCTTTTTGAAGCGATAGTTAACGCAGAGTTTTTGACGGTGACATCAAATAAATAACTACGTTCTAAATTACCACAAAGCAATCCAACATAATTAAGATTCTGTTCCCCTGTGTATGAAATGTCATACGTCATATTATCTATTGTAAGATCCATGATGGATCCATAATTAATGTTACCAAAAAAACCAAAGTTTTGAGATTTGTTAGTCTCTATTATGGTAATGTTTTGAAGGGCATGACCGTCTCCATCATAATTGAAGTTATCTAGATTTGAACTGTTATGATTGAAGTTTGGATAGTTGAAATCTGTTTTACTCATCCAACTATAACCCTGTAAATCCAAATCCTGTGTCTGTTTGAAATTAGCACCCACATTACTAGGATGACTGTCAAAAACCCAACTCAAATTGGCGACCGAAGTAATCTCAAAAGGTCTGAATGAATTTCCCTGACCTTCCGGCTGGCGGACATCGGCGACCGCAAATTTTACGGAGTAAACATCTAATTCATCCACTATAAACGAAATATTCAGTGCACCATTAGTAAGCGAACTATCCTCCGGAATAACGTAATCATAATAAAATTCCGTAGCTGATTCTGAAGTCATTGGTTCAGATTCTAGGCCTTCACCCCAGCCAGCATTCGAAATAAGGATACTTGCATTCGTAATAGCCTCATTAGTATGAACGGATATTCGAAGTAATTCTTCAGGCTCAGCACCTAATCTTAGTTCATCGCCTTGGTTAAAGGTAACCTTGGTAATCTCCTGTTGTGAAAACGACAACAAAGGAAATAACAGTAAAAGTAATAGTTTTTTCATCTTAAATTTAATTGGTTAATTTATAAGCAACAAAAGTACTTGGTAACAAGATTCTCAACTAAACAAAGGCCCTGAAGTTAGGCTCAAAAACTACAATATGTGCGCTCAAAAAAAAATATTGAGATAAATTTGTTTACTTTAGCAATGAAACTATTAAACAATTAATGAAAATTACTATAACGTTATTACTATTGATATTCTTGATAGTTTTAATCGTTCATTTAAAAAGTTTTAAAACAACTCAAAATAAGACTTACCTCTCTTTTTTTGTGGCACACGTTATATCTAACCTTGTGATAGGTTTGATTGGATTGTTATCATTAGCAAACATCCTCCCTATTCCAGTTGAAATAACCCCTTTAGTTAAATACTTCGGCTTGCTGTTTTTTGTACCTCTTTTCGGATGCTATATTTATAAAAGCCAAACCTAAATTTCCAAAAATAATTGTTAGTTTTTGTTTCATACTCTTTATTGTATTCGTTTTAAATCACTTTGGGTTTCGACTTTTAGAGCCAAGATTTAATGATCGAAATTTTAGCTATATAGAAAATGGAACGTTAACGTTGCTGTATCGAGATTATGCGGTTTTATATGTAGTGTTTAGTCTCATAACACTGGTGATGATTATTAAAAAGTTTATGAGTGGATTTAAAAGCTTAGAAATTAAGAACTCAAAAATTATACTTTTTAAGAGATGGTTTCTTTTGTATTTAGGGATTATTACTTTGAATTTATCGCTCAGCATCCTTGTTGCAATCTTTCTAAAAGGCCGTTTCTTAAACGACCTCTCTAGCAGTATCTTTCAAGTGTTGTTTCTTTCGGAATTTTTATTTATATCGTTTAGCCCCAAATTTTTAGGCTATTTACCAAAGCTTTCAATCCCAAAACCCGAACTGAAAATATCAAGCCACGTGTTTAATGATCTCAAACATTTGATTTCGAAAATAACTTCTGAAAACTTGTTTCTAAACCCTGATTTATCATTAAGTAAAATGGCCTTTCACGCCAACTTAACAGAGATTACAATTAGAGTTGTTTTAAAAAACTCAGAGTTTGGGAACTTTAAATACTTTGTGAATTTCCATAGAATCAAACACGCCTCTACACTCATTGATAATGGCTATCTAGATAAACATACCATAGATTCGCTATCAAAAGAGTGTGGCTATAACTCTCATCAGACATTCTTTAGAGTCTTTAAAGAACTGAAAACTCAAACCCCACTAGCGTATAGTATTAAAAGAAAATAGGCTGAGTAAAATGTGATTGTGTCATTCGTTTTTAAATTTTCGCTACATTTATACCAAATTTAAAATGATGAACCCAAACGCCATAACAACAGCTATTTTAAAAACCATCGCCATCCTTGTAGGAGTTTTTATATTGCTCTTTTTCTTGTATCAAATTCAATCGGTACTGGTCTATATTGCCATTGCTTCTGTAATTACCCTTCTAGGAAGACCCCTAAATTTATTTTTAAAACGAAAATTAAAATTTCCAAACGGCATAGCAGTGCTCACTACCATGACGGCATTCTTTTTAATATTTATGGGGCTCATCAGTCTTTTCATCCCATTGATTAAAAAACAGGGAGAAAACTTATCGCTCCTAAACTTGGAACAACTTCAAGATACCATCCAGAATTTAATCACCCAAATCAATACCTTCTTTTTATCACATGGCATAGATGTATTGGATGAAATGAAACACTACGATCTGTTGGAAAACATCAACGTCATTCCAAATTTTTTGAATAACATCGTTGGAACCATTGGAACCTTAAGTATCGGTTTATTTTCAGTGGCGTTTATCACTTTTTTCCTGATGAAAGACACCCAAATCATGGAAAACTCACTTTATGTATTCACCAACAAAAAAAGTGAATCCAAGTTGAGAAAATCCGTAGAAACCATCAAACATTTACTCTCTCGATATTTTATTGGGTTGGTGTGTCAAATCACCATCCTGTTTATCATCTACTCTATTATTCTGATGATTTTCGGAATCGAAAATGGAATTGTCATTGCGTTTTTATGTGCCCTACTGAATCTCATTCCCTACATCGGCCCCATGATTGGTTGTTTTTTAATGCTCTTTTTAACAATGAGCAGCAACCTCGGATTGGATTTTCAAACTGAGATACTTCCAAAGGCAACCTATGTATTGATTGGCTATGTCTTTGCACAACTCATCGATAATTTTGTAAGCCAGCCCATCATTTTTTCAAAGAGTGTCAAGTCACACCCCCTTGAAATTTTTCTTGTCATCATCATCGCAGGCATCCTGTTTGGTGTCACCGGAATGATTCTTGCCATCCCCACCTACACCGCTCTCAAAGTGATTTTAAAAGCGTTTTTAGCCGATAACAAGATTGTCAAGTCACTTACGAAGGAGTTGTGATTTACCTCCACCCCTACACCGGATATTTAGCACTGATCTCATCCAATCCTAAATTGTGAATACTCCCTAAATGCGTATGCGGAATGCGTGTATCGGACTTATAAGTCCCTGCCTGTACTTGCCCACCAATAGTCTGATACGCTTCTCTAAACGACGCCCCTTGCATCACCAAGCTATTGATACTGTCCACCGTAAATAAGTATTGGTATTTAGGGTCCTTCAAATCAATTTTTTTCACTTGAATTTCCTGAATCGCATAATTAAAAATATCCAAAATAGCTTCTAGCTCTTCAAAGCCTTGAATCATGTTTTCTTTTAACAACTGAAAATCGCGGTGGTAGCCACTTGGCAAGTTATTGGTAATCAGAAGCATCTCCGTTTCTAAACTTTGAAGCTTGTTGCACTTCCCTCGGATCAATTCAAAAACATCAGGGTTTTTCTTGTGGGGCATGATACTGCTCCCCGTCGTGAGAGCTTCTGGAAACCCAATAAAATCAAAATTCTGGCTCATGTACAAACAAATGTCCATCGCCATTTTTCCGAGCGTATTGGCTAAATTCCCTAAACCCGACGCGATAATGCGTTCGTTTTTGCCACGGCTCATTTGTGCCGCCACCACATTGTATTTGAGGGTTTTAAACCCAAGGGCTTCGGTCGTAAATTCTCTGTCAATGGGGAACGAACTTCCATAACCCGCTGCCGACCCCAAAGGATTTTGATCCACCACCTTTTGAGCCGCTTGTAATACATATACATCGTCAATAAGCGATTCCGCATAGGCAGAAAACCAGAGTCCAAAAGACGAAGGCATGGCGACTTGTAAATGAGTGTAACCAGGTAACAACGCTGATTTATGCGTATCTGCCAAGGCAATCAAGGTTTCAAAAAAGGATTTGGTTTTGTGTTGTATCGAGCCCAAACTCGCCTTGTAATATAATTGTAACGCCACCAAAACTTGATCGTTTCTGGAGCGCGCCGTATGGATTTTTTTACCCGTATCGCCCAAGGCTTTCGTCAATTCATATTCGAGTTTGGAGTGGATGTCCTCAAACTGAGCGTCGATCACAAAAGTACCTTCACTGATCTGTGATTGAAGATTGTCAAACACCACTTCAATCGCAATGAGTTCTTCCGAATTCAGAAGCCCAATTTTGACCAACATTTGCGCATGTGCAAAGGAAGCTTGAATGTCGTAGGTCGCAATTTTAAGATCGATTTCTCGGTCGTTTCCGACGGTAAATTTTTCAATGAATGCATCGATTGAAATGCCTTTATCCCAAAGTTTCATACTTATAATATTTTAGTTAATAATTGAATATACAATGCCACGCCTTCTTTAATTTCATCGATATAAATGAATTCATCGGCAGTGTGGGAACGGGTACTGTCTCCAGGCCCTAATTTTAAGGACGGGCAACTCAACACCGATTGGTCTGAAAGTGTGGGCGATCCATAAGTCTCACGTCCCAATGCAATCCCCGCTTGAACCAAGGGATGCGCCACAGGAATCGAGGACGAATTGAGTTTTAATCCTCTTGGAAGAATCGAATCGCAAGGAGCTTCTTTTTGAAGAATTTCAACAATTTCTTTATTGCTGTATTGGTCGTTCACGCGCACATCCACCACCAACTCCACCCCTGCTGGAATCGCGTTGTGTTGCTTCCCCGCATGGATTTGTGTCACCGTCATTTTCACAGGTCCTAAGCTTTCTGACTTTTTTTCAAATTCGTAATCTTTAAACCATTGCAACACCTCAATCACATTATAAATCGCATTATCATCATTGGGGTGTGCAGCGTGCCCCGGCGTTCCTTTCACGACTGCATCAAATACTACCAAGCCTTTTTCAGCCACAGCGAGCTGCATTAAAGTCGGTTCTCCTACAATGGCAACATCAATATTTGGAATGATGGACAGCATGCTGTTTAAACCGGCGGGGCCACTGCTCTCTTCTTCTGCGGAAGCGACAAGTACCAGATTGTAATTTAGATTTTTTTGTGCATAAAAATGCGTGAAAGTCGCTATCAAGGATACTAAACAGCCACCGGCATCATTACTTCCTAGTCCATACAATTTTCCATCTTCAACTTGCGCCTGAAACGGGTCTTTGGTGTAGCCATTATTTGGTTTCACGGTATCGTGATGTGAGTTTAAAAGCAACGTGGGTTTGGACGCATCAAAGTGTTCATTGGTGGCCCAAATATTATTTTGAGATCGCTGAAACGGAATCTTAGAGTCTATAAACCACTGTTCAATCCGCGCAGCGGTTAAATGCTCTTCAGATGAAAATGAAGGAATTTCAATTAAATCTTTTAATAATTGAATCGCGGAAGTTGTTAAATTTTCTAGCGTCATTTGATGGTGAGTGTTGTGAAAATCGCTTCGGAATCAAGCAACAGTTCTGGTTTCCCGATGCACACTTTAGAGACTTGATGTTCTAAAGCATGAAAACAGTTGTTTAGTTTTGGTAACATCCCAG
Organism: uncultured Formosa sp.; assembly: GCA_963933105.1. Classification (GTDB taxonomy): domain Bacteria; phylum Bacteroidota; class Bacteroidia; order Flavobacteriales; family Flavobacteriaceae; genus Hel1-33-131. The sequence goes on from CAWVRW010000035.1 coordinate 17,602, forward strand.
CGTAAATTACTTGGGCGTGTAATAATTCTTTATAAGAAGATTGGGTGATTTTTTCAATAACCGAATTGTCGTCATTGACATCTTTTAAAACACCATTTTTTTCAAAGCAATAGTACAATTCTACCTCAAATTGAGATGCGAAGGCAATGGCCAATTCAGAAGCAATCGTATCGGCATTGGTGTTTAACAGTTGTCCTTTTTGATCGTGTGTCAATGCACAAAACACAGGAGAGATACCGTGATTCAGCAACAATTCTAAGGTCGAAGTTTCTACCTTTTTAACATCGCCTACAAACCCATAATCTAGCGTTCTAGCTGGTCGTTTTTCAGAAGTGATGGTATTGGCATCTGCTCCTGTAAATCCAAGAGCGTTGCAGTCCAAGGCTTGTAATTGAGCGACGATCTTCTTGTTTATTTTACCCGCATACACCATCGTAATGAGTTCTAAAGTCGCGGCGTCCGTGATGCGTCTGCCATCCACCATTTGTACCTCTAGTCCTGTTTTCTGCGCCAAGGCTGTGGCAGATTTCCCGCCTCCATGTACCAAAATCTTAGGCCCTTCAATAGATGAAAATGTAGTCAAAAATGACGTGAGTGCTACGGAATCGTCAATCACATTCCCTCCTATTTTAATAATCTTGAGTGTGTTCTTTTTATCCATTTTCAAGAATTTTTTTCAAAACGAGTTGCGCCGCATACGTTCGATTGTTCGATTGGGCTATCACCACGGATTGCTCACTGTCCAACACCGCATCTTCCACCACTACATTTCGTCTTACGGGTAAGCAGTGCATAAATTTGGCTGTGCTTAATTTTTCTTTGGTCATCATCCAATTAGGATCTTGAGACGTGATTTTGCCGTAGTCTTTGTAATTACTCCAGTTTTTAACATACACAAAATCGGCATCTTTCAAGGCTTGCTCTTGATCATAAATGACTGGCGTATCTTTTACGATGTCCGGGTTTAACTCATAGCCTTCAGGATGGGTGATGCTAAAATCAACCTCAATCGTTTGCATCATTTCTATGAAGGAATTGGCAACCGCATGTGGCAATACTTTGGGGTGTGGTGCCCATGACAATACCACTTTTGGCTTTTGTTTCGTTTTTAACTCTTCAATTGTAATGGCGTCCGCCAATGCTTGCAGCGGATGTCCGGTCGCACTTTCCATATTGACGATTGGTACGGTCGCATGGGTCACAAAACTGTTGAGAATCCATTCGGATAAATCCTTCTCTTTATCTGTTAAAGACGGAAAAGCACGAACCGCTAAAATATCTGCGTATTGCGAAATTACTTGTGCCGCTTCTTTCACATGCTCCGATTTATCTAGGTTCATAACCACTCCCGATTCAAACTCTAATTGCCAAGCGTCGGTCACGTTCAGGACAATCACATCCATCCCTAAATGTTTGGCCGCTTTTTCGGTACTTAAACGCGTGCGAAGACTGGCATTGAAAAACAACATTACCAAGGTTTTTTGAGTCCCTAAACTTCGGTATTTATACGGGTCCGATTTTAAAGCAATCGCCTCTTGAACTGCCGAAGTAACAGAGGGAAGGTCGGTGATTTTTATATAATGGTTCATAATTTTTGTGCTAAGGCTTTAAAAAATAAATCGATGTGTGCCTTTTTAATTGTTAAGGGTGGTAAAATCCGGATCAAGTTTGGGTTTTTAGAACTTCCGGTAAATAAGAAATGATCAAAAAGTAATTTTTTACGAAGGGTTGCAACAGGAAAATCAAATTCCAATCCGAGCATTAAACCACGTCCTTTGAGTTTTTTTAGTTTGGGAATGGATTGGGCTTTTTCAACAAAATAGGCCGACATGTCTTTTGCGTTTTGCATTAAATTTTCAGATTCTAAAACGTCTAAAACAGCCAAGGTCGCTGCACAAGCCAAATGGTTGCCACCAAAGGTGGTTCCCAACAGTCCATAGGATGCTTTTATGGAAGGATGAATCAGAATGCCACCGACGGGGAACCCATTGCCCATCCCCTTCGCCATCGAGATAATATGAGGGGTAATCCCGTGTTTTTGAAAGGCGAAAAAATCACCTGTACGCCCAAACCCCGATTGTACCTCATCGGCTATTAAAACGGTATTGTATTTCTGACAAAGTAATTCCAGCCCTTTATAAAAATTCGTGCTGCTTTCATCAAGTCCGCCAACGCCTTGAATGCACTCAATAATGATGGCGCAAATAGGTTCAGATTTTAAAGTGATTTCTACTAAATCTAAATCTCCAAGTGGTAAAAAACGAACTTGTTGTTGGGCATTTATGGGTGCCACAATTTTTGGGTTGTCCGTCGCTGCTACACAAGCCGAGGTGCGTCCATGAAAGGAGTTATCAAACGCAATTACGGTGGCTTTGTTGGTGTGAAACGACGCCAGTTTTAAGGCGTTTTCATTGGCTTCCGCCCCCGAACTACACATAAACAAGTCATAATTTTTACAGCCAGAAAGTGCTTCGAGTCGGTCTGCCAACTTGGTTTGAAGTGGATTCTGTACGGCATTGCTATAGAAACCGATTTTTTGAAGTTGATTGGTGAGTGCTTTGACATACACAGGATGGGAATGTCCAATTGAAATTACTGCATGCCCGCCATAAAGGTCCAAATATTGGGTGCCTTTTTCGTCGTACAAATAAATATCGTTTGCCTTTACAGGCGTCACATCAAAAAGAGGATAGACATCAAATAGACTCATAATTACTGGGCTTTAATACTGTTAATTTTATCAAATGAAGCAACCATTCCTTGAATCAGCGACGAGCTCAATCCTTTGTGTTCCATCTCATTCAAACCTTCAATGGTACATCCATTTGGCGTGGTCACTCGGTCAATTTCCTGTTCGGGATGATTTCCTGAACTGATCAATAAATTAGCAGCACCTTCACAAGTAAACATGGCTAATTTTTGAGCCTCTTCAGCATCAAATCCGAGTTGAATGGCGGCTTGTGTGGTAGCACGAATCAAACGCATCCAAAAGGCAATTCCACTGGCACAAACGACGGTGGCGGCTTGCATTTGTTGTTCCGGAATTGAGATGGTCGTTCCCAAACGGTTGAAGATGGCTTCGGCGACGGCTAGGCGTTGTTTGCCCATTTCATTGCTGCAAATACAGGTCATGGATTTCCCAACGGCGATGGCTGTGTTTGGCATGGCACGAATGATAAATTGATCGGTTCCCACAAGGCCTTCAATTCTTGAAATTGAAAAGCCTGTGATGGTGGAAATTAAGACGTGTTTCTCTGTTAAAAAGGGCTGAACTTCGGTTAGAATTTTTTCTAAATGGGCAGGTTGTACAGCAAAAATAATAATGTCCGATTGGTGAATCGCTTCTTTATTATCTGAGGTTAGAAAAACATTTTTATAACCTTCAAAATCTGCCAAACCACGGACGTTTCGTTTGGTGAGGTATAGGGTCGTAATCGCATTATTGGTAATGAGCCCTTTGGCAATAGAGCTTCCTAAATTTCCTGTGCCGATGATTGCTATTTTCATACTGTTGTTATTTAAAAATAATTAGCTTTAAGTTGTAATCCCAAATGTGCTTCAAACCCAAACATCAAATTCATGTTATGAACGGCTTGACCCGAAGCGCCTTTGAGTAAATTGTCGATCACACTTGTAATGAGTAGTTTACCCTCATGCACTTCCAAATGCAATAAACATTTATTGGTATTGACCACTTGTTTTAAATGCAAGGGATCGTCCGAAACGGTGGTAAATTCTGCATCTTTATAATAAGTTTTATAGAGTGCTTTCGCCATCTCTAAAGTGCCTTCATACTTTGTGTAAAGTGTGGCGAAAATTCCTCTGGAGAAATTCCCTCGATTGGGAATAAAATGAATCACACTCTTCAAATCTTCTTGGAGCGAGTCCACCGATTGATGGATCTCTCCTAGGTGCTGATGGTTAAATGCTTTATAGTGAGAAAAATTATCCACACGCCACGTAAAATGGGTGGTTGCGGATAAGGCGGTTCCTGCTCCGGTAGCACCGGTGACGGCGTTGACATGAATGGCATCTTCTACCAAACCCTCAGCGGCTAAAGGTAAAATTGCCAATTGAATGGCGGTTGCAAAACACCCTGGGTTTGCGATGTACTGCGCCGACTGAATGGCAGTCTTGTTCAATTCTGGCAAGCCATATACAAACTGTTTATTTTGAAATACGGCATCTTGTGTGAGTCTAAAATCGTTTGATAAATCAATAATTTTAGTGTCCTTTGAAAAGGGGTTCTTTTCTAAAAATAATTTAGAATTCCCATGTCCCAAACAAAGGAATAAAACATCCACATCTGTATTGATTGCATCTGTAAACAGTTGGTCTGTAGAACCAACTAAATCTTGATGAATGGCACTTAATTTTTTACCCGCACTCGAAGTACTGTAGACAAAATTGATTTCGGTTTTGGAGTGTACGAGCAACAATCGAATCAATTCTCCTGCGGTGTATCCTGCGCCTCCTATAATGCCTGCTTGTATCATAATTCCGAATTTACTTGTTGATGTATCTTGTTTTGATTGCCATTAATTTTGATGAAACCTTTGGCTTCTTCAGCAGACCAACCGTTGTTAATTTCGCCATAACTTCCAAACTTAGCGTTCATCAAATCATGTGCGGATTGAATACCATTGATTGAAAAGTGATAGGGTTTTAAGACCACTTCCACAGTACCCGAAACGCTGTGTTGACTGCTGGCTAAAAACGCTTCCATATCGCGCATGACGGGATCTAAATACTGACCCTCGTGCAAATGCATGCCATAAAAATTAGACAGATAATCTTTGTGTTGAAGTTGCCATTTGGTCAAGGTATGTTTCTCTAATAAGTGATGTGCTTTTACGATAATCAGTGCGGCGGCGGCTTCAAAACCCACACGGCCTTTGATGCCAACAATGGTATCGCCGACATGAATGTCTCTTCCAATGGCAAATTTTGAAGCTCTATCGTCCAGAAGTTGAATGTTGATTTCAGGTACATTTTCAACTCCGTTGAGTGCCGTCAATTCTCCTTTCGTAAAAGTAAGGGTGACCGTTTCAGGGGTTTCGGATTCTAACTGAGATGGATAGGCAGATTCTGGCAACGCCAAGTGAGATGTCAGCGTTTCATCGCCTCCAACACTGGTTCCCCAAAGTCCTTTGTTGATTGAATATTTTGCTTTTTCCCAATCCAAATCAATTCCATTTAATTTTAGATAAGCTATTTCTTCTTGTCGTGTGAGCTTCTGATCTCTAATGGGTGTGATGATTTCAATCTCTGGCGCAAGGGTTTGGAAAATCATATCAAAACGGACTTGATCGTTTCCAGCGCCTGTACTTCCGTGAGCGATGTATTTAGCATCAATGGATTTTGCATACTCAATAATTTCGATGGCCTGTACAATGCGTTCGGCACTGACCGATAGTGGGTACGTATTGTTTTTTAAGACATTTCCGAAAATAAGAAACTTCACTACTTTTTGATAAAAGGTGGTGACGGCTTCGATATTTTTATAGGTTGAGACGCCCATTTTATAGGCATTTTGTTCGATGGTTTGAACGTCACTTTCAGAAAACCCACCTGTATTGACACTGACGGCATGGACTTCGTAGCCTGCTTTTGACAAAGAGACGGCGCAGTAGGACGTATCGAGTCCGCCACTGTAGGCGATGACTAGTTTTTTTGAGTTTTTCATTTGTTATGTTTTTTTAGAAACAAGCTTTGCTTGATGCTTTTTAATCTTAGAAAGGTTTTTTCTTTCACTTTTTTAGAGGTGTTTTCTGGCTTGGAAGTCGGGTCGAATAACATCCCTGTACACAAACACATGCTTTGAGTTGTGCGTTGAAGGACATCGTAGTTTTTACAGGTTTGACAGCCGTTCCAGAAGGATGGTTCGTCGGTAAGTTCAGAGAAGGTAACAGGTTTATATCCAAGTGCAGTGTTGAGTTTCATCACAGCGAGACCGGTGGTGATGCTAAATATTTTTGCGTTTGGATATTTAGTTCTCGAATGCTCAAAAACGACTTGCTTGATTTTCTTAGCCAGGCCTTGATTTCTGAAATCAGGATGTACAATGAGCCCCGAATTGGCCACGAATTTATCATGGCTCCAAGTTTCTATGTAGCAAAATCCCGCAAAGGTATCCCCCTCTAAGGCAATGACGGCATTGCTTGTTTCCATTTTAGAAATAATGTATTCTATGGAACGTTTTGCAATTCCCGTGCCCCTAACTTGTGCAGCAGCTTCGATAGCGTCGCAAATAGTTTGGGCGTGAATTGTATGTGATTTATCTGCAATAATGATATCCATTATATAAGATTTAAGTTGAAAAAAAAGTTTGAAAAAAAATTGAAGGACGAACCGGACACACCTAAGTTCAGAAACTAGTTGAACACCCTAAGGGCGACGGCGCGTGATGCGAGGACGTGCAAAACCGGGGCTATAAAGAATAACCGTTGGGGTAATGAAGGTTTTAAAATTATGTAGGTCCATATAAATGTTGTCCACGATAACTGTATCGTCTTATAAATATGAAGTAAATATAAAAATTAATTAAAGTGGGGCGTAATGGGGCTCAAAAATATTTTTAGTTTTTCGGTATTCTAAAAATAGGTATGCGTTCAATATTAATAATTAAAAAAAAAATCTAATAAATGAATAAATCGCAGTATGTGATCTTGACTGTTCGATCAAAATATTGACTGTAATGTATTTAGACGACTCTTTGGAAGTCCTAAAAAATTTCTACAAATTCTGGCAATGTGTAGCCACTGCAAGGGTTTTCAACAGGGTCATCAGATGAGCATGTGAAAATTAATGTGGTAATAGATAATGTAAAAATTACTGCTATGGTTGTACGTCTTCATACCAAAGTGGAATATTTTCAAGTAAATTTAGTAAATAGTT
>CAWVRW010000036.1:0-21820 GCA_963933105.1 uncultured Formosa sp.
ACTATTTACTAAATTTACTTGAAAATATTCCACTTTGGTATGAAGACGTACAATATTCTTTTTTTTATTAAGTAATCTTTTTCTTGTAAAATAATTACCCCCGTTTGTACGGAAGCATCACACTTATCCCCAAGTTTCACTTGTAATTCAAATAAAATAATAGCTTCAGCTTCGGTTAAACTACTTACAAAGATTTAGACTTGGGGCTAAATTTCAAAGATAAATGTATATAAAAAATTCTCTTCAAGCAAATAAATTTTTATAAATCAACTTCTTACAGGAATGGTTTTTGGTCTTGTTTTATGTCTCTGTTTTTAGGTTAAACAAAACAGCGGCTTGCCCTATTAAAATCACTTAAGTGCTCATTGAATTTGGGGATCGCGAGTCAAGCTGTTATTGACAGCTGCCTCTAAAGTTTTTTTATTAATTATTTAAGGGCACAAACACGCTGCAACCCCAAAGAAATACAACCCCTTTTTCCTTCTTAATTTGGCTAATAAACGACACTTAAGAGGGACGTATAAAACCATCTATTTTTGGAAAGACCCGTTTTTTTTCTTATATTTAAAACTCACTAAATCAGATCTTATGCCCATAAAAAGTTTTCAAGGCGCCAGAACGCAACAATCAAAAGAGGAAGTTAAATCGCTAAAAGTAAGTGATTATATGACTACAAATTTGATCACATTCACTCCCGATCAATCCATTGAAAGCGTGATGGAATTGTTAATTAAACATCGCATTTCTGGAGGGCCTGTTGTGAATGCTAAAAAAGAATTGATAGGCATTATTTCGGAAGGGGATTGTATAAAGCAAATCAGTGAAAGTCGCTACTATAACATGCCAATGCAAGACCAAACGATTGAAAAACACATGGCCAGAAATGTAGATACCATTGATGGAAACATGAATATTTTTGATGCAGCGAATAAATTTTTAGAAGCCAAAAGACGCCGGTTTCCAATTGTAGAGAATGGTAAGTTAGTAGGGCAGATCAGCCAAAAAGACATACTGAAAGCAGCCATGCAAATGAAAGGACAAAACTGGAAATAAGTCCTATCTTTGTCGTCATTTATCTTTTTTAATTTTATCTAAAACAGTTGTATGTGGAATAGAATCGTCTATATGTGTAGTTCAATAACGTATTATGGGGTGTACTTTGACCTCAAATACAAACGCAACTCTATTAGAATCCGTTTTCTGTAAGGGTTGAGCCAAAGCGTAGCCACCTTTTTTTTAAATTTAGCTATTTATAAACCCTCAAAACAGGTAAGACAGCTCCTTTTTTGTATTGCCTTATGTAGTTAAATTGATTTCAAAATAAAAGTCATTATATTTGTGCTATAAACCAATAGTACCTTACAACAACCAATTTGAATTCAAAAATTAAAAAACAACTTTGGATTATCCTAGAGGATAATACCACTAAAAGAGGGCGGTATTTTGACTACTTTATACAGACACTTATTTTGCTGTCTCTTGCGTCATTCTCTATAGACACCCTTCCAGACTTATCTAAAAATTTCAGAACATTTTTAGAGATTTTTGAGACCACAAGCATCGTTATCTTTTCTATAGAATACTTATTGAGGGTCTATGTTTCCAAAAACCCTCTTAAATACATATTTAGTTTTTATGGAATTATAGACATATTATCGATACTTCCATTTTATTTAAGCAAATTTTTAGATTTACGTTTCCTAAGAGCTTTTAGAATATTTAGAATTTTTAGAGCATTAAAGTTAATGCGATATAACAAAGCACTTAACAGATTTAGACTTGGATTTTTAATAGTAAAAGAAGAGATTATATTGTTTTTTTTAGTGACCCTAGTTCTAATATTTATTACATCTGCGGGTATTTATTTTTTCGAAAATGAAGCCCAACCAGAAGTATTTAAATCCGTTTTTCACAGTGCTTGGTGGGCCATAGTTACTTTAACCACTGTTGGGTATGGCGATGTGTACCCGATAACGTTAGGCGGTAAAATATTTACTTTTTTCGTACTTATGATTGGCGTTGGTCTGGTTACCGTGCCAGCTGGCTTGGTTGCAACAGCCTTGTCGAAAGCAAGAGAAAATGAGAAATAAATAATTCATTATTACATTTCCTACTCATTTTAACTTAATGACATTGAGCGCAAGCGTCACGCTTGTGTCGCTAAAATTCATTTTCCTACTTTGTTTTTAAGTCAATGAGTTTAGAACATGTAATATTCTTTCCTTTTTTTCTTTTAGTATAGATTTCAAATTGAGTTTTTTCATCGTTCCAAATAGCCTTTCCAGATTTAACGATTGGTATTCCCAAATCCTTTACATAACTTTCTATTTTGTTGTTTTTATCTAAAGATTCATCGTATTCAAAAATTAGTTTTGAAATCTTATTTCGGGCATCTATAATAACTTCAATAGATTCTGCTCCGCCAAAAACACCGTCTTTGATAAATATAGAATCATTTAATTTTTCGGTTAGATGTTCTTTGCCAAGAAAACTACTCCCAAGTACCATTCGCTCATTATTATTTAAATTGATGTACCTAAATATTGAAACTGTATTTACATTTTTTGAGACTCCACAAGATATTAATATGATAAACATCATCAGAATTGAAGCAAATTCTATTTTCGATTTCATTTATTTTTTTGTTTTATTAAGTAATCTTTTTCTTCTAAAATAATTATCCCTGTCAGTACGCAAGCATCAGACTTGTCCTCAAGATTCACTTGTAATTCAAATAAAAAAACAGCTTCAACTTCGGTTAAACTACTTACAAAGATTTAGACTTGGGACTAAATTTCAAAGATAAATGTATACAAAAAATCGTACTCGATCAAACAGATTTTTACAAATCAACTTCTTACAGCAGTGGTTTTCAGTCTTGTTTTACGCTTCTGCTAATAGTTTAAACAAAATATGAATTTCAGAGAAATTAAATATTTTAACTTTTAAAAAACAACCTATAATTTATATATTTACATTCTAATTTTAAAAACCATAGAATGAAAAAATCAATAATTTTACTGCTTTCACTCGTTATCCTAAGCTGTTCTCAACAACCAAGTCAAGAGTGTCAAACACTGGAAACCGCAAATGTAAATCTTGAAAAAAACATAGAAATGTATGTTTCGGTATGGGAAAACCTGTTTGAGAAAAGAGATATAGAGCTTATCAATATTGATAGTTTTGACCCTCAAGCAACAGTCGTAACAGCACAAGGAGACATTGTTGGTATCGATGCGTTTAGAGCCTATTACAATAATTATTTATCAGGATTTTCGGATGCTCAATTTGAAATCGTTGATATATTTGGACAAGGGGATAAAATTGTAAAACACTGGACGTTTAAAGGCACACACGATGGTGAAATGTTTGGAATTCCAGCTACTAACAACACGGTTGACATCAGTGGAACAACACTCATATGGATGAAAGATGGAAGGATCTTAAAAGAACAAGATTATTTTGACAACCATTCATTTTTAACTCAGTTAGGATTGCTGTAGTCAAATTTCCCCAGCTGTGAACCATTAGATTAAAAAAACAAATTAGAAAGCACTTATAGAAATAGAGGTGCTTTTTCGTTTAATTTATATTACTTTTGTTATGCAATTATTATTAACTTAAAACCAATTTAAAATGAAAAAATTAATCTTATTAGGACTGATCACAGTAACGTTTGCGGCTTGCAACACAACACCAAAAGTAGAGGCAACTCCAGAAGTAGAAGTAGCTCCAAAGGCAATTGGATATGAAATGGGTGACGACGGCGTTAAAGTTCCATTATACAGTGGAGATTTATCTACCGTAGCCATTTGGGAAGCCTATATCACTGCACATAACGAGCGTGATTTGGAAACCATCCGCAGTTTAAATGCAGAAAAAGACTTTAAAGCATACGGACCAACGGGTGTAGTATTTGAAGGTTCAGATGCGCACATCGAATTTTTAACCACCTGGTTTGAGGCTACCAACCCAAAATGGAAATCAAGCTACTTTATTGAAAACGAATTCACCAACAAAAAAGGCGAATTACGTCAGTGGGTAACTTCTGGACATGGTGTGACTTTAACAGTCGATGGTGAAGAAGTGAAGTTGGCTCAAGTTCACGATGCACTTATTGTAGATGGAAAAATTCAAATGTTTTATGTAACTGAACGTATCCTTGCAGAAGGTGAGTAATTAAACAGTTTACAAAACAAAATCAAAAGCCTCTACAATCTGTAGAGGCTTTTTTTTGTAAAAGAAATAAGAACGCTTACTCTTTATGTGCGCCGTCGCAGAAAGGCCCGTCTTGAGTTTTACCGCAATTGCAAAGTGCAAATCGGTTGCGTTTTGCGATCGGATTTCCTTCGCTATCCAATAAAACGATGTCTTTTGCATTGGTAACCACAACTTTTCCAGAAGCGGTTACTTGAATGGTGGGTGATGTGTTTTGTTCCATGATATTATAGTTATAAGTTAATTGGTTTTTTATGAAAATATGACGGTCTTATTATTGTAAACCATCACTTTGCGATCCAAATGTAATTTGATCCCCGTTGACAACACTATTTTTTCTAAATCCCGCCCTTTAGAGACCAAATCAGAAATTGAATGGGTGTGCGACACCCGCGTCACATCTTGCTCGATGATAGGCCCAGCATCCAACTCTACAGTCACATAATGTGAGGTCGCACCAATAATTTTAACCCCTCTTTTATAGGCCGAATGGTAAGGCTTTGCCCCCACAAATGCAGGAAGAAAAGAGTGGTGTATGTTGATGATTTTATGCGGGTATTCGTTTATGAGTTTCTCTGGAATAATTTGCATATAACGCGCCAACACAATAAAGTCAATGTTGTGTTCCGACAAAAGTGCTAGATGCTTGGCTTCTGCTTCCGGCTTGTTGTCTTTGGTAACTGGCACATGAAAAAAGGGAATCCCAAAACTATCTGCAATGGGCTTTAAATCTGAGTGGTTACTGACAATCAAAGGAATTTCTAAAGCCAATTCACCCGACTTATAACGTCCTAAAATATCGTACAAACAATGGTCATATTTAGACACAAACAACGCCATTTTTGGGCGATAAGCCGCTGTATAAAGCTCCCAATTCATCTCAAATTTAAGCGCAATGTCACTTTGAAACTCAGCTTTAAAATCGGAATGATTATAAGAAGCTTCGTCAAATTCTCCTTCCAAGCGCATAAAAAACACTTCCTGTTCTTGATCCACATGCTGATCGATATACACAATGTTTCCGTTTTTGGAAGCAATAAAATTGGTCACCGCTGCAATGATTCCAGATTGATCCTTGCAATGGATGAGTATTGTAATTTTTTTCATTTGTTCACTATTAATCATTTTCTTTCGGCATCAGTTTTATCACATTCGGTTCATAAATGTAAAATTAAGCAAAAAATAAAAGAACGAACACAAAAGAGAAGAGAGAAAAGTGGAAAGTGGAAAGTGCAAAGTACCAAGACCTCAACTTGTCACTGGTAGCCTGACTACCGTCAGGAAGTCCTGCCTGTCGGCAGACAAGTTTACCTACCGAAGGTAGGCTTGTTTCAGGGTGTCCGTGTTAAATATTATACTCTGTACTATGAAAAATTTCTTTTAAAACAAAAGAACTCTCCAAAACACCAATGTTATCAATCTTAGAAAGTTTAAGCCGCACAAACTCATGGTAAGCATCTAAACTCTGAAGATTTATTTTTAAAAAAAAGTCGACTTTTCCTGCCATGTGATAACACTCTTGCACTTCACTTAAAGCCCTAATTTGTCGATCAAACGTATCAATAAACCCTTCATCGTGGTAACGTAAAGAAACCATACAAATCGCTGTAATGGGTTGGCTTACCAGTTTTTTATCTATTAAAGCAACGTATTTTTTTATGTACTTTTTTTTCTCCAGTCGTCGAATCCGTTCATAAACGGGGGAGGCCGTAAGATTCAGCTCTTTGGCAATTTCCTTCGTTGTTTTTTTTGAATCTTTTTGTAAAATTCTTAATATTTTGAGATCGACCTCGTCTAGTTTTTCCATGATGCAGAAGAAATTACTTTAAAATTAGTGTTTGAGTATTCTTTGAAGTAAATATAAATACAATTATTAATAATAAAAGTTAAAAACACTTATATTATTATATTTTGAAGATTTTTTAACTATTACTTACACTTAATGTGTAGTTTTGATCTTATTCGAGTCAGTAGGTATATGCAAGAGAAAATATTAATAACGGGAGCTGGGGGGCAGTTAGGATCTGTTCTAACATTGAAACTCCAAGAAAAATTTGGCGTGGATCATGTCATCGCAACAGACCTTCGTCCTAAAGTTGGATTTAGTGGTCACTTTGAAATTTTAGATGCAACAGACTACGAGAGGTTAGAATCCATCGTCGCTAAACACAAAATCACTCAAATTTATCATCTTGCTGCAATTTTATCTGCTAGTGGAGAAAAGGCTCCCCCTAAGACTTGGGACTTAAACATGAAAACGCTTATCAACGTTTTAGAAGTTTCAAGAATTCATGGAGTCCATAAAGTTTTTTTCCCAAGCTCAATTGCTGTTTTTGGGGATAATGCACCAAAAGACAACACGGCTCAAGATCAGTTTTTATTACCCTCCACCATCTACGGAGTGAGTAAAGCTGCTGGCGAAAATTGGGCAAATTATTACCATCAAAAATACGGTTTGGACATAAGGTCTTTAAGGTACCCAGGTGTCATAGGGCACGAATCTTTACCCGGTGGTGGCACCACAGATTATGCGGTTGATATATTTCACAAAGCCATTGACAACAAAACTTTTGAATGTTTTTTGAGTGCATCAACTCTGTTGCCAATGATTTATATGGACGATGCCATCCGAGCAACCATAGAACTCATGGACGCGCCTAAAGAAAACATCACAATTCGATCTTCTTATAATTTAGCAGGTATGAGTTTTAATCCAAATCAACTATTTTTGATGATTAGAAACACATACCCTGAATTCAAAATCAATTACAAGCCAGATTTCAGACAACAGATTGCGGATACTTGGCCCAGCAGTATTGACGATTCAAGTGCAGCGAACGACTGGGGTTGGAAACCTAAATACGATTTAGAAGCCATGACCGAGAGTATGATTAAAAATTTAAAACTAAAACAGTAATTTAATACAGATAAGAACCATGTACGGAACTATTAAAGAAGATTTTCAAAAGGATATTGAGGCGATAAAGTCAAGTGGACTTTATAAAGCTGAAAGAGTACTGACTTCAAAGCAAGGACCAGAAATAAACACTACATCGCAGTCAAACGTTTTAAACTTTTGTGCAAATAACTACTTAGGACTTTCTGCACACCCCAAAGTCATTCAAGCGGGTATTGATGCACTTAATACGCATGGTTTTGGACTGTCGTCCGTACGATTTATTTGTGGGACTCAAGACATCCATAAAGAATTGGAAGAAAAAACAGCGACCTATTTAGGTATGGAAGATTGCATTCTGTATGCCGCTGCTTTTGATGCCAACGGAGGACTTTTTGAACCTTTGCTTGGGGCAGAAGATGCTGTGATTTCTGATGCACTAAATCATGCCTCCATTATTGATGGAATCCGTCTTTGTAAAGCGAAACGTTTTAGATACACCCACAACAACATGGAGTCTCTAGAAGAACAACTCATTCAAGCGTCTTCTTCTCGACGTAAATTAATTGTGACAGACGGCTCTTTTTCTATGGATGGCACCGTAGCGCAATTGGATAAAATATGCGACTTAGCAGATAAGTATGATGCACTCGTCATGATCGATGAATGTCATTCTACAGGTTTCCTTGGAGCGACCGGCAGAGGCGTTCACGAACATCACAACGTTATAGACCGCGTGGATATAATTACAGGGACGTATGGAAAAGCACTGGGCGGAGCTTCGGGTGGATTTACAGCAGCTCGAAAAGAAATCGTGGATATTTTAAGACAACATTCTCGACCTTATCTATTTTCAAACACCTTAGCGCCAGCCATTGTTGGAGCCACACTTCAGGTTTTAGATATGATTTCTGACTCCAATGAATTGAGAGATAAATTAGAAGCAAACACCACCTTTTTTCGCACAGAAATGACAGCGGCAGGATTTGACATTGTACCAGGCATTCATCCCATTGTCCCCATTATGTTGTACGATGCCCCTTTAGCACAAGAATTTTCGGAGAAACTCTTAGAAGAAGGCATTTATGTGATCGGTTTTTTCTTTCCAGTAGTGCCAAAAGACAAAGCGAGAATTAGAGTCCAATTATCTGCAGCCCATGAAAAAGAACACATTCAAAAGGCGATCAATGCGTTTATAAAAGTTGGAAAAAAATTGAAGGTAATTTAATTTATTGCCAATCATTCGGGATTTGGCGCAGTCCGGTTAGCGTACACGGCTGGGGGTCGTGTGGTCGTAGGTTCAAATCCTGTCATCCCGATTAAATATTGAAATCTTTTTTATTTTATACAAATTAACTTGCGTTTTACAAGTATTGATTCTACCTTGTTGGCTTAACCAATTTAATTTTTAAAATGAAAAAACAACTCCTTATTATTTTAACATTCTGTCTATCAACAGTCGTTTTTGGACAGCGAAATTCTAAACAAGAATACTGGAACACATGGCGTTTTACTCCAAAAACGGATATGGTTCAGAAATTTGAATCTGCTGTAGCACTCAAAACAAAAACATTTAATTCAAGTCCTGAGCTAGGGATTTTCACTTATAAAGTCATCACAGGCCCAAACAATGGGACTTACGAAAGAGTAGAAGCCAACAAAAAACCTGCGGATTACGATGTGGACCGTTCAGTTGAAGGTGCCTATTGGGACAAAAATGTCGCTAAATACATTGCAAATGAACAAGGTCAAAAAAGATGGCAACGTCTAAAAAATGGGTCCTATAATTTTGATCCAGAAACAGGAACTCCATCAAAATACATCACCAGAACAGTATATGACGTAAAGTCCGATAAAATAATGCACTTTAGAAGATTTATGTCAAGAATAACTGAAATCCTGACCTTAAGAGAAATGGATGTCAATGTGCTTTTATTTAGACTTGTGAGCGGAGGAAGTAGAAATCAATTTGTGAGAGTTGTTGGCTTTTCGAGTTACGAGCGTATGATGAAATCAAGTGAAACGACTTGGGAAGAAGACTACAACAAATTATTTGGTTGGGGCTCATGGTCAGAAGACATCGCTAATTTTGACGCCTCTCTTGAAATGTATGGCGAAAAAGTAGAAACACTTCAACTCATGCCAGCGCTTTCTTCTGGAATGATGAACTAATTAAACCAATAACTTTTAAATATAAAATAGAATGAAAAAATTAATTTTTACACTTTTAGTCGCAGCAACAACCGGGTTAAACGCTCAAATTATGGTTGTGAATGAAATAGAAACAGAATCTCCAGAAAATTTCTCAAGCATATTGACCCAATGGATGGCGGCCATTAAAACAACACTAGAAATTGAGGATGCCAAGACGTACACATTCGCAGAACCAGGAACCAAGAAAATTCAGTTTCTACAATTTCATGAATCGTTGACCGACATGGTGGCGTACAGAAATAGACAAGATGAGAATCAAGAAAAAATATGGAACACTTTACAAAGCATGGAGCCACTTCCAGAAGGAACTGTAGATGCGTTTAATGATGTAACCAGTTTTAAAGAGTCTTCTGTTTGGGAATTTATGCCAGAACTAAGTACCACTCCTGAAACTTGGACCATTCTTTCCAGAGCAGAAAAAGATGAGCAGTTTTACAGACGTGTTCAATATGTCAATGTGAAGATGAATTCAGACCGTGCTTATGAAGAATGGAACAAAAAAATGAATGCTCTTGACAAAAAATTAGGCATCAGCTACCATTATGCGATCTTCAAATCTGTGTATGGAGCTAAGGACGCAGATTATATGGTAATGTGTATCGATAAATCTCAGTTCGAATACTTCAGCAACTGGGAGAAACGTACAGAAATTAGAGAAAAAAGCGAAGAGTATAAAGCGTTGGTAGGCGAGCTTTCAATCAGCCAATGGTCGATCATTAGTGAGTTTACATGGAATCGTATATTAGAATTAACGTTCTAATATACTGTATTTTATAATTTATAAGGAGGAGATATTCCCCTCCTTATTTATGTCAAAGATTTGTTAAAATTGATGTATTTGTAATTAAACATAATAAGTTTGTAATTCACTCAAATCTAATAATTATGAGAACCAATAGATCCCAATGCCCTTTGGTCAATGTTCTTGACATCGTAGGAGACAAATGGACTTTAATCATTATCAGAGACTTGTTTTTAGGAAAGAAAACATTTACTGAATTCATGAATTCTCCCGAAAAATTTGCCTCAAATATTTTGAGCAATCGCTTAGAATTTTTAATTAATCACGGATTACTTAACGTGATAAAGCTTCCACACGATAAAAAAACTAAACTATACTACCTAACCGATAAAGGAGTGGATATTTATCCAATTATTTATGAAATGATGTATTGGAGCAAGCGAAATTTAGACGAAGAATTTGGACCACTCGGGATTCAGTTTTTTAAAGAATCTAAAAGAGTCTCTTCGAAAACGTTTATTAAAAGAACCCAATCTAAATACACCCAATCTAGAGATGAGTTTTTAAACGTTTAAAGTATTTTATTCGCTTCTTTTTATTAAATTGCATTTTGCAAGTATTTATAAACCAATTTAATAAATTTAACATGAAAAAATTACTTTACACATTAACCTTTTGCTCAAGCTTATTTTTAACGGCGCAAACTGCAGGCGTATTTTTAGGCGAAGGCGAAGACAATGGAAAATCATTTACAATCGGAAGCGATGCATCTGTTGAGGTCATACAAAAAACAGTTAAAGATTATAACTCCAAAGATGTTGCGTCGTTTTTGACGAATTACACAAAAGAATTTTCAGAAAAAGCAGCAGAATGGTCAACAGATTGGTTGGGTTCTATGGAAACAATTACGATGGATCCTTATATGATTGTCCCAGTAAAAATGGAAGGCTCAGAAAACACAATGGTGTTAACGTGGTCTACTGAAGACAGAGATTTTAAAGACGGTTCAAAAGAAGATTTAGACCTCATGGAAATCTATACAGTAGACAAAGATAACAAAGTGACTGCATTTTCTCAATGGGTCCAAAGGCTGGAAACAAGTAACTTTGGCTTAAACTACGGTGGAAAATTCATCGGAGACGGTACCTCAGAATGGGCTGGAAGACCTTTAGTGTTTTCAAACAGAGGCGAAGTTGAAGCGATTGAAACATTAGTTGCTGCTTATAATAGTAGAGACGCAGAAGCCTGTAATGCAGTTTTTGCTGAAGGCGCAGAGTTTTTAGATTCTGAAGGAAATAAAATGACGTTAAACATTGAACTTTGGAAATCTATGTTTGCAAGCTTTACAGAATTGTCATGGGAAGTGCAATCAATCGTTCCATTAAAAATTCAAAATACAGATACAGAATCAGGAATCACTGTATTTTCGAAAGAAAGAAGAGTTCTTGCAGACGGTACTGTTTGGGAAAAGGAACTCGTAGAATGGTTCTATTTTAACAAGGATGGAAAAATTGCAAGAGCAACACAATACGAAAGAAGCTTGCCAAAAGAATAAGGGATTTAATTTTTATAAATCTTACAAAGCCCAACCTTAAACGGTTGGGTTTTTTTGTGTTCTACCACAAAATTTAAATATTAACATTTACTTATTGGACTGCAATTTAATTTTTTCATTAAATTGCACACTAAATTCCTACTAAAATTATGAAAAAGCTCGCAACACTTTTATTGTTTTTAATCAGTTTTTCTGGGTTTTCTCAGATCTTAAACCCCGTCAAATGGGAATTTGGTTCTGAAAAAATTTCAGAAACAGAATACGATCTTATATTCGTCGCTAAGATTGATCACCATTGGGCGCTTTACTCACAGTTTGTGGAAGAGGGCGGCCCCTTACCAACGATTTTTTCATTTCAACCAGCCCCCGGTTTTGAGCTCATTGAAACTGTAACAGAATCGGAATTAAACAAAGTGACCCAACACGACCCCGTGTTTGACATGATCGTTTCAAAATATTATGATAAAGCCATTTTTAAGCAACGCATCAGCGTAAAATCCCCCGAATTTAGCATTAGCGGGAACATTGATTTTATGACCTGCGACGACACAAAATGCACCTATCTACCAGACAATCCATTTACATTTAACTATACTACCGAAGCCGGTTTTGTGATTGTAGGAGGGACACCTGTGTCTAACTCGGAAGTTTCCGAGAATGCCGATCAAACTTTATATGGGATGTCGCTCGACTCCATCTCAAAAGCCTTGGTGAAATGTAGTACACAATTGACCTCGTTATCGCAAGATATCAAAGCGTCCAACAACTCTCTCTGGAAGATTTTTGGATTGGGTTTCCTTGGCGGATTATTAGCGCTTTTAACCCCTTGTGTGTTTCCAATGATTCCTTTAACCGTCAGCTTTTTCACCAAAAAAGGAGGAGATGGCACTCAAAAAGGCGGCGTTTCAAAAGCTATTTTATATGGCTTTTTCATCGTATTGGTTTACCTCGCACTCAGCATTCCATTTCACTTATTAGACTCTGTCAACCCCGATATCTTAAATGAAATTTCCACCAATGTATGGTTGAATGTCATTTTCTTTGTCATCTTTATATTTTTCGCATTTTCATTCTTCGGTTATTACGAACTCACCTTGCCATCTACTTGGACAAATTCCACGAGCAAAGGCGAAGGAATTGGCGGAATATTAGGTGTCTTTTTTATGGCATTGACCTTGTCCATTGTGTCCTTTTCGTGTACGGGCCCCATTCTTGGTTCTTTGCTTGCGGGCTCACTTTCTGCAGATGGTGGCGCTTGGCAACTGACCGCTGGAATGGCAGGTTTTGGAGTGGCACTTGGTTTGCCCTTTGCTTTATTTGCCATGTTTCCAAACATGCTAAAAGCCCTTCCAAAATCTGGAGGATGGCTCAATACAACCAAGGTTATTTTAGGATTTTTAGAACTCGCCTTGGCTTTTAAATTTTTATCCAACGCCGATTTAGTAAAACATTGGGGCCTCCTTAAAATCGAAGTCTTTTTAGGTATTTGGATTCTTGTATTTGCTGGACTGGCACTCTATATTTTAGGTAAACTCAAATTCCCACACGATTCCCCACTAAAAAAATTATCCTTTTTCAGAATCACTTCTGGAGTTTTAGTATTCGCCTTTGTGGTCTATTTAGGATCTGGGTTTAGAGTCAATAAAGAAACCCAAACATTCACACCGCTCACATTATTAAGTGGATTGGCACCGCCTGTTGGTTACAGCTTTTTATATCCAAACGACTGTCCAAATAATTTTGAATGTTTCAAAGATTTAAAAGAAGGCGTTGCTTACGCTCAAAAAGTAAACAAACCCATCTTACTTGATTTCACTGGATATGCCTGTGTAAATTGCCGTAAAATGGAAGAACACATTTGGCCAAAAGCATCTATCAAACCGTACTTTGAAAACGACTATGTATTGATTTCTCTGTATGTAGATGATAAAAAAGAATTGCCAGAAGATCAAAAATTAACGGTCGAACGTCTTGGAGGCGGCACACGTGTCTTAGAAAATTACGGTCATAAATGGGCGCATTTTCAAACTCAATTTTTCCAATCCAATTCTCAACCATACTATGTATTGTTAGATTCAAACGGAGAAATTATTTTAAACGAACCTGTTGGATATACGCCAGATGAAGAGGACTACAAAGCCTTTTTGGATTGTGGACTTGAGGTTTTTGAATCGCTTTAATAGATTCGTGTAAATCTAAACAGTAATTTTTAGTAACTTTGAAATAAATACAACAACAAACCAATGCTGGACAGTTTTTTAAAATTTTTAGAATTAGGACTTTATCACATTATGAGCTTCAAAAGCTATGACCACCTCTTATTTTTAGTGGTACTAACAATCCCCTATCTTTTTAAAGATTGGAAACGCTTGCTGCTATTAATATCCTCTTTTACTCTAGGGCATACCCTTAGTTTGTTGTTAGGAGTCTATGATATCATAAACTTAAAGAGCAATGTGATCGAGTGGTTGATTCCGTTCACCATCATTATCATGGCACTTTACAATGTGTTTACCTCTGGGAAAGCATCCAAACAATCCAACCCAATCATTATATTTAGTCTTGTTTTGTTTTTTGGATTTATTCACGGTTTAGGATTTGCCAACGCCTTTGAATCCATGGTAAGCGCAAATGAAAGTACCTTATTATCCGTATTAGAATTCGCATTAGGGATTGAGATTGGACAATTTGTAATTGTTTTCTGTATCTTATTTTTCGGTTTCTTAGGGCAAACTATTTTTAGGTTCTCCGTTCGGGACTGGGTGATGGTACTTTCCGCCGTTGTAATAGGCCTTATGCTCCCTTTGATTTTTAACAGCCCTCTATTTTCTTAAGTAAATAATTTCACCCCTTTTTATGACCACACAAAAGCAACTTAAATATGACAAAGCTTATCTCAGAATGGCTTCTGAATGGGGCAAATTGTCGTACTGTACACGCAAACAAGTAGGCGCGATTATCGTTAAAGATCGCATGATTATATCTGATGGTTATAACGGGACTCCTACTGGTTTTGAAAACTTTTGTGAAGACGAAGAAGGCTATACTAAATGGTATGTTTTGCATGCCGAAGCCAATGCCATTTTAAAGGTCGCTGCCTCCACACAATCCTGTAATGGATCAACCTTATATATTACCTTATCACCCTGTCAAAGTTGTAGTAAATTAATTCACCAAGCAGGGATTACTCGAGTTGTATACAGTCAAGCCTATAAAGACCTTTCGGGGGTTGAATTTCTAGAAAAAGCAGGCATTAAAGTTGAATTACTAACCCTGTAATTTGATGTCCCTAAATCAAAAACACCTACCATTTTTTATCGCAGTTCTGTTGGGAATAGGCATATATATTGGTTCAAAATTAAGCACCAATACTTCAAGCCGTTATGTAAGTTCTAAAAACATCAGCAAACAAAAATTAAATCGGCTCATTGATTATTTAGAATATGAGTACGTAGATCCTGTGGATACAGACAGCATTGTCGAAGGTTTTATTGAGTCCGTTTTACAAAATCTCGACCCACATTCTTCATACATTCCAAAACAAGATTTAGCTTCGGTTACTGAAAACATGAAAGGCGACTTTATAGGTATTGGCGTTAGTTTTTATAACTATAAAGACAGCATCACCGTCATTCGACCTATTGAGGGCGGACCCAGTTTTCGTGCCGGAATTTTGGCAGGCGATCGCATTTTAATGGCAGATGATGATACAATCTATGGTCAGAATTGGAGTGAAGCCAAAGTCATTGAAAGACTTCGAGGTAAAAAAAATTCTAAAGTTCAATTAAAAATCAAACGTGCGGGTATCGATAGTTTATTGAGTTTCGAAATCATTCGCGCCGAAGTTCCTATCAAAAGTGTTGTCGCCTCTTATATGATCAATCCAACGCTTGGGTACATTAAAATCAATCGGTTTGCAGAAAGCACCTATTTAGAATTTGAAAAAACATTTGAAGACTTAATCTCTCAGGGCGCCTCAAATTTAGTATTGGATTTACGGGACAATCCAGGCGGGTTTTTACAAATCGCCGAACAAATTGCAGATGAGTTTTTAGAAGATGGTAAACTCATTTTATTCACCAAAAACAAAACCGATGAAACCGTTGAAAGTTTTGCGACGGCCAAAGGACGTTTTGAACAAGCTGAGGTCTATGTATTGATCAATGAAAATTCTGCATCTGCCAGCGAGATTGTTGCAGGGGCACTACAAGACAATGACAAAGGTACTATTGTTGGGCGCCGTTCTTTCGGAAAAGGATTGGTTCAACAAGAAATGGATTTGGGCGACGGCAGTGCCATCCGGTTGACAACTTCCAGATATTACACACCAACAGGGCGTTCTATACAGCGTTCATATGCCAAGGGTTCAGAATCCTATTACGATGACTACTATGAGCGCTTGGACGATAGGGCGGTGGACACACTGCAATCGAAAGGGATCGCCGACAGTCTTCAATTTACAACCCCCAAAGGGAAAATTGTGTATGGCGGTGGCGGAATTATTCCAGATGTTTATGTGCCTTATGATGTAAATTTTAATAACGACATTGTCGAATTCTTAAAAACTACGGGCGTTATGGACTTTTTTGTCTTTGAACATTTAGACGGTGAGCGCGCGCAGTATTCAGCACTTTCTGAAACAGAGTTTTCAAACACTTTCGAAATTTCAGAGGAAATTTATCAGCAATTTGTAGCCTATTTTACAGAGTCTACAAAATTAGAAAATGATGCGTTCGACATTTATAAAAATTCTATAAAAACGCTTTTGAAATCGGCTTTCGCAAAACAACTTTTTGGAGACAATACAGCCGCAAAAATTTTGAGCTCATTTGATCCCATGTTGCAAAAAGTAAACGATTTAGAAGCCCTAATTGTAAATTAAGACTTTTCTTTTACCGTACGATCTATCTTTTTTACAATCCTCCATATTGTGAATAACAAAATAGCACATCCACCTGCCAATGCGGTGATGATGGCCGTATAGCTTTCCTTTTCAAAGGGCGCATCAAAGTTTATTTTTGTGAGGTTGAATGCAATAATCCCAAGAGCCACTACCGATAATAAATAAGTTAAGATTCGCATGTTATAATAAAAATTTGATGTTAGAAGTAAATAATTTTACGGCAATTGCCAAGAGGACAACTCCAAATACCTTTCGAATAATATCAATCCCATTTTGTCCAATAAACCGTTCGATTCGATTGGAGGTTTTAAGAACGATAAAAATCACAATCACATTCACTATGACCGCAATGATGATGTTTTCTGTATGAAATTCAGACTTTAAAGACAGCAGGGTTGTGAGGCTTCCAGGTCCCGCAATCAATGGGAATGCCAACGGAAATACAGAGGCATTCATGCTAGTGCCTTCTTCTTGTTTATAGAGGGTAATTCCTAGAATCATTTCGAGCGCAATAAAAAACAAGATAAATGCACCCGCAACTGCAAATGAATGCACATCAATTCCAATAAGTTTCAGGATGCTGTCTCCCAAAAACAAAAATATAATCATGATAATTCCCGCAATAACTGAAGCCTTTTCACTTTGAATATGGCCTGCTTTCTTGCGCAAATCAATAATAATAGGGATGTTTCCCACAATGTCAATCACTGCGAAAAGCACCATAAATGCCGTTAAAACTTCTTTAAAATTGAAATTCATGATTACAAATTATTTTTATGCAAAGGTCGAATAAATAATTATAATCACAAGTTTATTTTGAGCGATTATTTAGGTTTAAAATGTTCACAATTAACAGTATATTTGGCGCATGTTTCAAATAGGAAAAACCATTGTGTCGGAAGACATTATTGAGAAAGATTTTTTATGCAACCTGAGTGCTTGCAAAGGCGCGTGTTGTGTAGATGGCGATGCAGGTGCGCCGCTAGAAGCTGCTGAGGCAACGATTCTAGAAAACATCTATCCCATTATTAAGCCCTATCTCCGAAAAGAAAGTATTGAAGCGATTGAA
The DNA here is from genome assembly GCA_963933105.1 of uncultured Formosa sp. Classification (GTDB taxonomy): domain Bacteria; phylum Bacteroidota; class Bacteroidia; order Flavobacteriales; family Flavobacteriaceae; genus Hel1-33-131. The sequence goes on from CAWVRW010000036.1 coordinate 17,598, forward strand.
GCGCAAGGCACTCATGCGGTCAACGAAGATGGAGAACTAGAAACTCCTTTAATTAATGGAGCCGATTGCGCCTATGTTATTTTCGATGAAAAAAACACCGCTCTTTGTGCTATTGAAGAAGCTTACAATCAAGGTGAAGTCGACTGGAAAAAACCAGTATCCTGTCATTTATACCCTGTTCGTATCAAAGACTACAGTGAGTTTTCGGCTGTCAATTATGACAATTGGGAAATCTGTGACGCGGCCTGTACTTTAGGTAAAGAACTTCAAGTACCCGTCTATAAATTTGTCAAAGAAGCCTTGATTCGAAAATTTGGAGCCGATTGGTATGCTGAATTAGAACAAGTTGCCGCTAAACACACCAAAAAATAATACTAACGTAGTATTAAGATGGCGTTGTAAAATTTGACCTCTTTTTTAAATATTTTTTTCAACTTTAATAAAATTTGTGTTTTTAATTCAACTTAATGCTTAATTTTTCTGTAAGAGAGAGCAGCGAGTTAAGTGTTTTTCAATCAGTATTTTAACTTTTTAATCTTAAATTATTTTTGTAGGAAAAAAGCTACTCGTTGTTAAAAACTCATAGGCAATGTTTATAAAAATGGCTTTCATTTAAGGCAACTATTTTGAACCTTTGTTAACCGCTCAAGCGCGTATTTTTTTTTAACTCAGAATTTTAATTTAGATGTCACAAGTAGAACCGATTTTACAAGAAAACAAAGACCGATTTGTCATTTTTCCAATCCAACACCATGATATATGGGAATGGTATAAAAAATCAGAAGCGAGTTTTTGGACGGCAGAAGAAATTGATCTACATCAAGATTTAACAGACTGGGCGACGAAGCTAAATGACGATGAGCGTTATTTTATCAAGCATATATTAGCATTTTTCGCAGCGAGTGACGGGATTGTAAATGAGAATTTAGCAGAAAACTTTGTAAACGAAGTTCAATACAGTGAAGCAAAATTCTTCTATGGATTCCAAATCATGATGGAAAATATTCATAGCGAAACGTATTCTCTATTGATAGACACTTATGTAAAGGATGAAGTTGAAAAAGATAAATTATTCAATGCAATCGATAATTTCCCAGCCATTAAGAAAAAAGCAGATTGGGCACTTAAATGGATAGAATCTCCAAGTTTTGCAGAGCGTTTGATCGCATTTGCAGCCGTTGAAGGGATTTTCTTTTCAGGCGCATTTTGTTCAATTTTTTGGTTAAAGAAACGTGGCTTAATGCCAGGATTGACGTTCTCAAATGAGTTAATCTCCAGAGATGAAGGTGTGCATGCAGACTTTGCAGTACACTTACACAACAAACACCTTATCAATAAAGTTCCTAAGGATCGCATCAGAGAAATATTATTGGATGCTCTAACGATTGAAAGAGAATTTATTACAGAATCTTTACCAGCAAGTTTGATTGGTATGAATTCAAAATTGATGGCCCAGTATTTAGAATTTGTAACCGATCGCTTATTACAAGAGTTGGATTGCGAAAAAGAATACAACACATCAAACCCATTTGATTTTATGGACATGATTTCACTTCAAGGAAAAACAAATTTCTTTGAAAAAAGAGTGGCTGAATATCAAAAGGCGGGTGTCCTCAACAAAGAAGAAGAGGGTACCAATAAATACAGTTTCGATTCTGAATTCTAGACCAACACCTAGAATAAGTACTTAAAACGAATTATACAATTCGTTTTTCATAAATCAACTTTTTGGTTTTCTTAAAAACGAAACCAAACTCAAAATAACTAAGTATTTGAGGCCACTCAAACACTGCTAGGCTAACTAACTAACCGCTTTTTTGAAGCAGCATCAAAAAAGCAAAAAAGACCAAAAAAAAATGTATGTACTAAAAAGAGACGGCAGAAAAGAAGAAATCATGTTTGATAAAATCACAGCAAGAGTCAGAAAACTCTGTTATGGTTTAAATGAATTGGTCGATCCCTTGAAAGTTGCCATGCGCGTTATTGAAGGGCTTTATGACGGTGTGACGACCAGTGAATTGGACAATCTTGCCGCAGAAGTTGCCGCAACAATGACCACTGCACATCCTGATTACGCAAGACTTGCTGCCCGAGTTTCAGTCTCTAACTTACATAAAAATACTAAAAAGACTTTTAGCGAAGTCATGCACGATTTATACACCTACGTCAATCCAAGAACAGGGAAAGATGCCCCTTTATTATCTGACGAGGTTTACAATGTAATTATAGCAAACAAAGAAAAATTAGATTCTACAATAATATACAACAGAGATTTTGGGTACGATTATTTTGGGTTTAAAACCTTAGAGCGTTCTTACCTTTTAAAGTTAAACGGAATCATTGCAGAGCGCCCTCAACACATGTTGATGCGTGTTTCTATTGGGATTCATTTAAACGATTTGGATTCTGCCATCGAGACTTACGAATTGATGTCCAAAAAGTTTTTCACTCATGCAACGCCTACCTTATTTAATTCGGGAACTCCAAAACCACAAATGTCGTCTTGTTTTTTATTAACAGCAAAAGACGATAGTATTGATGGAATTTATGACACTCTGAAACAAACGGCTAAAATTTCACAATCTGCTGGTGGAATTGGTTTGGCAATGCACAATATTAGAGCTACCGGGAGTTATATTGCTGGGACTAACGGCACAAGTAACGGAATTGTTCCAATGCTGCGTGTTTTTAATGACACGGCGCGTTACGTAGATCAAGGTGGTGGAAAACGCAAAGGAAGTTTTGCAATTTACTTAGAGCCATGGCATGCCGATATTTTTGATTTTCTTGATTTAAAGAAAAATCACGGGAAAGAAGAAATGCGTGCAAGAGATTTATTCTATGCGATGTGGATTCCAGATTTATTTATGAAGCGTGTGCAAGAAGATTCGTTTTGGACTTTAATGTGTCCTAACGAGTGTCCAGGATTGCCAGACGTTCACAGTGAAGAATTTGAAACTCTTTATCTTAAATATGAAGAATTAGGCAAAGGACGTAAAACCATAAAAGCAAGAGAGCTTTGGGAGAAAATCACGGAATCTCAGATTGAAACAGGAACGCCTTATATGCTTTATAAAGATGCGGCCAACAGTAAATCAAACCAAAAAAACTTAGGAACGATTCGTTCGTCCAACCTTTGCACTGAAATCATTGAGTACACCTCACCTGATGAAGTGGCTGTTTGTAACCTTGCATCGATTGCCTTGCCAATGTTTATCAAAGACGGCAAATTTGATCACCAAGAATTATATGCAATCACCAAACGTGTGACGCGAAATCTAAATAAAGTAATCGACCGAAATTACTATCCAGTAGTTGAAGCCGAAAATTCAAATATGAGACACCGTCCTATCGGAATTGGTGTGCAAGGATTGGCAGATACATTCATTAAACTGAGAATGCCTTTTACAAGTGACGACGCAAAACAATTGAATCAAGATATTTTTGAAACAATTTACTATGCAGCTGTTACCGCTTCTATGGAAGAAGCGACAGAAGATGGCCCGTATCAAACGTATGAAGGATCTCCAATTAGTGAAGGGAAATTCCAACACAACTTATGGGGTCTTAAAGATGAAGATTTAAGTGGTCTTTGGGATTGGGGAACACTCCGCAAGCAAGTGCTAGAAAATGGGGTTCGAAACTCTCTTTTAGTGGCGCCAATGCCAACGGCAAGTACCTCTCAAATTCTTGGAAACAACGAATGTTTTGAGCCTTACACTTCAAACATCTATACCCGTCGTGTATTGTCTGGAGAATTTATTGTGGTCAACAAGCACCTACTAGAAGACTTAGTGGAGCTAGGACTGTGGAACGAAGGTTTAAAGCAGGACATTATGCGTGCGAACGGATCCATCCAACACGTCGATGTGATTCCTCAAGATATCAAAGAATTGTATAAAACAGTTTGGGAATTGAGCATGAAAGATATTATTGACATGTCGCGTCAGCGTGGTTACTTTATCGATCAATCACAATCTTTAAATTTATTTATGGAAGGTGCAACAATGGCCAAACTAACGTCTATGCATTTTTATGCGTGGAAAAGTGGATTGAAAACAGGCATGTACTACTTAAGAACTAAGAGTGCTGTAGATGCAATTAAATTTACCTTAGATAATAAGAAAAAAGAAGCACCACAGCCAGAAACGGTTGAAGTTGCTGCCGCAGTAGAAACAGCCGTTGTGGAAACACCAGTTGTAGAAACACCAGTTGTAGAAACA
>CAWVRW010000037.1:0-21685 GCA_963933105.1 uncultured Formosa sp.
ATCCATCTCCGTAAGAATCAATCATTTTTAGTGAGTAGTCGCATTGACCAAAAGAAATTAGCGTGCAGAAAAAGACCGCTAAAGCGTAAGTAATATCTTTCATAATGTTAAATTGGTTAGACAGTGAAGTTAGTTGTTTTTTTTAAGTTACATTTAATTCAATCTAATAAAATCGATTAAACACATATAAAATCGATTAAGTACATAAAACCGAATTCCGAACTTCCCTAAATATTTAAATTTTGAATGATTCAGTCTAGCTATTAATTTTTACCTTTGACCAATACGTTTATATGATTGAGAAAAAAGTTATCGGCTTAGAAAAAGCTGTTTTAATAGGAGTAATTACAAAATTACAAGATGAAACTAAGTCCGAAGAATACTTAGAAGAACTTGAATTTCTGACCTATACAGCCGGTGGGGAAGTGCTCAGACGTTTCACTCAAAAAATGGACAAGCCCAATCCCAAAACCTTTATTGGAACGGGTAAAATGGAAGAGTTGCGTCTCTATATAGAGGAGCATAAAGTAGGCACTGCTATTTTTGATGACGAATTGTCGTCGGCTCAAGAACGAAATATTAGTAAAATACTAAACTGTAAAGTCTTAGACCGTACCAACCTTATACTGGATATTTTTGCACAACGTGCACAAACGAGCTATGCCCGTACTCAGGTAGAATTGGCGCAGTGTGAATATTTACTACCCCGATTAAAAGGAATGTGGACACACCTCGAACGTCAAAAAGGGGGGATTGGAATGCGCGGACCCGGGGAAACAGAAATTGAAACAGACCGTCGTATTGTAAGAGAAAAAATTGCCCTTTTAAAAGCTAAGATTAAAAAAATTGACAAGCAAATGTCCGTTCAACGAAGCAATAGAGGCGCCATGGTTCGAGTGGCTTTGGTGGGTTATACAAATGTTGGAAAATCGACTTTAATGAATGTCATTAGCAAGTCGGATGTGTTTGCTGAAAATAAATTATTTGCAACCCTCGATACAACAGTTCGGAAAGTGGTGGTAAAAAACCTGCCTTTTCTGTTGAGTGATACTGTTGGGTTTATTAGAAAATTGCCCACGCAATTGGTCGATTCGTTTAAGAGTACCTTAGATGAAGTTCGAGAATCGGATTTGCTTCTGCATGTGGTGGATATTTCGCATCCAAATTTTGAAGATCATATCGCATCTGTCAACCTGATTTTAGGAGAAATTAATGCCTTAGACAAACCCACGCTTATGGTGTTTAATAAGATTGATGCTTATGAAGCAGAACCCTTTGATGACACGGATTTGATTGCGGTTCGTACCGAAGCGCATTATTCTTTAGAAGAATGGAAGTCCACATGGATGTCTAAAATTGGTGAAAATTCACTGTTTATTTCTGCACTCAACAAAGAGAATTTAGAAGATTTCAGAAAACGGGTGTATGATACCGTTCGCGAAATTCATGTGAAACGCTTTCCTTACAATCGGTTTTTATATCCCGATTATGAAGACATTATAGAGTAAAAAAAATCCCGCCTTAGCGGGATTTTTTAGAGGTCATTTTTCCTTAGAAATTATAATTTACACCGAGACCAAACACTTGTCGCGTTTGTAAACCTTCAAAAGCATTGTCATCATAAATGGTTTGATATGCCAGTGTGGTTGAGATGTATTTATTGATGTTCATCACTAAATTCATGGTATAATCAAGATCGACATTTTGTGGGTCTTCCAAATAATTTGAATAGAGGTTCAAGGTGTTTTCCATTGAAATATTTTTCATCAAATCAAATTTATAATAAGCACCTACCGAAGCACCAAACTCAAAACGGGTACTTTTTCCTTCTTCCACGCCAAAATAAGCAGCATCTGGAAGGGTGAGGTTTTTATCAACCACAATTAATTTGGTGGTGGCAGGGGCGATATTCACCTTTAGATTTTCGCTTTTTTTCCAAAGCATACCAGGTCCGATTTGTAAATATCCAGGTGATAAAAACTTTGTGGGTCCTTCCGTATCACTGTCTAAATCATCTGTAAATTGTGTTTTAAAATTAATGAATCCAGAATAGAACCAATAGCCTTTCGCTTTTTTTCCTAGCACAGAATTCCATTCCAAGCGGTCATCTGATTTTTGGATATCTTGATCTTGAATCTTCGTAATTCCAAAAGAGGCAATGATTTTATTGTCCCAAGACCAATCGCCTTTAAGGTAATTAATGTCATAGTTTACGCCTACGGTTCCAGAAATACTACTCACACCTCCGGCAACCCAGTTTTCAAACGCGGACTGATTTAATAGAAATGTAAAACTACCACCTCTAGTCCAAACGGAAGTTTCGGCAGTTTCCATCGCGGGTTTTTCTTGAGCGTACAGACTGTGGAATTGGGTAATGAGGGCGAATACTAAAATAATTTTTTTCATGTGATTGTAGGTATTGGGAGTTAAGATTAACTGCAAATATATAAAATTGAAATAAATTGATAAATCTAAAGGAAGAGAATCCTTGTTTATTTTTTAAATAAAGGTACGGACGAACAGGCTTCGCCATACATAATGGACTTTGCGATCGGCTGTAATTTATCGATCAAAAAAAGATAGGCATTTTGTGGCACGGGTTTGTTAGAGCAGCCTTTGATAATAACAGGCTTATTTTCGCAGAAATCAAGATCTAAATCTGCAATGATTGTTTGGTATAAAGATGTTTCTAAGGTTTCCAAATCGCCCACAACAACTTGCGAAGCGACACCCGAAAGTTTGAGTCGGATCAGCATATAAGCCCAGCCCGGAATGATGGCGTCAGAAGTGCAATGCAGCGCAACAAATTGATTTGTATAAGCGGACCAATCATGGGTGTTTACAAACGCTCTGAATTCTTTTTCTCTAAGCACCAAGCCTTCGTAAAGCCAGTCTTTAATATCAAAACAAACACGCGCACCCTTAGGGTAATAGTCCTCTAAATCTATAGTGATAAGCGCACTGTTGGCAACACGATTTACAATTTCACCAGTTCCCATTATTATAACATTCCAAGTTCAAGTTTTGCTTCTTCACTCATCAACTCTTGTGTCCATGGTGGGTCAAATGTAATTTCTACTTCTGCATCTTTCACAGCATCCAAAGATTTAATTTTTTCTTCTACTTCTAAAGGAAGCGTTTCAGCCACAGGACAGTTGGGTGTGGTCAAGGTCATCAAAACTTTTACTTCATAGTCTTCGTTTACGAACACATCATAAATCAGTCCTAATTCATAAATATCTACTGGAATTTCTGGATCAAAAATGGTTTTTATCACACGAACTATTTTTTCTCCTAAAGCATTTACATCAATTTTTTCGGTACTCATAATCCTATTTGTGTTTGATACGCAAGCGCATACATTTTTATTTTTTTCACCATACTCACCAACCCGTTGGCTCGGGTAGGAGACAAGTGTTCTTTAAGTCCAATTTCGTCAATGAAATCTGTAGAAGTATTTAAGATAGTTTCAGGGCTTTGGTTTGAAAATACACGGATTAAAATCGCAACAATGCCTTTGGTAATAATGGCATCACTGTCGGCAGAAAACACGACTTTTTCACTTTCCAAATCGGCATGAAGCCATACTTTACTCTGGCAGCCTTTGATAATATTGTCCTCCGTTTTGAATTCTGAATCAATGAGAGGTAATGATTTCCCCAAATCGATCATGTGTTCATAACGCTCCATCCAATCGTCAAACATGGAAAACTCATCTATTAAATCCGCTTGTATCGTTTCAATATTCATGTGTTTATATTTATTGTTTTTCAAAGGGGTACATCCATTTAATCATTTTCTTGGGTATCAAGTTTTGGTTATGGATATTTCACAATGCAAAAATACGATTCTTAAATGGGAATTTTAATTTTCTGAGATAGATAATATATATTCTACCAATGGCTTTATTTCGACAGGTGGATATTTATGATCAAAGCCACTCGATTGAATGGTGTCTCCTTTTTGAATGACTGTTAATTGTGCAAATGCAGCACCATCAAACTGTCTGTAATTGGTTGGGGAAATTAGATTTGGCAAGTTTTTCAGGTCGATTTGATCTAATAATCTTAAACACTCCTTCCAATCCTTCGCGTTTAAGTCGCTTGAAATAGTGTTTGACTTATCGCGATCTTTGAATTCTGTAAGGCTGTTTTCTTTTAGAATAAATTCTTGAAAAAATCCACGAGTGTTCGCACTGTAGGATATTGTAACCTCTCTTTGCGTTGAAGTGTTTTCGTTATTTTGGGTAAGTACTTTTTTATTTGAATTACAGTTGGTGACTAAAACGATCAATGTAAAACAGCTGATAAGTAGTTTCATAAATCTATATTTAATATTTTATTTATAAATGTACTAAAATCTAAACTAACGCAACATCATAGCTGCCTTTTTAACGCCCGCTACAAAAGTGTCTACTTCTTCTTTGGTGTTATAAAAACAAAACGAAGCTCTTGCCGTTCCGGAAACTTTAAAGAAATCCATAATGGGCTGTGCACAGTGTTGACCGGTACGGATGGCAATCCCAAGTTTGTCAACGATGGTACCAAGGTCGTAAGCATGAACGCCGTCTATATTAAAAGAAATAACCGAGGTTTTATCTGTTTTTGGACCATAGATTCGCATGCCTTCAATCGTATTTAATTTTTCAGTGGCATACTCTAAGAGTTCGTGTTCATAAGCAGCAATCGCTTCAAATCCAATCGAATTCATATAATCAATCGCAGCTCCAAAAGCAATGCCTCCACAAATATTTGGAGTTCCCGCTTCAAATTTATGAGGCAGACCTGCATAGGTTGTTTTTTCAAAGGAGACTTCCGCAATCATTTCGCCACCACCCTGATAAGGGGGTAGTTTATGCAGCCACGATTCTTTTGCATACAACATTCCTACACCTGTTGGGCCACACATTTTATGACCTGAGGTCACGTAAAAATCGACATCCAAAGCCTGAACATCTGGTTTGATATGTGGGCAAGCTTGTGCGCCATCAACCAATATGGCAGCGCCTACCGAATGTGCTTTTTGAATCATTTCCTCAATTGGATTAATGGTTCCTAAGGCATTGGAAATATGATTGACAAAAACCAATTTTGGATTTAAAAGTAACAAGTCATCATAAGCGGCCATATCCAAGGCGCCTTCTGAAGTCATCGGAATTACTTTTAGGGTTGCTTTGGTTTTTTCGCAAAGCATTTGCCAGGGTACAATATTACTGTGGTGCTCGAGTGCCGAGACCAGAATGGTATCATTTTCGTTTAGAAAACTTGCAAATCCATTGGCCACTAAATTAATACTGTGGGTTGTTCCTGAGGTAAAAATAATTTCATGTCCATGCGCCGCATTAAAATGCTTTTGAATGGTGTGGCGTGCGCCTTCATATTTGTCAGTCGCTTCTTGACTTAAGCTATGAACCCCTCTATGAATATTGGAATTGTAATTAGAATAATAATCGACAATGACATCAATGACCTGCTGTGGGGTTTGTGATGTAGCGGCATTATCAAGATAAATTAATGGTTTCCCATTAACCGTTCTTGAGAGAATTGGAAAATCCTTTCGAATCGTTTCTACATCAAAAGGGGTATTTGAATTGAGATCCTTCATTATAAATCAAATCCTATATTAACTCCTAATTTATGGGCAATTAGCTTATTAATTCTATTTTTCAGTTGTGGAATTTTTACACTTTCCAAAACGTTATTCGCAAAAGCATACATCAAAAGTGCCTTGGCTTCTTTTTCAGGAATTCCTCTGGCACGTAAATAAAATAGGGCATTTTCATCTAGCTGTCCAATTGTACAACCGTGAGAACACTTCACGTCATCCGCAAAAATCTCTAACTGAGGTTTGGTGTTGATGCTCGCTTTGTCACTGATAAGCAAATTATTGTTAGATTGAAATGCATTTGTTTTTTGAGCTTCTTTATTAACGAGTACTTTTCCGTTAAAAACGCCAATAGAGCTATCGCCAAAAATACCTTTATAATCTTGATGGCTTTCGCAATTGGGTTCAATATGATGTACCAACGTATTGTGGTCTACATGTTGTTTATTACCAATTATGGTAACCCCGTTTAAAGTGGAATCAATGTATTCCCCGTTTTGATAAAAGTTCAAATTATTTCGGGTTAATTTCCCTCCAAAACTAAAGGTGTGTACCGATACATGGCTCTCTCTTTCTTGGTCTATAAAAGTGCTATCGATGAGCGATGCATTTTCTTTGTCGTTTTGAACCTTATAATAATCCACAATCCCACGTTTTGCAGCAAAAATCTCAGTGACACTGTTGGTCAAAGTTGGATTGTCTGTAAGACTTTGGTGGCGTTCTATAATCTGAACATGAGCATTTTCATCTACCACAATTAAGTTTCTGGGTTGAAGTAAAAGAGCTGCTTCACTTCCTGTAGAAAAATGAATGATCTGAATTGGTTTTTCAACCAATTTATTTTTGGTAATATGAATGTAAGCCCCTTCATTTGAAAACGCAGTATTCAAGGATGTCAAACTATCTTTCTCAGCTATTTTATTAAAATAGTTTTCAATGACCGCCTGGTATTTAGGCTTGCTCAAGGCTGCTGACATCAAACAAATATCGATGCCTTCATGAGTCGTTTCCGAGAGATGGGATGCGTATTTCCCATCGACAAATACAATTTTATAACTGTCAATATCGTGTATGAAATACGATTGAACATCTTTGTATTCAACGGCGAATTCTGTTTTTGCAAACACACTAAAATCTTGTTTCAAGACTTTCCCTAAGGAAGTGTATTTCCAAGCCTCATCTTTTTTAGCAGGAAAGCCTTTAGCTTCAAAGCGCTTGATCGCTTCTGTACGCATATCGTGTACAAAAGTGTTGTCTAATGAAATCTGATTTTCAAAAGCAATAAAAGAGGATACTAATTTTTCTTTAAGTTCCATAAAGGCAATGCGTTCTTTTAATTTTCAGCTTCTTGTTTGATCCAGTCGTACCCTTTTTCTTCCAATTCAAATGCAAGTTCTTTGGTTCCAGATTTTACTATTTTTCCGTTGTGAAGTACATGTACAAAATCGGGTACGATATAATCCAACAGACGTTGGTAATGCGTAATAACAATTACAGCATTGTCTTTAGATTTTAGTTTGTTGACGCCATTGGCCACAATGCGAAGTGCATCAATATCCAATCCTGAATCCGTTTCATCTAGGATGGCTAATTTCGGCTCTAACATTGCCATTTGAAAAATCTCATTTCGTTTTTTCTCACCACCAGAAAATCCTTGATTTAAAGAACGCGACAAAAACTTTCGATCGATTTCTAATAACTCAGATTTCTCACGAATCATTTTAAGCATTTCTTTTGCTGGCATGTCTGCTAAACCTTTTGCTTTGCGCATTTCGTTTAGAGACGTTTTCATGAAGTTGGTGACCGTTACGCCTGGTATTTCAACAGGGTATTGAAAGGATAAAAAGATGCCTTTGTGAGCACGTTCTTCAACAGAAAGTTCGTCAATATCTTGACCCTCAAAAGTGATTTTCCCTTTTTCAACTTCGTATTCTTCTTTTCCTGCAACGACTGCAGCCAAGGTGCTTTTTCCAGAACCGTTAGGTCCCATAATTGCGTGAACCTCTCCTGGTTTTATTTCTAGATTGATGCCTTTAAGAATTGACTTATCGTCAATGTTTGCATGTAAATCGGTTATTTTTAACATAATTATTCTGTGCCTAATTTTAATATATTCTCTGTTTCTTTTGCTGCAGAAATGCTGATAATTTCAACAATTTCTAATTTCTTATCCCATAAAATTTTTGGGTCTTCTTTTGCAGATATGATGCCTCTCACTTCCACACGCACCATATCGGTTTCGTTGGTTTTAAGAGGGGCTGCTTTTTCGTTCAATTCTTTTGCTAAATCATTTAAAAACACACCATAAATTTCGACGTCATTTTGCAAGACGGCAGCATCCTCGAAATAGATGTAGTTTCCTGTAATGATTGTGGTGTCATCAGTCGTTTCACTGCTGTTTTTTGAATTGTTTTTGCATCCTAAAACGGAGATTACAAAAACGAATATTAATAATTTTTTCATATTAAAAGTATTATCCTACGGAGCCTTCGAGACTTATTTCTAATAATTTTTGAGCTTCTACGGCAAATTCCATAGGGAGTTTATTGAGGACATCTTTACTAAATCCATTCACAATTAATGCGATGGCTTTTTCGGTTTCAATTCCTCTTTGATTGCAATAAAATATTTGATCTTCCCCAATTTTACTTGTGGTTGCTTCATGCTCTATCTGAGCTGATTTATTTTTAACTTCGATATACGGAAAGGTATGTGCACCACATTCGTTGCCCATCAACAAACTATCACATTGAGAAAAGTTACGAGCATTGTCGGCTCTTGAACTTATTTGAACCAATCCTCTGTAACTATTTTGTGATTTCCCTGCGGAAATCCCTTTACTTATGATGGTTGATTTAGTGTTTTTCCCCAAGTGAATCATTTTGGTACCTGTATCCGCTTGCTGATAATTATTGGTTACCGCAATGGAATAAAATTCTCCAACAGAATTATCACCCTTCAAAATGCATGACGGATACTTCCAAGTCACAGCACTTCCGGTTTCAACTTGAGTCCAAGAGATTTTGGCGTCTTTTTCACAGATGCCTCTTTTGGTCACAAAGTTATAAACCCCTCCAACACCTTCGGCATTACCAGGGTACCAGTTTTGAACGGTAGAGTATTTAATCTCAGCAGCATCCATAGCAATCAGTTCTACAACGGCGGCGTGCAATTGGTTTTCGTCTCTACTTGGAGCCGTACATCCTTCGAGGTAACTTACATAACTTCCTTCATCTGCAATCAAAAGGGTGCGTTCAAATTGACCTGTACCTCCTTGATTAATTCTAAAATAGGTTGAGAGTTCCATTGGACATCTCACGCCTTTAGGAATGTAGCAAAAACTACCATCACTAAACACAGCACTGTTTAAGGCCGCATAGAAATTGTCAGTTGTTGGAACCACGGTTCCCATATATTTTTTAACGAGTTCTGGATGTTCTTTGATGGCTTCAGAAATACTCATAAAAATGATGCCCTTTTCACCAAGCGTCTTTTTAAAAGTGGTAGCAACGGATACAGAATCAACAACAATATCCATTGCGACATTGTTCATTTTTTTCTGTTCATCAATCGAAATCCCTAACTTTTTATACATCGCTAATAAGTCCGGATCGACATCGTCGAGGGTTTTATTTGGATCGATAGAGGCTGGTGCAGAGTAATAAGCAATCGCCTGAAAATCTGGCTTTTTATATTTCACATTCGCCCAGTCTGGCTCTTCCATAGATTTCCAAACTTTGAAAGCTTCTAAACGCCATTCGGTCATCCATTCCGGCTCCTCTTTCTTTTTTGAAATGGCTCTCACAATGGATTCGTCCAAACCAATAGGAAAGGTTTCAGAATCTATATCTGTATAAAAACCATATTCGTATTCTTTGGTTTTTAATTCTTCTCTTAAATCATCTTCGGTGTACTTACTCATACCACTTATAAAATTATATTATAAAGAAAAAGATTCTCCACACCCACAAGTACGGTTTGCATTGGGGTTATTAAACACAAATCCAGCGCCGTTTAGACCGCCAGAATACTCTAAAGTTGTTCCAATTAGATACAAAAAACTCTTTGTATCAACCACGATTTTCACACCGTTGTCTTCAAATAACTTATCACCTTCAATCTGAGATTTATCAAATTTTAAATCATAAGATAGCCCTGAGCATCCCCCGCTTTTCACACCCACTCGGACGTAGTCATTGGTAGGATCAAATCCGTCATCTTGCATTAATTGCAAGACTTTACTTTTTGCTGTTTCAGATACTTTTATCATAATGCTTATGTAGATACTTTCTAAATAGGGCACAAATATACAACATACAGAGGGGATTTCCATACATCCTTACATTATATTAATAGATGGGTTTATAGGGTTTGCCTATGGATTTGAAAAGTTTGGATTATTTATAAAATCTAGGTCCGATAAGCTTAAAAGAAACGCCTTTAAATCGGCTTTTTCTTGAAGACTGAGTTGCACCCCTCCTTGATCCACTTTTTTCATTAAGGGGTCAATGGTTGGAGAATCTTGCAGGCCTTCGCTGTAATGATTGATGACGTCTTCAAGCGTTTCAAATCTGCCATCGTGCATATAAGGCGCCGTAAAGGCAAGGTTTCTTAAGGAGGGAGATCTGAATTTACCGTTGTCAGAAGGGTCTCCAGTCACAGTTCCAAAACCGAGGTCTGAAAACGTGGCGTCTAAGCCGTTATTGTGAAACTTATTATCCGTCCAAAGTGGATTGTTGTCGCTGCCATGGCAATGAAAACAATCGCCTTTAGTTTCGTCCATAAAGATGTTAAATCCATTCGTTTCCTCGGGGGTTAAGGTAGCAGTTCCTAAGAGGTGTTTGTCAAATTTTGAATTCGCCGAAATGAGAGTTCTCTCAAATTGAGAGATGGCTTTGGAAACCAAAACAGAGTCCACAATGGCAGTGCCAAATGCCGCATTAAAAAGTTCAGGGTACTCAGAATGTTGTTGTAGTTTTTCAGTGACCGCTGCCCAAGTAGTGTGCATTTCAATAGGATTGGTAACAGGTTCAAACGCTTGGTTTTCAAGGCCAGATTCGCGTCCGTCCCAAAAGAATTTATTGTCATAATTCCATGCCAAATTAAACAAGGGCATGGAGTTTCGGTTTCCAAACAGGCCATCAATTCCATCGCTAAAGCGGGTGTCGTCTGTAAATGCGTTGGATGTACTGTGGCAACCAGCACATGCTAGGGTATTGTCGGCGGATAAAATGGGATCGAAAAATAGTTTTTTTCCTAAGGAGATGCCTTCTTCTGTCTGTGGGTTGTTAGAGGGAATGACAGGGTCTAGGATGAGGTCTTGAAATAATTGTGGAATTTGTAGTGGACTCGGCGTTGGCACATTGACATAAGGTTCTACAGAATCTTCGTTGCAGGATGCGACACACAAGGCAAACATAAATATAAAAAAATAAGATATTTTATGTGTCATTTCCCCCTAGTTAGTGTCTTCCAAAGTAAATACATTTTGTCCATTTTCATACATCAAAATTTGAACTGCAGAATTTGGCATGAGCATTTGATTGTACACGTTAAGATCCCATGCATAGGGGGTTTTGAACCATTCTTCAACATGCATCGCGACGTTTATTTCAACATCCGCTGCAACCGTAATCGCCCCTAAGTCCACTCGAAAAAAGGTGTCTTGTGGAAAGGTTGGATTGGGTCCGGCATTGTCATTCGCTCGAACTGTATGGTAATTATATCCTTGCGCTGCATTGTTTGCACTTATAAATTTCCCGTCTAATTGCATAAAGTGGTAGCCGCCTCCTAGCATCGCAGGGACATTCCAAGACGCAGCATTCAAATCGTTGAACGCGCCATCTGTATTTTTTTCATTAATCAACCCAAATACAAAAGAGACATTGCTGTACGTACCCGCTGCAATTTTTTCATTGGGTGTGAAAGATAGGTTGGTTTGATTGGTCACATCCACTAGGTTGTAGCCTTCTAATAAGACGGTTTGCCCATCTGTTTTTGTAAATGTAACATCTGAAATTATATAGCGCAAGCGTTCTATACTCATAAGCTCACCGTGAGCATTTGTCAAATTTAACGTATTAAAATCTGAATTCGTTATGGGTGTTTGACCCCAATAATGAGAAAAAGTCAGGGTTGCATTTGCTGGCGCAACAACGTCATCTGCATCAGAGCTGCACCCAAATATAATCACTAAGCTGAAGGCTAATAAAGGATAGAGTCGTTTCATTTTAATTTGAGTATTAACAGGTCTGTAAACCCTTTATTTTCATTGATATCTTCATTGGAACTGTTAGAGTCTCCAACAGCCACAATTGTTTGATCGTTGAGCTCAACCGCATCATAAAAAAAATCGACTTCACTGCCTCCAATTGTTTTTTGCCATTCTAAGTCGCCACTGCTATTGATCTTTACAATCCAAGCATCATTTTGACCTTTGTTGGTTGTGAGATTTCCATCGATACTTCGCGAACTTCCAGAAATCAAAAATCCGTTGTCTCGTGTTTTTGAAATGGACCTTCCCACATCAAAATTACTACCGCCCAATGTTTTTTCCCATAGCAAGGTCCCTTCGGGAGTTATTTTTATAACCCATAAATCTGCCGCTCCATTGTTCTGAGAAATATCCAAATCATTACTTCTGGCATCTCCTACAATCAAATAGTTTCCATCGGATGTTTGACTGATCGCACGGGCCTCATCAATTTCACTGCCGCCAAAGGATTTCTCCCAAACTAAAACACCAGTGTCCGAAATTTTAATCGCCCAAAAATCATAGCTACCCTGGTTGTTTGAGATATCTACATCATCACTATCCGAAGAGCCAATAATAATATAACCATCATCTTCGGTTTGAATAGCGTCGTAGGCCGTGTCGGTATAGCTTCCGCCATAATAGTTACTCCATTGTTTGATGCCAGTTGCGTTTAATTTAATCGCCCAATAATCGCCTCCAGCATGCCGACTTATAATCGAGTTTCGATCGCCTTGACCATTGGACGCGGAGACATCCAAAACACCCGTTAACAAGTAGCCGTTGTCCTTGGTTTGAATGATAGAGTAGGGGACATCACTTCCTGCAAAACCAAAAGTGTGTTCCCAAGAAATGGAGCCACTGCTGTCTAGTTTAGAAATCCAAAAATCGTCATACCCTGCGTTTTCAGAGACATCGAGGTCATTGCTTTTGCTTTTTCCAATCACTGCATAACCGCCATCTGAAGTTTGAATTAAATCAGCACCCCGATCGTCATCACTTCCTCCATAGGTTTTTTGCCACTGTAATTGATTTGTAGCATTATATTTTAGGAGCCAATAATCATAAGATTCGTTTGACTTGTTATTAATATCTCCGTCCATACTTTGGGCGTGCCCTAAAATGGCGTAACCGCCGTCCATTGTTTTGATAACGGCTTGTGCACTTTCGTTTTTTGAACCTCCTAAGGATGTTATAAAATCGATCTCTACACCTGATTTTTGAGGCGTCGAGTTGTCATTGTCTTCAGAGCAGTTTATTAAACATGAAGTTATAAAAAACACACCCAATAAATGGTATGAAAATTTTTTATGCATAAGAAATTAATTACTTTTTCGAATGACAAATAAGCCTTTGTTAATATCACTAAGTATAATATTTTCACTTGGAAAGTAAGGATATACATTCCATACGCCGTCAAAGTTTGCATTGTCATTATCTGGATACGTGTCAAAATACCCAATCTCAGTGAGGGTGTCACTTCCTATTTGAGATACATCAAGGATCCGAACGCCAGCTCGATAATTGGCCAAAAAGTATTCATTTCCTTTCGAATAGCCGTTATGATCGATGGCAAGTGTAGGGCCTAAATAATCAAAGTCATAAAGAGGAGTGTCTAAGTCTGATAAATCAAACACTAAAGTTCGGGTATTATTCCCAACTCTCTGTTCATCAAGTTCGTCACCTACAATAAAATACCTCAAATCTTCTGTAAACCATCCTTGGTGGGTGTAGTGAGTATTAGAATATGTAATGGTTGATAAAATTGTTGGATTTGATTTGTCTGAAACATCCGCAATTACAATTTCATTTTCGTTACTACCTACTAATATTTCTTTTCCAGTGTGGTCGGTGTCTGGTCCTGTATAGTTAATGACCTGTACATCGTGAGAATAGCCGCCAGCAGCAAAGCCCCCTTCAGATACGGGTGTTGTTGGGTTTTGGATGTTTATAAATAAGGCGCCTCCGTTAAAAGGACCATTACGATTTGTTCCTACCACATAGGCATATCCGGAAGTTTCGTTAATAAAAATATTATGAGCATTTCCAAATTCTGTAAAATGGGTGTCGGCATTAAAGGTTTCTGGTGGGTTTGCAACAGATCGTAAACGGGTCAAATCAAAAACCTGCATGCCATGCCCAGAAGCTTCACTTACAATAAAGGCGTGATTTTGATACACTTTGATATCTCGCCATAAACTATTCACGGTAGCTGTAGGCAGTATTCCTACAAGTATCGGAGCAACAGGATCGCTTATGTCCACAAAAGCAGCATGAGAATTGAGTCCTACAAGTGCATATTCTTTATTCGTTGTTGGATCGGTCCAGCCCCAGGAGTCATTTCCAGAAAGACTTCCACCAGTACCGGGGGACAAATCTGCTAAAGTCATATGACTCATAAGGTCATAGCCATCACAAGGGTATATATCCGCCATTCCATTGTCGCAAGGCGCCAATGCGTCAAAATCACAAGCATCCCCAATGCCATCTCCGTCAGTATCTAATTGATCTAGGTTTGCGACATTTGGACAGTTGTCTTCGGAGTCAATGATGGTGTCTCCATCTGTGTCTACGCCATCTGTCAAATCACAAGCATCCCCAATACCATCACCATCTGTATCTAGTTGGTCTAAATTTGCGACATCTGGACAGTTGTCTTCGGAGTCAATTATGGTGTCACTATCCGTATCTGTATCATCAGACAAATCACAGGCATCTCCGATACCATCACCATCTGAATCCTCTTGATTGGGATTGGCAATTTGAGGGCAATTATCAACAGAATTCATAATTCCATCTCCATCCGCATCTGTGGATACAGCGCCCGTAGGTTCGTTGTTACAGGACGTTGCGAGTCCAATACTTATACAAATGCAGAATAATTTTAAAAAAGTAGTTTTCATAACTTTGGATTTAGGAGTACTTATAAAACGTAATTTACGTCAAAAAATTATATATAAATGAAAATCAGTTGAATTATGTATCTTTTGTATAAGAAATTTACCAAAAGCGTCTTATTTTTGCAGTATGATAGAAGATAAAAATCAAGAAAATACGCCCCTAAGCAGTTTAGGTGAATTTGGACTAATAGAACATTTAACCAAACGTTTTACCGATAAAAATAGTTCCACTATTAAAGGGATTGGGGACGATGCCGCGATATTAGATTTTAAAAATAAATCGGTGGTGTTGACTACTGATTTATTGGTTGAAGGGGTTCATTTCGATTTAAGCTATATGCCCTTAAAACATTTGGGGTATAAAGCAGTGATGGTCAATCTTTCTGATGTGTATGCAATGAACGCAAATGCCACACAAATCACGGTTTCTGTGGCGGTTTCAAATCGCTTTTCTTTGGAGGCGCTTGATGCATTATACGAAGGAATTCATCAAGCCGCTGAGGTTTATGGTGTTGATGTGGTGGGTGGAGACACCACCTCTTCTACAACAGGTTTAATGATTTCTGTAACTGCTCTTGGAGAGGTCGATTCAGATACGGTTGTTAAAAGAAGTGGCGCGCAACCAAACGATTTATTAGTGGTAAGTGGCGATCTTGGTGGGGCTTATTTAGGTCTTCAAGTTTTGGAACGTGAAAAAGAAGTTTTTAAAGTGAACCCCAACAACCAACCTGACTTGGATGGGTACACCTATATTATAGAGCGTCAATTGAAGCCCGAAGCTCGAAAGGATATCGTAAAACTTTTAAAAGATTTAGAGGTGGTGCCAACAGCGATGATTGATATTAGTGATGGCTTGTCTTCTGAAATCATTCATTTATGTAAACAAAGTGAAGTAGGATGTGATTTGTATGAAGATAAAATCCCTTTAGATCCGCAGGTCATTTCAACTTGTGAAGAGTTTAATATGGACAGCACGACTGTCGCACTGAATGGGGGAGAGGATTACGAACTTCTCATGACCATTTCTCAAGAAGATTTTCCTAAAATTAAAGCCAATCCAAACTTAACCGTTATTGGGTATATGACGGAGCCGAGTGTCGGAATGAACTTGGTAACACGTGGCGAAACTAAAATTCAGTTAACAGCCCAAGGATGGAACTCATTGAGTTCGGATTCAGAAGCATAGCGTTTATTTCCAGCGCAGGCTTTCAATAAGATGCATCATGTCCTTTTGAATATAGTTGATGGCTGGTAAGATGGAATCGTAGTTGGGTTTTGTTTCAAAATAAAGTGCTCCAGATATAAAATGCTGTGTTCTGTCAGTTACATAAAACTGGGATTGTGACGCTACATTTCCTTTGAGATCATAAAACATACCGTATAAATTTTGTAGGTCGTTTTCATACATGCGTTCTGAAATTTCATCCGCTACTTGAAGGTGTTTTTGAGTCATTGCCCGCACGTCTGAAATGTATTTTTCGAGGTTGTTTTCTACTTTTTTATAATTGATAAAAACAGAGGCTTTTAAGTTGGGATAGCGAAGAATGATTCCTTCAACCTTGTTGTTCTTTTTAGAAACATTCAGTTGGGCAAGTTTATTTTTTTCAAACTCAAAAGGCACTTCTAGTTGACTTTTTAGGTAGGATGCTTTTGGGTAATCCAAACTCAAAAAGGCCTTTGGTTTTGGTACATGAATTTCATCACAAGAGAAACATATAAAAATACATAAAAGAACAGCGAACGATTTCATTATTTCTTAAGTGTTACTTTGAGTTGTTTGATGCGTTTATTGTTTAGTGCCTCCACAGTAAATGTATAGGTTTTAAATGCAATTTTAGTGTTTACTTTTGGAAAGCTTTTAGATATTTCAAGCACAAATCCCGCAAGGGTTTCTGCTTCTCCTTTTTCATCTTCAAAAATAGATTCATCCTCTAATTTGATGATTCTATAAAAATCTTTAAGTGTTGTTTTGCCTTCAAAAACATAATTATGAGCATCGAGTTTTGAGTAAATCAAATCGTCATCGTCAAACTCATCACTAATATCCCCCACAATTTCTTCAATGATATCTTCTAAAGATACCACTCCAGAAGTCCCGCCATACTCATCGACCACGATAGCGAGGTGGATTTTTTTCTCTTGAAATTCCACCATCAAATCATCTAGTTTTTTGTTTTCAGGCACAAAAAAGGGTTCCCTTATTAAAGTCGTCCAGTCAAATTCTTTCTTTTGAAGGTGTGGCAGTAAGTCTTTTACATATAATATCCCGACAACCGTATCAATACTTTCATTATATACAGGAATACGAGAATAGCCGTTTTTTACGATTTCAGGAATAATTTTTTTGTAGTCCACCGATTGATCCAAAGCAAATATGTCAATGCGCGGACGCATCACTTGCTTTGTGTCTGTATTTCCAAACGATACAATCCCTTGTAGAATTTTTTGTTCTTGTTGGGTGGTGTCATCTTCACTTGCAAGTTCCAGTGCTTGGGATAAATAATCGACATTAAGGGTGGATTTTTGTTTCCCTAATTTTTTATGAATGCCTAATGTTACCTTTTGCATGGGAATGCTAATGGGCGAAATGACAATGTCCAATACTTTTAAAGGATAGGCCATAAATTTCGAAAACTTTAAGTTGTTTCTGTTAGCATATACTTTGGGTAAGATTTCTCCAATCAGTAAAATCAAAAATGTAATCAGAATTACTTCAATAAAGAATACAAGGTCAATTTTGAAAAAACCTAAATCTAATTCCGAATGCACACCGCTAAATAAGGATTCACTTAGAGATGCAAACAATATGACGATGGCGATGTTTATAAAATTATTAGCTACTAATATAGAAGCCAATAATTTTTTTGGTTGTTTTAAGAGGTCAATAATAATCTCAAACGATTTTGATTTGCTGTCTTTCGCTTCATCTAAATCTTTTTGTGTCAGCGAAAAAAGAGCAACTTCAGCTCCCGATATAAGTGCAGAACAGATTAAAAGCACGAGTAACCCTAGGACGCCAGTGATTAGTGTGCTGTCAAAAAGAGGGGTGAAACTAGAGGGTTCAGGGTCCAATTATAGTGTGTTTTATAAACTAGTTAAAATGGTAAATCGTTTGGTTCTTCGTTGTTTTCAGGAGGCTTTGCCGCCGCTGCCTGAGGGGTTTGGTTTTCGGATGTTGCCGAAGATGAATGGTCACTTTTGGCTGTCAAAAACGTAAAATCAACACATTGAATCTCAGTCGAATACCGATCATTTCCTTTGTCGTCTTGCCACTTCCGTGTTTTCAGACGTCCTTCAATGTATACTTTATCTCCTTTGTTGAGGTATTTCTCACAAATTTCGGCCGCTTTATTTCGGACTACAATGTTGTGCCATTCCGTGTTGGTCACCTTTTCATTTGTTTGCTTGTTTGTGTAGGTTTCATTGGTGGCCAATGGAAAACGCCCCACACAATTCTTATCATCAAAATAATGCATTTTTACGGCATCTCCAAGATGTCCAATAAGCATTACTTTATTTAAAGTTCCTGACATAATAGTTGATTTTTGAGTGCATAAATTTGAAACAAAATTAATGATATAAAGATATCTAAAAAATGTAAACGCTCATGCTTAAATTTGAAAATTATTTATAAACCGTTCGATGACAGCAGGTACGGGGAAGGAGGTGATGTCAGACCACGCTATCGCATTTTCCGGAGCGTTTCCTGTTTTTAAAATCCAAAATTTAACATGCAATTCACGATGAGACAGTTTATGAATTATATCCGAAGCATTAAAAAGTGTGATGTTTTTGTACGGCATCTTAATTTTGTCTGATGTCTCAAGGAAGGGCAAAAGCTCTTCTTTAGACACCGCAGCGTGTGTTTCAATGAGGGGGAATTGATACAGTTGTTGCCAGATCCCTTTTTCCTTACGTTGCTCCAAGTAGGTTTTTTGATCATCAGAATCAATCACTAAAAAATTAAAATACTTTTTAGTGACTTTTGTTTTTTTGAGTTTAACGGGCAGTACCTTAATGGATCCAGTAGCATAGGCCTTGCAAGACGAAATTAATGGGCAAGCGTCACAGTTGGGCGATTGAGGTTTGCATTGCCGCGACCCAAACTCCATAATCGCTTGGTTGTAATCTCCAAAATCGGACAGAGGCAATAAGGACTGAGCCAAGGTTTTAAACTGTTTGATTCCTTCCGTACTATTAATAGGAGTGTCAATTCCAAAATACCGAGCCAACACGCGGTATACATTTCCATCGACGACGGCCACGGATTCTTCATAACAAATGGAAGCGATGGCGCTGGCGGTGTAATCGCCAACGCCTTTTAGGTCTAGAAGCGATTTATAATTTTTCGGGAATTCACCATTTAAGTTTTCTGTAATGTGTTTGGCCGTAAAGTGCAAATTCCGAGCACGAGAATAATAGCCAAGCCCTTGCCACAGGTTTAAAACCGCCGTTTCAGAAGCGCCTGCAAGCGCCTGCACAGACGGGTAATTTGCTAAGAAAGCTTCATAATAAGGTTGCCCTTGTTTGATTTGTGTTTGCTGCAAAATAATCTCTGACAACCAGATATTATACGGATTCTTAGAGGCGCGCCAAGGGAGATTCCTTTTATTTACTGAATACCAGTTAGTTAGTGTTGAGTGAAAATTCATTTTTAAATTGGATGAATGGCAAAAATAATCTTTTAATATATTTAATTTTAATTCTTTAGGTTTGAAATATTGAATATAAAATACATATATTTGCAAGCCAATTAAAAAATATTAATTTTAAATATAATATAAAATGACTAAAGCTGAAATTGTAGCTAAAATTTCCAACGATTTAGGAATTGAAAAAGGAGATGTATTGGCAACTGTTGAATCTTTTATGAGCGAAGTTAAAGGATCGTTAGAGACTGGAGAAAATGTTTATTTAAGAGGATTTGGAAGTTTCATTATCAAGACTAGAGCTGAGAAAATTGGAAGAAATATTTCTAAAAATACTTCAATCAAAATACCAGCACACAACATACCTGCGTTCAAACCTTCTAAAGTATTTATTGAAGGCGTAAAATCAAAGGTTAAAGTAAACTAATTATTTATAAACTAATTTTAAAAAATCACATTTATGCCAAGCGGTAAAAAACGTAAAAGACATAAGGTAGCAACGCACAAGCGTAAGAAAAGACGTCGCGCTAACCGTCACAAGAAGAAGTAATTTGAAAAAGTAGCACAGCTACTTTTTCAGGTTATTATCAGAACGTTCTTTGATATCAAATTCGTGCTAAAATTCAGTTTCACCTTGCTGAATACATGAATTTACTGGATTAAATCCTGTCAAATCTTAGTATTGAAACACACTTTGTTGTGTTTAAAATACCTAAGGTTATACTCCTACAGTAATCTGCGGGAATGAATCAAGAAAAATATTTTATAATCCATCTGTACATTCGTGTATGGATAAAAATTAACACCCATGAATAAAGAATTAATAATTCGATCCAATTCAGACAATGTTGATTTTGCCTTATTAAAAGATGGAAAACTAGTTGAATTTCAAAATGACGAAGATAATAGCAAATTTTCTGTTGGCGATGTGTTTTTAGCCAAAGTAAGAAAGTCTGTTCCGGGTCTCAACGCTGCATTTGTAAATGTAGGGTATCATAAAGATGCATTTTTGCATTACCATGATTTAGGGCCTAAGCTTCCAACATTGATGAAATTTATGAAACGTGTAAGCACAGGTAAATTAAAAGATTACTCTTTAAAAAACTTTACTTTTGAAGAAGACATTAAAAAAGATGGTAGTATTGACGAAATTATAAAGTCAAACCAATCTATTTTGGTTCAAATTGCAAAAGAACCAATCTCAACAAAGGGACCTAGAATCAGTTCCGAAATTTCACTTGCTGGCCGCTATTTGGTACTTGTTCCATTTTCAGATCGCATCTCAATTTCTCAAAAAATTGAAAGTAGATCCGAGAAAGAACGCCTAAAACGCCTTGTAAGAAGCATTACTCCCAAAGGATTTGGAGTCATCATACGCACTGTAGCTACGGATAAAAAAGTTGCAGAACTCGATAAAGACCTTCAAGACTTATATACAAAATGGGAATCTATTTGTAAAGCGATACCGCGCGCCCATACACCAAGTAAAGTACTCGGTGAAATGAATAAAGCGTCCTCTATTCTTAGAGACATTTTCAATGATACTTTTACAGGTATTACGGTCGATGACGATTTGCTTTTCAATCAAATTAAAGATTATGTTCATGAAATTGCACCTCACAAAGAGGCGATTGTGAAGTATCACAATCCAAAGACACCCATTTTTGAAAAATTTGGGATCGAAAGACAAATCAAAACTTCATTTGGAAAAACCGTATCAATGGCGCGTGGTGCCTATTTAATTATAGAGCATACAGAAGCCCTTCACGTGGTAGATGTCAATAGCGGAAACCGTTCAAGTAAAGAAAGAAATCAAGAAGCGACTGCTTTAGAAGTCAATATCCTCGCTGCAACCGAACTCGCACGCCAATTTAGATTGCGTGATATGGGCGGTATTATTGTGGTGGATTTTATTGATATGAACAGAGCAGAGAATCGCAAAAAACTCTTCGATCATCTTAGAGATGAGATGAAAGACGATAGAGCCAAACACAAAATATTACCTCCAAGCAAGTTTGGGTTAATTCAAATCACAAGACAACGTGTTCGACCAGAAATGAACATTAAGACCAAGGAAGCGAATCCTAATGGTACTAATGGCGCTGAAGTGGAAGCACCAATTGTTTTGATTGAGAAAATTAATCACCAGCTGGATCAAATTATGAAAAAAGGCTATAAAAAAGTGACTTTAAACACACACCCTTTTATAGCAGCCTTTATTACAAAAGGCTTCCCATCCATACGTACAAAATGGTATTTTGAACATAAAAAATGGGTTA
>CAWVRW010000038.1:0-19483 GCA_963933105.1 uncultured Formosa sp.
TCGCTTCAAAATCAGCGCGTGCATCCGTGATTTTTTCATCACTTTCTAAAAAGAGGGTGGAGATTAAATCAATGACAGCCCCCGCACATTCGCCAATTCCGATGGCCTTTTTGTAAGTGACTTTTGACCCCCAATCTATATACTCATCCGCTTCCAAATTGCTGCTGTCTGACAAACTTTTTAATAGGTTGTAAAAATATTTTTCGCCTTGAACGGTATAATAATCATAAAATGTTTTTTGATCGGAATTTAGCTGAAAATCATCGAGGATGACTCTTAAAGCTTGGGGTCCTCGCTTGCTCGGAACTTTGATGACTTTGTCTGCAAACCGACCGATTCCATCTCCTGAATTTCCACCGCCCAACAGTACTTGAAGAGCAGGAGCGACTAAATTGTTTTTTGTTTTTATAGACATTCCTTGAAAGCCAATATTGGCCATGTTGTGTTGTCCACAAGCATTCATACAACCACTGATTTTGATGACTAAATCTTTGTTGTTTAGGTACTCAGGATACTCGGTTTTAATCACCGTTTCCAATTCACGTGCAATGCCTGTACTGCTTGAAATACCTAAATTACAGGTATCTGTTCCAGGACATGCCGTGATGTCAACAGCTTTGTTATACCCAAGCTCCGTAAATCCTAATTTTTCTAATTCGGTATAAACAACAGGGATTAAATCTTCTCTTACAAAAGGGATTACGATGTTTTGACGCAAGGTCAAACGCAGTTCGCCCGCTGCATAGGTTTCGACCAAGTCTGCCAATGCCCTTGCTTTGTCGGTATAAAAATCGCCCAGTAATACTTTGATTCCAATGGCTTTATAGCCAGCTTGTTTTTGTGGAATCAAATTTGTTGACTTCCATAGTTTGTAAGTTTTTTCATCCTTTATCTCTACGTTCGGCGCATCTATTTCAACAGGAGTAGCGTGTGGAAAAGTGTTACTTTCAATCGGGACACTTTGTTGTTCAATGGCTTTTCGCTCTGTTTCAATAAGTGTTCTGAATGCTTCCAAACCAATCGATTTAAGAAGGAATTTCATGCGGGCTTTTGAGCGACTTTTACGCTCGCCATGGCGGTCAAAAACACGTAAGACGCCTTCCATTAAAGGAATGATTTGATCGGTTGGCAAAAAGTTATAAAGCGTGTCGGCATGGCGCGGTTGAGATCCCAATCCGCCACCAACCATGGCTTTAAAACCACGAATATTATTTTCGATTTTAGCAATAAAGCCAAGATCGTGAATGTAAGACAAACCCGTATCTTCATCGGAAGCCGAAAAAGAAACTTTAAATTTTCGACCCATTTCTTGACAAATCGGGTTTCTCAAAAAGAATTTAAAAAGGGCATCGGCATAAGGTGACACATCAAACGGTTCATCAACATCAAAACCCGCTGTTTCGGAAGCGGTGACATTTCGGACTGTATTTCCACAGGCTTCTCTTAAAGTCACATTATCGCGTTCCAATTCTGCCCACAGTTCGGGGGTGCGATTCAAATCGACATAATGAATCTGAATGTCTTGACGGGTCGTAATATGAAGTCGTCCACGTGAATATTCATCGGAAACTTCCGAAATACGGCGCAATTGATGGCTCGAAATTTTTCCGTACGGAATTTTAATTCGAATCATTTGCACTCCCTGTTGGCGTTGTCCATAAACGCCTCTAGCGAGACGAAGGCTTCTGAATTTTTCTTCGTCGAGTTCACCTTCTTTAAATTGCTCAATTTTTTGAGCTAATTCGATGATGTCTTTTTCGACAACTGGATTTTCTATTTCGGTTCTAAAACTTTGCATTTGTTTGCTTATTGAATGAATCCTGCGCCAGCAGTGGTATTTGTTTGTGGGTCAATAATGATAAAAGAGCCATTGGTTCTATGATTTTTAAAGGCATCGTAAAAAACAGGTTTGTTAAGTTTGAAAGAAACGAGGGCGATATCGTTTAAATCTAACTGGGCAACACCTTCAGTAATGCCTGAAAAATCTGTTTTGATGGTATGATGAATGCGGTCTACTTTTGCCAGTACTTTATTGACACCGTGTTGGATTACATATTTATTACCGATACTCAAAGGTTCCTGATCCATCCATGCTATTTTTGCTGTGAATTGTTTGTCAACCACAGGAGGATTGTCGGTCTTTGTAATCATGTCGCCACGACTGATATTGATCTCATCTTCCAAAGTGATGGTAACCGACGATCTTCTGGAGGCCGTTTGTACTTCTTGATCGTAAAAATAAATTGATTTGATTTTGGTTGTGATTTTAGAAGGCAGTGCCAAAACGGTATCTCCAATACTGAGTTCTCCGCCGTACACTTTTCCTGCATAGCCTCTAAAATCATGGAATTCCGCTGTTTTTGGACGGATCACAGATTGCACAGGAAACCGTGGCGTTCCTACATTGTAAATGTCTTTAAAATCTAAGGCTTCTAAATGCTCCAAAAGTGTTTCGCCTGTGTACCAAGTCATCGTTTCAGAGTTATGAACGATGTTATCGCCTTTTAAAGCACTGACTGGTATGAAGGTAATGCGCTGATCTTGATAATCGCGCTCTTTCAATAATTGCTGAAAATCTGTTTTTATCGTGTTGTATGTTTCTTCAGAAAAGTCCACTAAATCCATTTTATTAATTGCGACTACGACTTCTTTGACACGCAATAAATTATTGATAAAAAAGTGGCGTTTGGTTTGCTCAATCACGCCTTTTCTGGCATCAATAAGGATGATGGCCGCTTGAGATGTGGATGCGCCTGTAATCATGTTTCGTGTGTACTCAACATGACCAGGAGTGTCTGCAATGATGTAACTTTTATTGGCAGTCGAAAAATAAATATGAGCCACATCAATTGTGATTCCTTGTTCTCTTTCGGCCACAAGTCCGTCCGTAGCAAGCGAAAAATCTAAGTAGTCATAGCCTTTTTGTTTGCTCGTTTTTTCGATAGCTTCAATTTTATCACTGGTCAGTGATTTGGTGTCGTACAGGAGCCTTCCGATTAGAGTGCTTTTGCCGTCGTCGACACTTCCTGCTGTTGCAATTTTTAGAACTTCCATATATTATTTATAAACTCCTGATGAGTACTGTTTTCTAGTTAATTATTCTTTGAGGTGCGGTTAGAAATAACCTTGTTGTTTTCGTTTTTCCATGGCGGCTTCAGAGCGTTTGTCGTCAATTCGTGCGCCACGTTCTGAAATAGTGGATTCCCTGATTTCTTGAACTACCGAGGAGATGTCACTGGCTGCCGACAGTACTGCCGCCGTACAACTCATGTCTCCAACGGTTCTAAATCTGATGAGGCGTTCTTGGACAACCTCTTCTTCATCTCTAAAAACAATGGCATCGTCGTTGGTCCAAATCATACCGTCTCTAATAAATGTTTTTCGAAGGTGTGCAAAATAGATCGAAGGAATTTCGATTTGTTCGCGTTCGATGTACGACCAGACGTCTAGTTCAGTCCAATTTGAGATTGGAAACACCCGCACATTTTGACCCAATTCAATTTGACCATTGAGCATATCAAAAAGTTCTGGACGTTGATTTTTTTCATCCCACTGCCCAAAATCGTCACGAATTGAAAATACGCGTTCTTTGGCTCTGGCTTTTTCTTCATCGCGTCTAGCACCTCCTATACACGCATCAAATTTAAATTCTTCTATTGCTTCAAGCAGTGTGGTAGTTTGTAAAACATTCCGACTCGAATAGCGTCCGGATTCTTCTTTTACTTTCCCCTGGTCTATGGCATCTTGTACATTTCTCACAATTAATTCCAAGCCTAATTCTTTGGTCAATCGGTCTCTGAACTCAATGGTTTCTGGGAAGTTGTGTCCGGTATCAATATGAAGTAATGGAAAAGGGATTTTAGATGGATAAAAGGCTTTTTGAGCCAATCGCACTAAAGTGATGGAATCTTTTCCTCCAGAAAATAATAACACAGGATTTTCAAACTGCGCAACCACTTCCCTAAAAATATAGATGGCTTCATTTTCGAGCGGATTAATATGGGATGTATTTTTCATTTTGTTTTTTTTAGTTGTGTAAACCACATTCTCTAGTGTCTAATTGTTTTGTTGGATCAAAGTAGTTGAATTCATTTGGCAGGCTGTGTTCTTTAAGATATTGGTCCAATTCTTGATCTGAAAGATGATAAAATGGACTGACTTTTAAAACGCCGTCCGCACTGCGAGACACAATCCCAATACTGTTCCTAAAAGCGGTTTGTCCTTTTCTTAGGTTAGTGAACCAAACATCGGGTTGGTGTGCTGCCATCGCTCGTTTGAAAGGTTCTAGTTTTACTTGTTCGGTAAACAATTGGTGCTTTGGATCGTCAACTTCTGGAATTCCCAATACCACATCGCGGTGGGCTGCCGTTTGTTTTGGGATGTATAACTGTATGTTTAATGCCAAGGACTCAATCAATTCTTCGGCATGTTTATACGTATTGGAAGTATTGTAACCCGTATCGCACCAAATGACTTTAATGGCGGGACTGACCTTTGTAACCAGGTGCAAAATAGCCGATTCATAGGGTCTGAAATTTGTAGTCACTATGGGTGATTTTCCATTCCTAAGTGCCCATTGTACAATTTCAATCGGTGTCTTCGTGGCAAGTTCTGTATTGATTTGTTCTATATTCATAATCTGTTGTTATCTTCCCCAGTTGATTTTATTCCAAGCACGTTCATGGAAAAAATAAAGCACCATTTTGGTGACTAACTCTACAAATCCAATGGAGAATGCTAAACTTAATGCGCCTGTAATTGCCCATGAAATTAGGATGGTATCAAGCGTGCCTATAATTCTCCAGCTGATGGTTTTTAGCAGGCTTCTTTTTACATTTTCTACAACGCCTTCAGATTGATCTATTGGAGTTGATTTGGGTTTAAAAATTTTATTTATAATCACTTTATACTGTTTTATCTATTTACTAATTAGCAGGAATAATTAACCCAATGCTTGATTTAAATCGTTTATAATATCTTTATGATGTTCCAGTCCCACAGAAACTCTAATGAGTCCATTTGTAATACTGGCTTCGAGTCGGTCTTCTTCGGATAATTTACTATGTGTTGTTGAAGAAGGGTGTGTGACAATTGTTCTGGAATCGCCTAGGTTGGCAGAAAGTGAACACAGTTTGATTTTATTCAAAAAAGCTTGTCCTGCTTTGATGCCTCCCACAATTTCAAAGGACACAACGTTGCCTCCTTTGCGCATTTGTTTTTTGGCAATTTTATACTGCGGATGCGACTTTAAAAAGGGATATTTTACCACACTTACATTCGGATGTTTTTCCAAAAATTTGGCCACTTTTAATGCATTCTTACAATGGCGATCGACGCGAACTCCTAAGGTTTCTAAACTTTTAGAAAGCACCCATGCATTAAACGGAGACAGTGCCGGGCCTGTGTTTCTTGAAAATAAATAAATTTGATGCATCAATTCGGCACTCCCAACGGTAATCCCTCCCAACACTCTTCCCTGGCCGTCCATCAATTTGGTAGCGGAATGGATGACCAAATCCGCCCCAAATTTAATCGGGTTTTGTAAATAGGGCGATGCAAAACAGTTGTCGATAATTAGGATCAGATTGTGTTTTTTGGCGATTTTCCCCAAGGCTTCTAAATCCAAAATATCGACTGCTGGATTTGTGGGGCTTTCGGCATAAATCACTTTGGTGTTTGGTTGGATCAGACTTTCGATAAGATCCAATTCATCGACTTTAAAATAAGAGGTTTCGATGTTCCATTTCGGAAAAAACTTAGTAAACAGTGAATGTGTGGAACCAAAAACAGATTGGCAAGACACAATGTGATCTCCAGAATTTAACAAGGCTGCAAAGGTTGAAAAAACGGCTGCCATTCCAGAAGCAAAAGCAAACCCTGCTTCAGCACCTTCCATGGTCACGACTTTCTCGATAAACTCTGAGGTGTTTGGATTTGAAAATCGACTGTAAATATTTTGATCGTTTTCTTCAGCAAAAGAGGCGCGCATGTGTTCGGCATCCTCAAATACAAAACTAGAGGTTAAAAATAAAGGCGTCGAGTGTTCACCGTAGTTGGTACGATCCAGTTGTTGGCGAATGGCGTTGGTTTCAAAGTATTTGGGGGTCATAACTTTTTGTTTTTTAGCAATCTATATCAATAGACTTCTTGGGGTTTAAAAACCGTTTCTAAAATAGCTTCTAACTGTTCGTATTCCATTAAAAAAGCATCGTGTCCATGAATGGATTGAATTTCTGATATTGAGACATTGTCTTTGTGTGATTTTAAATCCACATAGGTATCCCAATTTTCTTTGGCTTTGAAAAACAAATCCGAGTTGATGGTCACAATATGGATGTTGGATTTTATTTTTGAAGCCACTTCAATAAAATCACGGCTACCTTGGGTGATGTCTATTGTTTTTAATACTTGATTCATCATCTTATATGCAGCCAATTGAAACCGGTCGTTGAGTACGTTTCCGTGGTAATTTAACCAGCTTTCAACTGCAAATACATTTTCTTCTTTTTGTAAAATGCGATCAAATTTTGCCTTAAAAGATTCTGGCGTTCGGTAGAGCGACATGGCGTGCATACGTGCATCGACCAAAGGCTGTGACGAATTGTTTAATATTTGTTCTTGTATATAGCAATTTGCAATGAGCCAGTCTGTTGACTTCCAATCGGATGCCACCGGAATAAGGTGCTCAATTAAGTCTGGCTTGAGAGCTGCAAGTTCCCATGCCAATCCACCTCCTACGGAACCTCCTATGACGGCAAAAAGCTGTTTTATTTTTAAATGCTCCAGAGCGATTGTAAAAATTTCAGCGATATCGCGGGCGGTAAAATCTTTATAATTTTCAATCAAACTGCTTGGCAGTTGATCGTGTCCATTCCCTGGAATATTAAACGCCAAAACCGTAAACGCATTGGTGTCTATGACTTTATTTGGCCCCACAATTGGGTTCCACCACCCGCCTTCACCTGTGACATTGGAATTGCCCGTGAGCGCATGATTGATCATCACAATAGGCGCCTCATGTAAGGGCTTTCCAAAGATCTGGTAAGACAACGCTATTGCAGTCGTCTTACCAGATTTGGTTGTATACTTAAGGCTTAGGTTTTGTAACGCACTCATTGGGATGGAGTCTATAAATTATGCAAAAACAGTTTTAACGACTTTAAACGCTTCTATCAAATCTGATTTCAAATCCTCGATATTTTCAAGTCCAACAGATAAACGAATTAAATCTTTGGTCACGCCGGTTGCTTCTTGTGCAGCATCATCTAGTTGTTGATGCGTTGTACTTGCTGGGTGAATGATCAATGATTTTGTATCTCCAATGTTTGCTAATAACGAAAACAACTTGGTGGTATCTGCAATAGTTTTAGCCGCTTCAAAACCTCCTTTGACGCCAAATGTGACAACACCACTTTGACCGTTCGGTAAATATTTATCGGCTAATGCTTTATACGGACTTGATTCCAATCCTGGGTAATTGACCCATTCCACATCTTCTTGTTTTTGTAACCATTGGGCGAGTTCCAATGCATTTTGACTGTGCTTTTGGATGCGAATTTCTAGGGTTTCTAATCCTTGGATAATTTGAAACGCATTAAAAGGACTTAAGGCTGCACCGTAATCTCTTAATCCTTCAATTCTCACTTTCGCAATAAAAGAGGCTGCACCAATGACCTCGTTATAAACGAGTCCGTGGTAACCTGGAGAGGGTTCTGTAAATTCAGGGAATTTTCCACTGCCCCAATCAAAGGTTCCAGCATCAATGATTGCACCACCCAAAGCGGTTCCATTTCCATTGATGTACTTTGTAAGGGATTGAATTACGATATTCGCCCCGTAAGCGATCGGATTTAATAAGTAAGGAGTTGCCACCGTATTGTCCACTATTAAAGGGACTTTATAGGCTTTCGCTTCTTTAGAAATCGCTTCGATATCTAAAACATCTAGCTTTGGATTTCCAAGAGATTCAATAAAAAAGGCACGTGTATTTTCTTGTGCAGCTGTTTTAAAATTTTCTGGATTTGACGGATCTACAAAAGTGGTGGTAATTCCATGTCTTGGAAGTGTCACGCTTAATAAATTGTAGGTCCCTCCGTATAAACTGCTGGACGCCACAATATGGTCGCCGGCTTTTAGTAAGGTCAACAAACTGGTTGCAATGGCTGCTGTTCCTGAGGCAGTCACCACTGCGGCAATACCGCCTTCTAAGGCTGCTAAACGCTGCTCTAGAATATCGTTTGTTGGGTTATTTATACGGCTATAAATATTTCCAGGTTCTGCCAATGCAAATAAATTAGCAGCATGGTCTGAGCTGTTAAACACAAACGCAGTAGATTGGTAAATTGGAACGGCTCTTGTGCCTCCATTTTCTGACACATTGTGTCCGCCGTGCAACGCTTGGGTTGCGAATTTTTGAGTACTCATTTTTCTAGTTTTTTTGAGTTAATAAATTAATTAAACCAAAAGTCAAATGCACTTTGTGAAAAGTGTACTTATTAGAAAAATGTTATAAAGAAATTCTAATTACAAAACTGTAATTAGGTTTAAGTTATCTATCTAATTTTTGATAAATGAATCAAAAATTAAGTAGAATTTAGCACCTACTTTAAATGAATAAAGGGTTGCTAAGGCTTCAGCGGGTCTAATCCCTCCACCTTTCTTGATAACATCTCAGTAAGTTATTGAACTTTGTTGGTGCAAATATTCAATAATAAAATTGTAATAACCAAATTATTTTCGGTAAATATTAATTATTTTTATTTAAAGATAAAAATTTTCGTCTAATTATAGATTCTACCGATTTATTTTCTATTCTACTTTCAAGCCACGATAAAACATCCAAGTACAAAAAGGCGCGTTTTTCGTAAGGGTCGTCTTCAAATACTTTAAGTTTGGCGTGTAACTCCTTAAATGCTGCTTTTATTTCTTGCGGATAGATATCTCCTAGTTTCTTTAAAAACTTGATCATTTCCTTTTGCACTAAATACAAGTCTTCCATTTTGATCAAAAACTTGTAGGTACTTTTAATGAGCACTTCCAAATTATAATCCAAGCCAGCTTCGTAGTGTGCCACCAGATTTAAAATTCGTGAAAAACACAACAGGTCTTCCCGCATTTGAAGGGATTTATTGCTGATAATTTTATCTAAAAAATCAATGCATTTTTGATGCTCTCCAATCCCAAAATACAAACTCGCAATTTTATAATAAAACACCATGACGTGGTGTTCATCGATACGTGTTTTATGTGTACGAATTCCTTCTAGGGTTTCAGGGATTAATGGAAGTCCTTCTTTAAAAGTGCCTTCCATAAAATGTGCATTGAACTTATTGGACCCTACATACAAAAAGGTAAGACTTTGGACATTGTCGTCTTTGGGAAACCAATCTTCGTTTGTGATGTCTATTAAACTTGTAAGCGTTTGTTTGAATTTGTCGTGTTGTTTTATAAAAAACAAGGCTTCTAATAAATTCTGATATCCATTGAGAAAGAAAACAGGATTTAACTTAATCATCCCAGGATGTTCATGGAAAAGATTGACCCATTTTTTTGAATATTTATAACAGCCTAAAAAATCTTGAATAAGAAGACTGTACCATAAATAGGATTTGTAGAGCCATAATTTTTCTCTAAATCCTAGCTCAGATATTTTATAGACTGGCAAGCGATCGTTAAAATATTTTGTGATTTTTTCAAATTCCGAAGCTTGTTTTACAAAACCTGTTTTCAGAAATACACCATACAATTGAAGTGATAAATTAGACAGCTTACTCGCCAATAAGTTTTGTTGACTTAACTGTTTCGCTTGAATGGTCAAGGCGTCCGCTCTATTGCTAATACTTCGAGTGATGTATTGGCCTTCAATCACTTTTTCCAATTCGATAATCTCGTAAGCAATATTTTTTTCTTCGTTTGCAACCGCTAAAGACTTGGCTTTGTCCAGTATTTTTAAACTTTGTGTGTAAAGTCCTTTATGGTATAAAATAGTGGCAAAATCCAATTGTTCTCGAATCTGAATTCTGATGTTTTGATGGGATGGATTTAATCGTAAACTGATCAATATCTGCTTATACAAATGGGCTTTTAAATTTGATAATTGTTCTTTTTTTACAAAGCCATGTTTCAAAATCGCGGCTTCATTATAGACCTTTAGTTTCTGTAAAACCGTAAAGAGCAATAAAAATTTAGAATCTTCATTTACGCCTAAACGACCCACATAAAGTTTGAATTGTCTTTTTTCAGATTTGGACAACGACTTTATTAGCACAAATAAATTATCTTTTTGCTCTTTAGTCATAGTATAAATATTGACACATATTGTTGTATATTAGCTGCTTAATTGACATATTGTGGAGTTATACATCGTAATAGAATGTGATCAACGCCTCATTTGAAAGAACCAAAATATAAATTCGTAGTACAATACAAAAATATATTCTAATAAATGTCTGACACACAAATCCAAATCTTTGACACAACACTTCGCGATGGCGAGCAAGTGCCTGGCTGTAAGCTTAATACGCCGCAGAAAATAATTATCGCAAAACAACTCGATTTGTTAGGTGTTGACGTTATTGAAGCAGGGTTTCCGGTTTCAAGCCCAGGAGACTTTAAATCGGTCGAAGAAATTTCGAAAATCGTTAAAAACGCCACTGTTTGTGGATTGACACGATCGGTAGAAAACGATATTAAAGTGGCTGCTGAAGCACTTAAATATGCAAAAAAACCTAGAATCCATACGGGTATTGGAACTTCGGACTCTCATATTATTCATAAATTCAAATCAAATAAAGAGGCGATTATTGAGCGTGCTGTAAGAGCCGTTACGTATGCAAAATCTTTTGTAGAGGATGTTGAGTTTTATGCAGAAGATGCTGGACGAACCGATAACGAATATTTAGCACGTGTGTGTGAAGCCGTGATCAAAGCGGGCGCAACAGTCTTAAATATTCCAGACACCACAGGCTACTGTTTACCACAAGAATATGGAGCTAAAATAAAGTATCTAAAAGAAAATGTAAAAGGCATAGACAAGGCGATTATCTCTTGTCATTGTCATAACGATTTAGGACTGGCTACTGCCAATTCTATCGAAGGAATCATCAATGGGGCTCGACAAATAGAATGCACGATCAATGGTATTGGAGAGCGTGCTGGAAATACGGCTTTGGAAGAAGTGGTCATGATTTTGAAACAGCATCCGTATTTAAATTTAGACACCAACATTAACACGACGATGTTATACGGCATCAGTCAATTGGTATCTGAAAGCATGGGGATTTATACCCAACCGAACAAAGCGATTGTAGGCGCCAATGCGTTTGCGCACAGTTCTGGAATCCATCAAGATGGGGTGATTAAAAATCGTGAGACCTATGAAATCATCGATCCTAAAGATGTTGGAGTGACCGAATCTGCTATTGTGCTTACCGCCAGAAGTGGACGTGCAGCCTTGGCTTACCGAGCTAAAAACGTTGGTTTTGAACTCACAAAACTTGAATTGGATATTGTATATGCAGAATTCTTAACTTTTGCAGATACCAAAAAAGAAGTGATCGATTCAGACATTCACCAAATTATAGAAACTAGTAAGATTTACAAATAAATAGAATCCTTATAGTTATGAAACGAGCATGCTAAAAATAGTATCACCCAAGGGAATGATTAATAGCGAACAGTCCCGATAGTTATCGGGATGTCCTTTAAAAAACAATAAATATAAACACATGAAAAAAACCTTATTTGATAAAGTTTGGGACGCTCACGTCGTTGACACAGTTCAAGACGGCCCCCAAGTTTTATACATAGACAAGCACTTGATACACGAAGTGACCAGTCCACAAGCGTTTAATGAATTGGTTGAAAGAGACATTCCTGTGTTTAGACCGAATCAAATTGTGGCAACCGCCGATCACAACACACCAACGTTGGACCAGCACTTGCCCATCAAAGATGAGTTGTCAAGAAAACAACTCGCACAGCTGTCTGAAAACTGCAAGGACAACAATATTACGCTTTACGAATTAGGGCATAAATACAATGGTATTGTTCATGTGATGGCACCAGAATTGGGCATCACCCAACCGGGGATGACCATGGTTTGTGGCGACAGTCACACTTCCACACACGGGGCTTTTGGAACCATCGCTTTTGGGATTGGAACCAGTCAAGTGGCACAAGTGTTTGCAAGTCAATGTTTATTATTATCCAAACCAAAAAGCTTGCGTGTGACCGTTAATGGAACACTTAAAAATGGTGTTCTTTCTAAAGATGTCATCTTATATATTATTTCTAAATTGGGTACCAATTCTGGAACTGGTTATTTTTGTGAATACGCTGGAGATGTCTTTGAAAATATGAGTATGGAAGGTCGGATGACGGTCTGTAATATGAGTATTGAAATGGGCGCTCGAGGTGGAATGATTGCACCAGACGAGACCACATTTGAATATGTCAAAGGGCGTGAATTCGCACCTAAAGACGCCGCTTTTGACACTAAAGTCGCCTATTGGAAAACACTTCCAACAGATGAGGGCGCGGCGTTTGATAAAGAATATTATTTTGATGCGGAGGATATTGAACCGATGGTTACTTACGGTACCAACCCAGGAATGGGCATAAAAATATCGGAAACAATTCCGGTTATAAATGATCCTTCTTTTAAAAAATCATTAGAGTACATGAATTTTGAAGCGGGGAAATCGCTGATTGATACGCCGATTAATTTTGTGTTTATTGGAAGTTGTACAAATTCTAGGATTGAAGATTTTAGAGTGGCTGCCGATTATATCAAAGGCAAACGAAAAGCAGATAATGTAACGGCATGGTTGGTTCCTGGAAGCAAGCAAGTCGAAACTCAAATTATTGAAGAAGGATTGAAAGACATTTTTAACGCCGCTGGTTTTGAATTGAGACAGCCCGGATGTTCTGCCTGTTTGGCAATGAATGACGATAAAATTCCACAAAACGAATATTGCGTTTCTACCTCGAATCGAAATTTTGAAGGACGTCAAGGTCAAGGGTCTAGAACCATTTTGGCAAGCCCCTTAGTGGCTGCCGCAACGGCGATAGAAGGAAAAATTATAGACATCACAAAACAATTAAATTAATGGAAAAATTTACCACACACACTGCACAAGCAATTCCATTAAACATTGCAAATGTAGATACGGATCAAATCATCCCCGCACGTTTTTTGAAAGCGACGGACAAAAAAGGATTTGGAGACAATGTATTTAGAGATTGGCGTTTTGACAAACTCGGAAATCCGAATTCAGAATTCACGCTGAACAATCCCATTTACTCTGGAAGTATTCTGATTGCAGGCGATAATTTCGGCTGCGGCTCCAGTCGTGAACATGCCGCTTGGGCCCTTGTTGGCTTTGGATTTAAAGTGATTGTATCCAGTTTTTTTGCAGATATTTTTAAAGGGAATGCTTTAAATAATGGCTTGTTGCCCGTTCAAGTTTCTGAAGGGTTTTTAAGCGAACTGTTTGCAGCGATTGAAACCGATGCAAACACTCAGTTTGAAGTCAATTTAGAAACACAAACCATCAGCATCAAAGGCACCGACCTAAGCGAAGGTTTTGAGATTGATCCTTACAAAAAAACATGTATGATTAATGGCTATGATGACATTGATTATTTATTGAGTAAAAAAGAACTTATAAAAGCCTTTGAGCTTCAAAAAACCTATTGATATGAACTTAAAAATCGCTGTATTATCAGGAGATGGTATTGGACCGGAAGTGACGGAACAAGCTGTAAAAGTATTAAAAGCCATTGCGGTCAACTTTGATCACAATTTCAAATTTACCCCTGCGCCCGTGGGTGCCATGGCTATTGACCTCGTTGGTGATCCGCTTCCAGAAAGCACACTCGATATTTGTAAAGCCAACGACTCCATCTTATTTGGTGCGATTGGGCACCCAAAGTACGACAATGATCCTACGGCAAAAGTACGCCCGGAACAAGGGTTACTAAAACTTCGTAAGGAATTGGGCTTATATGCAAATGTCAGACCAGTGAAAGCATACGAGACTTTACTAAACAAATCGCCTCTGAAGAAAGACAGAATCCAAGGAACGGATATCAGTATTTACCGAGAGTTAACGGGTGGTATTTATTTTGGTGAAAAGAAACTCAGTGCCGATGGAAACACGGCTTCTGATTTGTGTGAGTACTCACGCTATGAAATAGAACGCATTGCGCATTTGGCGTTTGTTGCAGCCAAATCAAGACGCCAAAAAGTAACTTTGATTGACAAGGCAAATGTATTAGAAACGTCGCGACTGTGGCGTAAAGTGGTGGGAGAATTGTCCAAAGAATATCCAGAAATTGAATTGGATTTCTTGTTTGTGGACAATGCCGCCATGCAAATGATTTTGAACCCCACACAGTTTGATGTGATCCTGACCGAAAACTTGTTTGGAGACGTGATTAGCGATGAAGCGAGTGTTATTGGAGGTTCTATAGGCTTGTTGGCATCAGCGTCTGTTGGAGACGTGCATTCGATGTTTGAGCCCATCCATGGCTCGTATCCACAAGCGGAAGGCAAAGGGATTGCAAATCCAATTGCGTCGATCCTATCTGCTGCGATGATGCTGGATCATTTTGAGCTATTTAAAGAAGCTGAATTGATACGAACTGCGGTTGAAAAATCGTTGCAACTCAACATTACAACACCCGATTTGAATACGAAATTTGACAATATCACGACTTCTAAAGTGGGTGATTTTATTGAAGATTACATCAACAATCCAGACGATTCGAATCTGAATTTTACAAATATGCATTTGGGACAGTCGACGATTATATAAGTCTAAATCTTCCTGTTGCGATTAACCGCAATACTCATTAAAACAAATAAACGCCTGTGAGGTTTGCTTCACAGGCGTTTTTGTATGCGATATTTTGAAGGTTTTACGTCTCTCTAATTTATCTGTATTAAAATTCAAGTAATAGATTGCCAGCTATTTACATGAAATATTTGATGTCTATTTTTTGGGGAATTTAAAAATATGTCATAAGTTTGAGTGATGAAGACCCCAAGTCTAAATCTTCAAAAGTAATTTGACCGAAGTTTTAGATGTTGTTTTGTTGGGAGTTAAAATGAAGGGGCAAACAGGATGTTTGCCGAATAGTCAGTTGTGTATAATAACAAACAAAAAGTTGTGTTATCCCGGAATATATAGCCGTTATCACACCCTTTTTTTGGTATATAACAAGTTGGCACCAATATAAAAAACCGTGAATACAAAAACATTATTCCGATTATTATTATCAACTGGATTTATTTTATGGGTTTTATCTTGGATAGCCGATTCTAATGGAACACTTCCTGCATCAACTTATGGGATGATTATTTCTGTTATTTTAACTGGGTTTGGAATTTACTTTTGGTTAAAATCATATAAAGAGAAAAGAGGGTTTTATCCGAAATTTTTAAAAACATATAGAGACCTACTCAATAAAATGAAAAAGAATCCATTTAACGGATTTTTTATTATGGTAAGGCACTTGCTTAAATTTTATACTCTGATACTTGTCTTTTCAATGATTTTAGTATTTATTGGATTTATAACTATTGGACAATCTCAACCTGTAAAAACAGTTCAAAACTATTGTGAAAACAATCCTGAAATAAACAATATAACTGGAAAAATAAATCATTACGGAATTTTACGAAATGTAAGTTCTCAATGGAATTCGGAAACTGGAAGTTCGGAATTATCTTTAGTTTTTGTTTCTGAGAATGGAGTTTTTAATGTTTCCTCAGAATTGGAAAAAGAAAATGGGGAATGGAAAGTGAAAGAATTAGAGTTGAAAGA
Source organism: uncultured Formosa sp. (assembly GCA_963933105.1). Taxonomy (GTDB): domain Bacteria; phylum Bacteroidota; class Bacteroidia; order Flavobacteriales; family Flavobacteriaceae; genus Hel1-33-131. Next base: position 15,831 of record CAWVRW010000038.1, read on the forward strand.
TAAAAATACTGGTGCAAACAAGGTATATAAAAAATAGCGCAAGTTGTTGCTAACAGGATGGTTTGTGTGTTTTTGGAAAGTAGCCAAATTTTTAAATTTGATGATTTCCCCGCTCTTCGAAGTCTCCTGACTTAGAGGGAACTAAAAGGTTACAAACAAAACATATGAAGAATAAAATAAACGAGCTTATTTAAAAACAGTAAAACAAAACATTATGAACGTAACTTATCAAGGAATTTACAATCAGATTAAATTAGCTGTAGAAGATGCTAATGAACTTTTTAACTCCCCTATTTTTTATGAGCTAATAGAAAAGCATCCCGGTTTTAGTTGTTCTGAAAAAAAACCAATTGAAATTGCTGATTTAATTAGAAATTCAACTTTAAAAATTCAAGTCAAGTTATACAAGCCACGATGGAAATGGAGTAAGGTTTTAGGATATTTTGTAAAAAGTCATCCGAATACGATTTTTTTAAATATAAGAAAAATTTATCGTGAAACGAATTCCATAACAAATACAATTATACACGAATGTATTCATGCATTAGACTATAATGAGAATAGCAATATAATTGAGTTTGGTCATAACTGTGGCTATTTTGATAATACTGCTCCGTATGAAATTGGAAATATTGCAGAGTCAATTGTCAATGGAAGTGACTTTGAACAAACAGGAATGTTGGATGTACTTGACACAGTAATTGAAGACAGAATATTCTAATATGGTAAACACCGCTCTTCGAAGTCTCCTGACTTCGAAGGAAATAAAAAGATAAGATTGGATTACAAACAAAACATATGATGAATTATATAGATGAAGGTATTATAAAAATCGACGACTCAAAGTCGGGATTCGACGAAGTCAAACTTTGTCAATCAGGAAAGATATGACCAAAAAAAGAAATTATTATGAAAAAAATATGGACAAGTGTATTTACAATCTTTTTATTGACGTTTATAAGTTGTGAAAAAGGTTGTAATGATATGAATACCACAACAGGGTTATCAGGGACTATTAAATACGGTATTGGAGATTGTATGCCAATAATTGACGAGCAATCAAAGGTCTATAACGATTACAATGGTGATCTATTCTTCATTGTTAAGTCTGACTTAGAGAACTTAGGAAATGGCGATTTTGATGAACTAAGAGCTAACAGTATTAAAAAAACAATTTTGAACGGAAACTTAGAGATCGAATTGCCAATTGGCACATTTTTAGTAATGCCTTCAGATGTGTATTTATATTCTAATTATAATACATTAATAATCCAAGAGAGAATTATATTAGAAAAGGATTTTAAATTTTGGAAATGCACATCATACTGATTTTTAAATTCTAACCCCCGCTGGTGCGCGAAATTGAAGATTCGACGAAGTCAATCCATTCGCGTTCCCAATAAATTTTGTAAACCACACGAAAGATTCGTGCGGGAGCGGGGGATATCATATTTCGCCATCAAATAATTAATAACTCAAAACATATCAAATATGAAAACGTTTTTTATAATTTCTTCAATCTTTTTCTTCATTACAGGATGTGGTGAAAAAGAAACAAAACAGCAAGAGAACTCTATTTATGGGACTTGGCAATTAGTTGAATCTTTTTCTCACCCTCCTTCTGGAAATGGTTGGAGTCAAGTCGATAATGGATTTACATTAGCTATCAAATTAGATAATACTTTTAATTCTTCTCAATTTTCTGATTGTTTAACAGGTAATATTTCTTTAACTGACGTCCAGATTAATTTAAAATACAATTGTAATGGATTCACGCAAGGGTTTGAAAACCCCGCTGGTGTATTTCAGTATACTTATGAATTTGTAGAAAGAAAACTTGAATTAACACCAAAAAACTTTAGTTGTTTTGAGGGGTGTAAATATAAATTAATAAAAATCACATCTAAAGAATAAACTGTTTACAACACGGGTAACCGTTGCACAAGCGAGACGCTTGCACCGCTGGTGCGCGAAATCGAAGATTCGACGAAGTCAATCCATTCGCGTTCCAAATAAACTTTGCAAACCACACGAATGATTCGTGCGGGAGCGGGGACAGTCGACGATTATATAAATCTGAATTTTCCTATTGCGGTTGACCGCAATACTCATTAAAACCAATAACCCCCTGTAAGGCCCTCTTTACAGGGTTTTTTGTATGTAATATTTTGAGTGTTTTACGCCTGTGTAGTTTATTGGTTTTAAAAAGCAAGTAATTAACTATCAGCTGTTTAAATTGAAATTTATCGCCTATTTTTTGGGGGATTTAAAAATATGTCATAAGTTTGAGTGATGAAGACCCCAAATCTAAATCTTCAAAAGTAATTTAACCGAAGTTTTAGATGTTGTTTTGTTGGGAGTTATATAACACTTAGGAAACTAGAGTGGCACAATACAAGCCAATTTGGGAAGTATTGAACCACTCCAAACAAAAATATAATGGAAATAAACACCACTAGTTTTATACACTAGCTGTGGCACATTAAAGAAACGAACTATATGACTAACAAAATTTGGTATGAAATGGTAAATATTAAGTTCGGAGAAGTTTATCTGACTAAATATATTGGATTTCAACGGACTTTGAAAAAGTACTTCCAAATTATGACTTTGATTGTTTCTTTGAACGGAATTCTGAGCTGGAAATATTTCGAGGGTTATGTTTGGGTTGCTTTTATACTTATTGCTATTGTTCAACTTCTGTTGCTTATTGAAAACCAAATAATTCGATCGGATAAAGAAATTGAAGAAATATCCAAATTGCGAATGATGTATACAAGATATTTTAATAAACTTGAAATACTTTGGGATAAACATCAATCTGATCAAATAAATGAGAAAAAAGCAATGAAACAATATTTTGAATTACGACAAAACGATTGGGAAAATATTGAGGAACTCGATTGCAAATTAAATATTAAACGCTATAAAAAAACGGAAAAGTATACTGAAATAGAAACTAATCATTATTTAAATAAATATCACACAAATGGCTAAACAAGAAAGACCAAGTAGACCACAAGGAATACCTAGAAATAATCCTGGAGGTGGAAGTCCAAAACCGAAAGGGCAAGTTCCTAGAATGAGAACTCCACCACCTCCACCACCAAAAAAGAAAAGTTAAGGAAGATTTTCGTTTTTGGGACTCCCCCGATGCCACCGAGCTACGGCGATAGTGCTAGTCAAATTGAGCGCAAGCTTAAAGAAATATTAAATAAACCTCCCAGCTGCGCAAAGTCTCACGACTTAGCGCGACTAAAAAAAGTGCAAAATGAAATGTAAATTGTGAAGTGTTAAAATGAATTTTGAACGGAAAAGTAATGAGAATTATTTAAGCTCAAAGTCGGGAGACTTTGCGCAACCAGGTATCAGTATTTATAGAGAATTAACAGTTGGTATTTACTTTGGTGAAAAGAAACTCAGTGCCGATGGCAACACGGCTTCCCCGCTCTGCGAAGTCTCCTGACTTCGCACAACATAAAAAAAATCAAAAAAAAAGTCCCGCTATTTGCGGGACTTTTTTACAATTTAATGGTTTTGCCATTTTCATTTTTAAAATGAAATTCCAGATATGTGTAAGCATCTCTTGGCATTACTTTAACCCATTTTTTATGTTCAAAATACCATTTTGTACGTATGGATGGGAAGCCTTT
>CAWVRW010000039.1:0-19015 GCA_963933105.1 uncultured Formosa sp.
CAGATTAGCAATCTGCTCCATTACCACTCTGGCACCTCTCCTATTAAATGAACTTCGGCAATTAAAATTGCGGTTGCAAATGTAACTTTTCATTATCTAGAACGCAAACTATTTTTTTACTTTTTTGTAAGCTTTTTTTATTTAGTCCGGATATTCAATACGCAAGTGGTACATATTGGCCAGTTTTTGCTTCAACACCTTCTTAATGGACTGTATTTCTTTCAAAGTAATATCTGCATTCAAAAATTGATCTGTATCCATTTGTTTCGAAATAATCGCATCTACAAAATTATTTATCTTAGTAGAGTTGGGATCCTTTAAACTTTTGGACGCTGCTTCCACACTATCACACATCATAAGGATGGCTGTTTCTTTATTAAATGGCTTGGGTCCATTGTACGAAAAATCGCTGTTTTCAAAATCTAAATTCGACTCTTTTTGTTTGTTATAAAAGTAATACACAGTACTTGTACCATGATGCGTTCTTATAAAATCTATAACACGATCGGGCAAGTTGTTTTTCTTAGCCAACTCCACACCATCAATGACGTGGTTGATAATGATTTTTGCACTTTCTTTTGGAGATAACTCATCATGTGCATTGGTTCCAGTCATTTGATTTTCGGTGAAATACGTAGGGTTTTTCATTTTCCCTATATCATGATACAAAGCTCCTACCCTAACAAGCATCGTGTTGGCCCCTATCTCATTGGCAGCAGCTTCGGCTAGGTTTGCCACATTTAAAGAGTGGTGAAAGGTTCCTGGCGCCTTATCAGACAGTTCTTTCAAGAGTTTGGAGTTGGTGTCTGACAATTCTAACAACGACACATCCGAAACAAGTCCGAAGAGTTTTTCATACACATATATGAGAGGCTGCACAAACAGCGTCGCCAATCCACACAAAACAAACAACAAAAAGGTTTCCCATTTTAAATTATCAATACTTCCTTCATGAATTACAAAAAATGCAAAATAAGACACTATGTATATTAGAGTGATTTGTCCCACAGAAATAAATAAATTCGCCCGTTTATAAAGTTCCGAAACGGTTAAGATTGTCACAATACCAGCGATGATTTGCAAAAACATATACTCATAGTTATTGGCGACTACAAAGCCCAATAACAGCACCGTAATTACGTGTGTAAACAATCCCAAGCGGGCATCAAAAAAGGCTTTCAAAATTAAGGGCAAAATACAAAGGGGAACAATATAGATATAAGACGAATTGAAGTTCACAACCAAAGTGGTTAAGAATACCATCAAAACGATATTGAAGAATATAAAAGTGACCTTTGTATTGTTTGAAAATACCTCCATCCTGTATTTTTTCATAAACAACAACAGCATCAATAAAGCCAATGACACCAAAACAGTATAAGCCGTCACTACTAATGTGTAGTTTGAATCCGTCCAAACTTGTGATTCATATTCAGATACCAATGAGTTGAGAACCGCATATTTATCGCCTTGAACCACTTCTCCTTTTGAGATAATAAGGGTTTGCTTATCGACACGCCCTCTTACTAATTTCATTTGACTTAAGCGTTCTTCAAGTGACACCTGCGTAATGGCTTTATTTAATAGTGCATTGGGTTTTACAACATCAAAAAACAGTGCCAAGTAACGTTGTTTGTAAGCTTCTAACGCTAGAGCATCCACACTCGATTCAACAAATGATTTTAAATTCGTTTGAAGAAAAAAGCTATCAAAACGTTTGACCCCACTTTGCGTTTTATCAACTAAGATAGAGATCTGCTGATTGGGGTCGTAATCGTATGGATCTTGAAGTACTCCACTTTGATACAATTCATCCAAAAGCACAACTCCTTTATAATATAAGTCTATTTTTATTTGGTCTCTTGGTAGCTCAAAAAACAAGCGGTCAAATGCTGAGGAATACTCATTTTTAAACGTAGAGACCACTGTGGTGTCTACATCAAAAAAGACAGGGGATTGTAATTCAATTTGCTGTTTTTCTGCGTCGATCTCTTCGGCTGTTTTTTTGATTGCAAAATCAAAAGGCGCGTATAGGTTTTCGGACTGCCAAGGTTTTCCTTTTTCAAAACTATATCTGAAAGTTCCACTTTTTGGAAACAAATAGACAATCACAAAAGTGGTCAGCACAAAAAGAAAGACCTTATAAATTAAGGAATGATTTTTATGAAAAAGGTTCATTATATCTTTCATATAATTTTATTTATTGTTTTTTTTGAATATCATACTTTAGATCTGGATGATTCATGCGCTATTGGAAGTTTTACACCTCAACTAATTCTAACATTATGTGACTGTCAACACCCAAAAGTAATAAAAAGAAGTATATTTTCTCTCTATATTAAAATATTCCTACTTTATATATCCTAAATTTTAGTTATTTTCGCATGAACCATCTCTAAATTCTAAATTATGAGTAAAGACGTTGTAATTGTATCCGCAGCAAGAACCCCTATCGGGAGTTTTTTAGGAGGTCTATCCTCTGTTCCGGCACCAAAATTAGGTGCAATCGCTATTAAAGGCGCGCTTGATAAAATCAATCTAAGCCCTGACCTTGTAGATGAGGTTCTGATGGGCAATGTTGTACAAGCTGGAACAGGACAAGCTCCTGCAAGACAGGCCGCTATTTATGCAGGTATTCCGGATTCGGTACCCTGCACAACGGTCAACAAAGTTTGTGCCTCTGGAATGAAAACAATTATGCAAGCCGCTCAATCAATTGCTTTAGGCGATGCTGATATTATCGTTGCAGGTGGTATGGAAAACATGAGTTCAATTCCGCACTATCACCATGCGCGTTCGGCACATAAATTTGGATCGATCACTTTTGATGATGGCTTACAAAAAGATGGTTTGGTAGATGCTTATGCAAATCAAGCCATGGGAATTTTTGCAGATACATGTGCCTCTGAACACAAGTTTACAAGAGAAGCACAAGATGCTTTTGCAATTCAATCCTACAAACGTTCTACGGATGCTTGGAATGAAGGGAAATTTGATTCTGAAGTGGTTCCTGTAGAAGTCCCACAACGAAGAGGTGAACCTGTTGTTGTCGATAGAGATGAAGAATACACAAACGTTCGTTTAGAAAAAATACCGAGCTTGCGTGCTGCTTTCACAAAAGACGGAACTGTAACCGCTGCAAATGCATCCACCATAAATGATGGTGCTGCTGCATTGGTTCTAATGAGTAAAGAAAAAGCAAAGGAATTAGGTCTAAAACCTTTAGCCACTATAAAAGGCTATGCCGATGCTGCAAGAGAACCCGAATGGTTCACTGTAGCACCTTCAAAAGCACTGCCTAAAGCATTGGCAAAAGCAGCGATTGATATTTCGGAAGTAGATTTCTTTGAATTCAATGAAGCATTTTCAGTGGTAGGCTTAGCAAATATGAAATTACTAGGGCTAAACGATTCAAATGTGAATGTCAATGGAGGCGCCGTTTCTTTAGGCCACCCCCTAGGCTGTTCAGGTGCTCGAATTGTAGTAACCTTATTGAGTGTCCTCGAACAAAATAATGGAAAAATTGGAGCTGCAGCGATTTGTAATGGCGGCGGCGGTGCTTCGGCATTGATCCTAGAACGAAATATATAGCGAATGCAATACGGCCTTTGCTACCTTAGCGTTGTTGCTTTAAGATCGGAAGCTACAGATACGAGCGAATTAATTTCGCAAGTACTCTATGGCGATCATTTTAAGGTTTTAGAGCACCGTAAATCTTGGAGTCGCATCCGGTTGGGATTTGATAAATATGAAGGATGGATTGACAATAAACAATTTCAATTTATCGACGAATTGGAATATAAAGAACTTCACAAATCCGATCCTTTAATGACCACGGATTTGGTTGATTTTATCACAAATCAAAAACAACAATTACATCCTATTTTGTTAGGTTCAGCGCTTAATGGCCTCTCCTATTTAAAGCACGCCTATGAAGGAGCAAAATCGGTTGGATCTAAAGACAAATCTAAACTTGTAGAGACTGCTATACTATACCTCAACACTCCTTATTTATGGGGAGGAAAAACACCTTTTGGGATTGACTGTTCTGGATTCGTTCAAATGGTTTATAAACTAAATGGATTCAAAATTTTAAGAGATGCCTCTCAACAAGCGTCTCAAGGGGATGCCCTTAGTTTTATTGAAGAAAGTGAACCAGGAGATTTAGCTTTTTTTGATAATAATGAAGGGGACATTATCCATGTAGGGATTATTATGGAAGACCACCACATCATACATGCACACGGTAAAGTTCGGATCGATCTCTTGGACCAAAGTGGTATCTACAATGTGGACACGAAAACACACTCTCACAAACTGAGAGTCATCAAAAAAATTATCCCATAAAAAAAGCCATTCAAATTGAATGACTTTTTAAGATTGTAAAACTAAACGTTATTCTTTTGGTTCTAATGAATCCGAAAGCGCTTTAAATTCTTTGTATTTATCCGTATTTCCTACAGCACTGTATATGTTTGCTAAGGTTTTAGCCGCTTGATAATTGCTTGGATCTATGCCAAATGCACTTTCTAAGTAAGGAATTGCATCTAAGTATAATTGGTTTCGCTTTGCTTTTAATTCATCATACTTACGGTCATCAGCCGCAGACGAACCTAATTTGTTCATTTCCTCTAGCACCGATTCTTCTTGTCCTAAAATTAAGGCTGCTAAATTTATATAAGCATTGGTATAGTCTGACTTTAATTCGATGGCTCTTTGGTAATATTTTTTAGAACCTTCAAAATCATCCGCTTCTGCAGAAATAACTCCTAAGTTATATTGTAATTCAGAATTATTAGGATCTTTTTTAATGGCAACTTCCAACAACTCTTTAAATTTTACGGTATTACCCATTGAGTAATAAACATTGGCTTCTGTCAATAATAAATTTAAATCTTCAGGAGCTTCTGCTCTTGCTACAGCCATAGCTTGAAGTGCTTTTTCATTGTCTCCATTTTGAACATAAATCAGCGAGATATTTTTAATAATTTCTGGAAACTTAGATTTAGTGGTTTCATCTTTGGGGTTGATATGAGATTTAGCTTTCACTGAAAGATCTCTAAGCATCATATTCCCAAACGCTTCTTCAACTTGTGTCTCTTTGTTTGTGGCGAGGTAATTTTTTTCTATTCCCGTATAACCTAGACTTCTCAATTCTTCATACATCATAAGGGAACGGTCATATTGCTTAGCATTGACCGCTGTAGAAGCAGCATAAAACAAGTAAACCGTATCGCTAGGAGCTAACCTATAGGCGTTCTCAAAATAACCCGAAGATGCTTCATATTCATCCGTTTTCAAAAGAGAACTTCCCTTATTAACCAGATGAGCTTTTAAGTTTAGTGTTTGGTCCTGAACACCTTTTTCTTGCGCTGGTGCAGTTACCAATTTTAAAGCTTCAATAGCTTTTTTGATGGTACTAAAATCTGGCTCGCCATTGTTTAGGAAATAAATACTTCTTTGTAAGTAATATTGACTTTTATATTTTTCGTCCATAGAACCTAAAAGTGCTTCGGCAGCATCAAGTGCCACGCCTGCTTTTTCATAATTTCCCTTCGCTATCTCCTTCGTTGCTGTTTTAATTTCTTTCTTTTGGGCAACAGCAAAAAATCCTAGAGTTAGTGCTATTACAAATACAAGGTGTTTTTTCATCGTATTTAAATTTTAATAGTTAGTATTAATAGTTATTCTTCTTCTTGAGTATCAACAGTTGTGCCATCTGTTTCAGTAGTCCCGGTTTCTTCAGCACCTTCTTCTGCCAAACCTTCAATTGCTTCGATGTCTTCTTCATCTTCCCGCATTACTTTTGCAACGGCAGCGATGGAATCATTCCCTTTAAGATTAATCAAACGAACTCCTTGCGTCGCACGTCCCATCACTCTTAAATCTTCTACAGCCAATCGAATTGCAACGCCCGATTTATTGATGATCATTAAATCATCCTCATCCGTTACATTTTTGATGGAGACTAAATTACCTGTTTTATCTGTAATTGAAATGGTTTTGACTCCTTTCCCACCTCGATTTGTGATTCGGTAATCTTCCAAACTTGAACGCTTTCCATATCCATTTTCAGAAACGACTAAGATATTACTTTCCATATCATCCACAGCAATCATTCCGATCACCTCATCCGATTCATGTGCTAAAGTAATCCCGCGAACTCCTGAAGCACCACGGCCCATTGGACGGGTTTTGGCTTCTTCAAATCGAATGGCTTTCCCAGATTTTAATGCTAACATGACTTGACTTTCGCCTGTGGTTAGTTTAGCTTCTAGTAATTCATCTTCTTCTTTAATTGTAATGGCATTAATTCCATTCGTTCTTGGTCGAGAATATTGTTCTAAAGATGTTTTCTTAACCTGACCTTTTTTGGTGGCCATAATCACATAGTGCGAATTCGTGTAGTCTTCGTCTTTTAAATCTTGCGTACAAATAAAGGCTTTGACTTTATCGTCTTGTTCTATGTTGATTAAATTTTGAATGGCACGTCCCTTAGAAGTTTTACTACCCTCTGGGATTTCATAAACTCGCATCCAGAAACATTTTCCTTTTTGAGTGAAAAACAACATGTACTGGTGGTTGGTTCCTACAAATAAGTGCTCTAAGAAATCTTCGTTACGAGTGGTCGATGCTTTTTGTCCAACCCCTCCCCTGTTCTGAGTTCTGTATTCTGTTAATGAGGTACGTTTGATATATCCTGCATGTGAAATTGTAATCACAACTTGCTCGTTTGGAATCATATCTTCTATAGATAAATCGCCTCCAGCATATTCAATCACAGAACGACGTTCATCACCATACTTATCTTTAACAACTGCAAGCTCTTCTTTAATGATGAGCATACGACGTTCTTTTTTATCAAGAATGTCTTTTAACTCATCAATCGTTTTCATGATTGCATCGTACTCACCACGTAATTTATCTTGTTCTAAACCTGTTAATTGTCTCAATCGCATTTCAACAATCGCTTTGGATTGTAGTTCGCTCAGTTTAAAACGTTCGATTAATTTTTCACGGGCTTCTTCAGCATTTGAACAACCTCTAATAATCGCGATGACTTCATCGATATTATCGGAAGCAATGATCAATCCTTCTAAAATATGAGCGCGTTCTTCGGCTTTTCTTAGTTCGTAGGTTGTACGACGTACCACCACTTCGTGACGGTGCTCTACAAAATGATGAATCATGTCTTTTAGATTCAACATTTCTGGGCGTCCATTTACCAACGCAATATTATTCACACTAAAAGAAGACTGAAGTGCTGTATATTTATAAAGTTTATTTAAAACGATGTTAGGAATGGCATCTCTTTTTAAAACATAAACAATGCGCATTCCATTTCTATCCGATTCGTCACGAATGGTAGAAATTCCTTCCATCTTTTTATCATTCACCAAATCAGCAGTTTTCTTAATCATGTCTGCTTTATTGACTTGGTATGGAATTTCGGTAACGATTATGCACTCACGTCCATTAACGTCTTCGATATTTGCCTTGGCACGCATGACGACACGACCACGTCCTGTTTTGAACGCTTCTTTCACACCATCGTACCCATAAATAATTCCTCCTGTAGGAAAATCAGGTGCTTTTACATGTGTGATTAATTCATCAATGTCGATGTCTGTGTTGTCTATATATGCTGTAATTCCATCCACTACTTCCGAAAGGTTGTGAGGGGGCATATTGGTGGCCATACCCACAGCAATTCCAGAAGCACCATTTACTAACAGGCCAGGGATTCGTGTTGGTAATACGGTAGGTTCTTGAAGTGTATCATCAAAATTTAACTTGTGATCAACCGTTTCTTTATCAATATCCGCAAGCATATCTTCCGATATTTTACGCATTCTGGCTTCTGTATAACGCATTGCTGCAGGACTATCACCATCAATCGATCCAAAATTCCCTTGCCCATCAACCAGCATATATCGCAAACTCCATTCTTGAGCCATACGAACCATGGCGTCGTAAACAGAGGTATCTCCGTGTGGGTGATACTTACCTAAAACTTCCCCAACAATTCTTGCCGATTTTTTGTGTGCCGTATTGGAACGAACACCGAGTTCATGCATTCCGAATAACACCCGGCGATGCACAGGTTTTAATCCATCCCTTACGTCAGGAAGTGCCCTAGAGACTATTACCGACATCGAATAATCGATGTAAGCCGACTTCATTTCATCTTCTATATTAATGGGGATTAACTTTTCACCTTCTATCATCTTACGCTAAATTTTTGTTTATTAAATAACCTAGCTAATATACTACTTTTCAAATTATTACTAAGCGAATTTTAGTGACTTTTTTCAATCAAATTTATTAACAATTTTAAGAGGTAAAATGGTTAATAAATAGAAGCTTAAAAATTTTGATTTTAATTAGTTTTTACTATCATTTGTATAAATGAAAAATAAAAAGGTATAGTTTTTGATTTAATGCCTTTGAATTTGTAAATTTAACCAAAGATTTTTTATGGATGATAATTTTTCCCCCAGAGTTAAAGATGTTATTTCTTTCAGCAAAGAAGAAGCACTTCGTTTAGGTCATGATTTTATTGGTACTGAGCACCTGATGCTTGGACTTTTAAGAGATGGCAATGGCAAGGCAATCGATATTTTGAACGCTTTAGACGTTGATCTTAGTCATTTGCGTCGCAAGGTTGAAATTCTCAGTCCTTCCAACCCAAATATTATGATTGCTTCTGACGAGAAAAAAAACCTGCACTTGACACGTCAGGCGGAACGGGCTTTAAAAACAACTTTTTTAGAAGCGAAGCTTTTTCAAAGTAAATCTATAAATACAGCACATTTACTTTTATGTGTTTTGAGAAATGAAAACGACCCTACAACAAAGCTATTGAATAAACTAAAAGTGGATTACGATAGCGTTAAAGAACAATTTAAATATATGATCACAAACGACGATGAATACACGGAAACTCCAAAAGCGGAGTCTTTTCCAAGTGACGATATGCCAAAGGACGAAAACAAGGACAGTTCTTTTAGTCAGAGCAGCAGTCAAAAAGGAGTAAAAAAATCGAAGACCCCCGTTCTAGATAATTTTGGAAGAGACCTTACTGAAATGGCAGAACAAGGGAAATTAGACCCTGTGGTAGGACGTGAAAAAGAAATTCAACGTGTGTCTCAGATTTTAAGCCGTCGTAAGAAAAACAATCCTTTGCTGATTGGCGAACCCGGCGTTGGCAAATCTGCCATTGCTGAAGGCTTGGCCATTCGAATCATCAAACGTAAAGTCTCTCGAATTTTATTCAACAAACGCGTGGTTACTTTAGATTTAGCCAGCATTGTAGCCGGTACCAAGTACCGTGGTCAGTTTGAAGAACGCATGAAAGCAGTGATGAATGAGTTGGAGAAAAATGACGATATTATTTTATTTATCGATGAAATTCATACGATTGTAGGTGCCGGTGGTGCCACGGGAAGTTTAGATGCTTCTAATATGTTTAAACCTGCGTTAGCACGTGGCGAACTGCAATGTGTGGGTGCCACAACCCTTGACGAATACAGACAGCACATCGAAAAAGATGGCGCGCTTGAACGTCGTTTTCAAAAGGTCATCGTGGAGCCGACAACGGTGAGTGAAACGATTGAAATATTAAACAACATTAAAAACAAATACGAAGATCATCACAATGTAGAGTATACAGATGAAGCAATTGAAGCTTGTGTAAAATTAACCAATCGTTATATGACCGACCGGTTTTTACCAGACAAAGCGATTGACGCATTGGACGAAGCAGGCTCAAGAGTTCACATCACAAATATTGATGTTCCCGACCAAATTGTGGAATTAGAAGCAGAACTTGAAGAAGTGAAAGCAACTAAAAACTCTGTGGTTAAAAAACAGAAATATGAAGAAGCTGCCAAACTAAGAGATGATGAAAAGCGTTTGGAGAAGAGTCTTGCAGAGGCCCAGGAAAAATGGGAAACAGAATCTAAATTAAACCGAATTATAGTTTCCGAAGAAAATGTAGCCGAAGTGGTTTCCATGATGACTAGCATTCCTGTGAACCGTATTGCTCAGAAAGAAAGCAATAAATTATCTAAACTTCCAGAGCTAATAAACGGAAAAGTAATTGGTCAAGATGAGGCCGTTTCAAAGGTAGTCAAAGCTATTCAGAGGAATCGTGCGGGACTTAAAGACCCCAATAAGCCCATTGGGTCATTTATCTTTTTAGGACAAACTGGCGTTGGTAAAACACAACTTGCCAAAGTACTTGCTAGAGAATTATTTGATAGTGAAGATGCATTGATACGAATTGACATGAGTGAGTACATGGAGAAATTCGCCATCTCAAGATTGGTCGGCGCACCTCCGGGATACGTTGGTTATGAAGAAGGTGGACAACTCACCGAAAAAATCAGACGTAAACCTTACGCAGTGGTTCTTTTAGATGAAATTGAAAAAGCACATCCAGATGTATTTAACATGCTTCTTCAAGTACTTGATGATGGATTTTTAACGGATAGTTTGGGACGTAAAATTGATTTTAGCAATACAATCATTATTATGACCTCGAATATTGGAGCTCGAAAATTGAAAGATTTTGGCTCAGGGGTTGGGTTTGGAACCGCCGCTCAAAAATCTCAGGAAAGTTCCAATGCACGTTCGGTGATTGAAAACGCACTTAAAAAAGCATTTGCACCAGAGTTTCTAAACAGAATTGACGACGTGGTCGTTTTCAACAACTTAGAAAAAGAAGATATTGATAAAATTATTGATATCGAACTTGCAAAACTTTTGGAACGTATTTCAGAACTAGGATATACTTTAAAACTAAGCAATAAAGCAAAAAGTTTTATTGCTGAAAAAGGGTTTGACAAGCAATATGGCGCACGTCCACTAAAGCGTGCCATTCAAAAATATGTTGAAGATACCTTAGCAGAAGAAATCATTAAATCTAATGTGCATGAAGGGGATACCATTACGATGGATATCGGCAAAGACGACACCAAGTTAGACGTCAAGATAACGTCGCCCAATGAGGCGAAAGAATCGTAACAATAAAGCCTCACAATGTGGGGCTTTTTTTTTAGGGTTTAATCAAATAACACATCGTTTTCCAGTTCAAGTGTTTGGATGAATTTGATGGCTTCCTGTATATCATTATGAAGTACTCTATCTTCTGTTACTTTTGGAATCTCAGATCTGAAGCTAGACAAAATAGCACTTAGAAAAGGAGATGTTTTTTGGTTTCTAAAAAACAATGCTTGAGAAGCATTCAGCAATTCAATTGCTAAAACCCGTTCTACATTTTCTAAAATTTGATAGGCTTGGATGGCCGCATTCGCACCCATACTCACATGATCTTCTTGTCCGTTGGAAGACACAATGGAATCAACACTGGCAGGGGTTGCCAATTGCTTATTGGCACTCACAATACTTGCCGCTGTATATTGCGGAATCATAAACCCTGAATTTAATCCCGACTTTTCAACCAAAAAAGCAGGCAACTCACGCAAGCCAGAAACCAATTGATAGGTTCTTCGTTCTGAGATATTACCTAGTTCGGCCATGGCTATTTTTAAAAAATCAAAACCAAAAGCCAAAGGTTGTCCGTGAAAATTTCCACCAGAAATAATTTTATCGTCTTTAGTGAATATATTAGGATTGTCGGTTACTGCATTTATTTCATTAATAAATGTTTGTCTCACAAACATCAAGGTGTCTTTGGTCGCCCCATGTACTTGTGGCATACATCGAAACGAATACGGGTCTTGAACATGTTTTTTGGGTTGCTTCATCAATTCGCTATCTTCTAAAAAACTCAGTATGCGTTCCGCTGTTTTTATCTGTCCATTGTGAGGACGCACCAAATGCACCAAGGGATCAAAAGGCTCAATTCGCCCGTCGTAAGCATCTAATGATAGGGCGCCAATAAGATCCGCCATATAGGATAACTTGAAAGACTTTAATAACGAATGTATGCCGTAGGCCGTCATAAATTGTGTGCCATTCAACAATGCCAAACCTTCTTTAGACTGCAATGTGATTGGCTCCCAATCAAACGCATTTAAAACTTCCGCAGCAGCGGTCTGAACACCTTTATACCAAACCATTCCTTCTCCAATAAGTGGCAACGCCAAATGCGCTAAGGGTGCAAGATCTCCAGATGCACCTAACGATCCTTGGGTATATATGACAGGTAAAATATCGTTGTTATAGAATGAAACCAAACGGTTCACAGTTTCTAATTGAATCCCACTATGCCCATAACTCAAGGACTTAATTTTCAGCAAGAGCATCAGCTTTATGATGGGTTTAGGTACAAAATCTCCTGTACCACAAGCATGAGAACGCACTAAGTTTTCTTGTAATTTAGTGAGGTTTTCAGAGTGGATTCGCACATCACACAAAGAACCAAACCCAGTATTAATCCCATAAATAGGATCTGTAGTGGCTTCGATTTTATGATCTAAATAATCTCGACATTCTTGAATTTTCTGGACCACTTCGTCTGAAAGTTCTATTTTTGAGCCTTCTAACACTAAGGTTCTAAGGGTAGATAAGCTTAACGCTTTGGTACTTATAATGTGCATTTATTTTGTGTTTTTGTCGCTCAAATTTGAACATTCCATAATAGATATGCAAATTTTTGTTAATTTTTTAATTTTATCAGGTGATTAACTTATTTTTGGATGCATACTTAACTAAATAAAAATACATTATGAAATCAATCCTCACTCTATTTTCAGCCATCCTAATATTAGGGTCTTGTTCTAAAACACCAAAAGACTACGCAACCCTTTCTGGAAAAATTACTAATGCGAATGAATTTAAAAATATAAAGATTAGCAATCAAAAAGGATACAAAAAGGAAATCAAAGTTAATGATGATGGGACGTTTAAAGATACGCTTAATGTAAGAGAAGGTCTTTATCGGTTTTCCGATGGTAATGAAGTTGGGACTATTTATTTAAAAAACGACAATTCCACTTCCTTTACACTAGACACCAAAGCGTTTGATGAAACTTTAAAATTTGAAGGAGATGATGCCGATCAAAGTAATTTTATAATTGCCAATAATCTGCTACAAGAAACTTATTTATCTGAAGATCTTTTTGACAGCACAGAAGCTGAGTTTTCAAAAGCATTTGACAAATTAGAAGCTGGATACGATGCCTTAAAAAATGAATACAAACAACTAGATGCTGCTTACTTTGAAAATCAAGATAAAGATTTTAAATCCATGCAAAAAAGCTATAAAAATTATTTCATGGAAAAACTTGAAGTACGCAAGCTTTTAGCAAAAGGAACAACATCACCTACATTTTCAAATTACGAAAACCATAGAGGCGGAACGACTTCTTTAAGCGACTTGAAAGGAAAGTATGTGTATGTTGATATTTGGGCAACTTGGTGCGGCCCCTGTAAGGTTGAGATTCCATTTTTGAAAAAATTAGAATCAAAATATCATGATAATAACATTGATTTTGTGAGCATTTCTGTGGACGATGCCCGACGCAGTGGAACGATGGAGAAAGCTCACGATGCTTGGAAAAAAATGGTTACTGAAAAAGAATTGACAGGGGTTCAATTGTTTACTGGCAATGGTTGGAAAGCGGACTTCGTTCAAGATTATAAAGTGAATGGCATTCCTCGATTTATATTAATCGCTCCCGATGGAACTATTGTGGATGCGGATGCGCCTCGCCCATCGAGTGAAAAACTCATCGTACTTTTTGAAGAACTCGGTATTTAATAGGTTATAGAAAATTAGCCAGATGTAGTTCATTAATTCCTTCGTGGGATGAATTTGCGATTGCTTTTCCATCTTTGACAACAATTAATTGTGGCGATTGGTGTTGCACCTCAAAGCGTTCAGCAATGTCATTAGAAATATCTCGATGGTTCAATAAATCTAAGTAATGGGCTCCAAATTGATCTGCTGAAAAAGTGAAATGCGCTGTAAAATCGGCTAACACAAAACGACTGATGCTACAACGTGTTGAATGTTTAAATATCAATTGAGGTGTTTTAAACGAATTGCTGATGATGGACTCCAATTGATCTGCAGATTCTAGTTGTTGACCAGGCCAGTTTGAATCTTTAGTTTCAGATTTGAATAATGAATCGAAAATTCCCATGTATTATTTTTTAGGTTTTAATATAAAATTGAAGCGTCTAATTAACCTTCGTTTTGAGTTTTCAAAATTATACAATAAATTTGAAAGAAGGCCTGGTTTTATTTTAAAATAAAACTGTAACAATTTCATTTTAGGCTCGTCCTATAAGTGTTGGTTAGTTAGTTAAAAAGCAATGCAAATTCTATTCAATAGAACAGCATTGCTTTTTATTTTTAGTATATTTATGGAAAGTAATTATTATAAAACCACTCCAATGAAAAATATTCTAAGTGCCTTGTTTATAGTGTTATGGACAGTTTCAACCCAAGCACAAACACCCAATGAAAGTAAGGCAACCTCGTTTTACTTTATTCGTCATGCAGAAAAAAACATTTCAAATCCAGCTGACAAAGATCCAGATTTAGTGATGGCGGGCGTTTTGAGAGCAGCACGTTGGAGTTCTGTTTTTAATAGTATTGATTTTGATATCATATCGACAACCAATTATAAGCGAACGCGAAACACCGCCCTTCCAATCGCAGAAAAAAAGAAACTCCCTCTAACCTATTACAGTCCAAACGATTTTGACAGTGTGCGCTACATGAAACAAAACTTGGGCAAAACAGTATTAATTGTTGGACATAGCAATACGATTCCAGCAATGGTAAACGCGCTTATTGGAAAAAAACAATACAAACAAATAAAAGAAACTAATTACGCCAACCTATACATTATAAATATTACGGAATCTGGAGAGATTATTCACCAACTCTTAGCCATCGAATAATATTTTGCTTAGTTTTGACCACTGATGAAAAAGTCTGTTAACATATTAAATAAAAAGGCCCGCTTTACGTATGAACTCTTAGATACGTACATTGCTGGTATTGTATTGACAGGTACTGAAATCAAATCGATTCGGGGGGGTAAGGCGTCTATTACCGAGAGTTTTTGTGAGTTTAATTTAAGAGGTGAACTTTTTGTGATTAATATGACCATTCAAGAATACGATTTTGGAAATCATTACAATCATGCCCCCAAAGCGGAGCGGAAGTTATTACTCAATAAGAAAGAGCTTAAAAAACTTGAAAAAGAGGTGAAAAACACGGGGCTGACGATCATTCCTCTCAAACTTTTTATCAATGATAAGGGCTTTGCAAAACTGAGAATTTCACTCGCAAAAGGGAAAAAACTTTTTGACAAACGCGATACCATCAAAGACCGTGACAACAAACGTGATTTGGACCGTGTAAAGAAAAATTTTAAGTAGGTTTTAGGAACGTTAGAATAGTTACTTAAAAAATGGAATACTTTTTGTAACACTTCACAAAATCAATCGACTTATAAATCACAAACCTACATCCAACAGCATGCGTTATTTAATAGTATTACTTCTTTGTTCACTTTCTGTTTCCGCCCAACTCAAAGGCAGTATTTCAGATGTTGACAGTCAACCCATTCCGTTTGTGAATATTTATATTGAAAATTCCTATACAGGCACCACCTCAAATGAACAGGGGGACTATGAATTGGCACTTCCAGAACCAGGAACCTACACCATTGTGTTTCAGTTTTTGGGGTTTAAAACACAAACCAAAACCATTGAAATTAAAAAATTTCCTTATACTTTAGACATCACATTATTAGAAGAAAATATCTCCTTAAATGAAGTGGTCATTTCTTACAATGAAAATCCTGCCGACCGTATTATACGGGCCGCAATTGCCAAACGTAAAGCGCAATTAGAAAAAATTAATGCGTATTCTGCCGACTTTTATTCCAAAGGGATCATCCGGCTCAAAAATGTACCAGAGAAGTTTTTGGGTCAAGAAATAGGAGATATGGACGGGCTCTTAGACTCCACACGTTCGGGGATTTTATATCTGTCGGAAACGGTTTCAAAAATAAATTACGAAAAGCCTGATAAGCTTTCAGAAAAAATAATAGCTTCTAAAGTCAGTGGGGATTCCAATGGATTTAGCTTTAATAATGCGAGCGATGTGGATTATAATTTTTACTACAACACAGTGCCAATCATTTCAGATATCGTATCGCCTATTGCTGATTATGCCTTTAATTATTACCGCTACAAACTGGAGGGTGTTTTTTATGACAATGGCGGACGTTTGATTAATAAGATTAAAGTAATCCCACGTCGTGAAAACGATCGCGTCTTTTCGGGGGTGGTCTATATTGTGGAAGATCAATGGGGGTTTTACGGGCTCGAACTCAGCGTAACGGGCAAGCAAATTCAATCGGCAGCAGTGGATATGATTACCCTAAAACAAAACGCTTCCTACGACGAAAAAAGCGACTATTGGGTGGTGCGCTCCCAAACAATTAGTTTTAAATTTGGGTTTTTAGGATTTAATGGTGATGGAAGTTTTGTGGCCAATTATTCCAATTATAAACTGAACCCCAGTTTTGAGAAATCTGTATTTACGAATGAAATTTTAGCGTTTGAAGCAGAAGCTAATAAAAAAGATTCTACCTATTGGAATACTCTCAGACCGGTGCCATTAACCAAGGAAGAGTTTAAAGATTATATTAAAAAAGACAGTCTTCAAGTTTTATATAATTCCAAAACCTATTTGGATTCGATTGATGGGAGTTTTAATAAATTTAAAATTGGAAATTTAATTTCTGGATATACTTACGAAAACTCTTTTGAACACAAAGAGTTCAACATTAGCAGTCCGTTGGCTGGCGTCCATTTCAATACGGTTCAAGGATTTAATACCAATGTGGACATCAATTACACAAAACGTTACGATGAGTTTAAAAATTATCTAGCGATAGAAAATCAAGTAAATTATAGTTTTGACACTCAAACCCTTCGAGGTACTGTCGGTTTTCGCTATAAGTTTAATAATGTCAATGATTTAAATATAGGGTTTAGTGCGGGTCTCAAAGTCCAGCAGTTTAACGATCAGGAGCCTATTTCGAGTCTCATCAATGAATTGAGTAGTTTGCTTTTTGAGGAGAATTATATGAAATTATTTGAAAATCGATTCGTCAAAATAAATTATGGTCAGGAGCTTTTTAATGGCTTCCGATTTGGTACGGCACTCAGTTTTGAAAACCGCAGAGGATTGTTCAATAGTTCCGATTATACGACGCTTAATCAAGATGATAAATCCTATACAAGTAACAATCCTTTAGACCCCTTAAATTTTGATGCAGCCCCTTTTGAAAATCACAATATTCTTAAATTTAAGTTTAAGGGTGCCATCCGTTTTGGACAAAAATACCTGAGCTATCCGGGGAGTAAATACAATTTAAATACGCCCAAATATCCAAAGTTAAATTTCAGTTATGAAAAAGGATTTGGAGCTACAAACACTCACTATAATTATGACCATTTGAGCGTCAATCTGTCTCAAAATTTTAGCTTAGAAAACAAAGGAGATTTTAGTTACAACTTATATGGTGGTACTTTTTTCGGAGCTTCATCAATCGCGTTTATGGATGCTAAACACATCAATGGAAATCAAACCCATGTAAGTCTGGATGATAGGTATTTATCAAGTTTTAAAAATGTGGGGTACTATGATTTTAGCACCTCTGGAAATTATATGGAATACCACTTAGAACATGATTTTAAGGGTTATATATTAGGTAAAATTCCGTTGATTAATAAGCTGAATTATAACTTAATTGTTGGGGTTCATGGATTTTCTGCAAAAGATCAAAAACCCTATCAAGAATTTAGTTTAGGGATCAACAATATTGGGTGGAAAAAATACCGTTTTTTAAGAGTTGACTATGTGCGGTCCTACCATTCGGGGTTTGTGAACGACGGTGTGTTATTTGGGATTAGTTTCTAGTTTTTATTTTCTAGAAGCGGTACAAATTTAAAGTTTCCTAATTCGTGTTTTTCAAATTCTTTGGGACCTTTCCGAATGTAGAGCGTCATTATTTGATCTTTGTCTCCGACAGGAATGACCAAACGCCCTCCTATTTTTAGTTGCGATAATAATGGTTTTGGGACAAAAGGTGCGCCGGCAGTTACTATAATGCTGTCAAAAGGAGCTTCTTCTTTCAGTCCTTTATAGCCGTCTCCAAAAATTAACCGTTTGGCAACATAGCCGATTTTTGGTAAAAATTGACTGGTTTTTTTAAACAATTCTAACTGGCGTTCAATACTATATACTTGGGCTCCCAACAAACACAGTACTGCTGTTTGATAACCGCTTCCGGTACCAATTTCGAGAATCTTATCTCCAGACTTAACTTCTAACAGTTCGGATTGAAATGCGACGGTGTAGGGTTGTGAGATGGTTTGACTGGCTGCAATTGGGAATGCCTTGTCTTGATAGGCATGGTCTAAAAAACTAGAGTCCATAAAAAGATGTCGGGGTATAGAATCAATGGCGTCTAAAACTGCAGGGGTTTTAATTCCCTTAGCGATTAACGTTGCAACCAATTGTTTCCGAAGTCCTTTGTGTTTAAATGTATCTTTCAAAGTTGTAAATGCGTTGAAGAAAACTCTCCTCGTTTAAAAAAAGTAAAGATAGACTAAAGACTAAATGATGTCAAATTTATAAGGCTCTAATTAGATTTAAGAAGCAGGATTGCTGAACTGGTTTTAAAAGTATTATTTCAATCGATTCCTATCACTTCCTTCGAAAATGGTTGTAAGGAAGATACTTATCCTTTTCTTAGAACTTCAGATTCTGCCCATACTGAGATTTTTCAACAAATTGGTAGGCTTTATTTTTAGTTTTTAAGCACTTCCCTTATAGCGGTTACCTTACTCAAAACTCGGTTAAGTATATCGATGATTTTATCTTGATTGCCTACGGTAGCATCACCCGTACCCGTGTTCATCGTAGTAGTTATATTTAAGGTTGGGGTTGTCGGTGGGGTGTAATCCGTCAAACCAAAGTGGACTGTTTAGTATAAAACTCTAGTATATAGTT
>CAWVRW010000040.1:0-15753 GCA_963933105.1 uncultured Formosa sp.
AAAAAATCATGTGACAAAGACTGCAAAAAAGCATGCTGTAAAGACAAAATGAAAGCCGACAAAAAAGCCTGCGCTAAAGAGTGTAAAAAAGAATGCTGCGCTAAAAAAGCTTAATTCGACTGCATTAAGGTTTCTATTTCTTCAACTTCAATAGGAATGTGTTGCATTAAATTTAAAGGTGGGACTTCAGCTTGAATGACAATATCGTCTTCGAGTCGGACGCCCATTTTTTCGTTAGGGATGTAAATTCCTGGTTCTACCGTAAATACCATATTTGCAGTCATAGGTGTTTCTAAAGCACCAAAATCGTGGGTGTCTAAGCCCATGTGGTGCGAAGTTCCATGCATGAAATACTTTTTATAAGCGGGCCATTTTGGATCCTCGTTTTGAACATCTGCTTTGTCTATCAACCCTAAACCCAAAAGTTCAGAGGTCATCATTTTTCCAACCTCCACATGGTAGTCTTTCCAAATAGTACCTGGAACAAGCAGTGCCGTCGCGTTATTTTTAACATCTAAGACCGCTTGATAAACTGCTTTTTGACGTGCTGTAAAACGACCATTTACTGGGATGGTTCGTGTCATGTCACTGGCATAATTCGCATATTCTGCGCCTACGTCCATAAGCAACATATCACCGTCCTTACAGGCTTGGTTATTCTCTATATAATGCAGCACACAAGCGTTGTATCCAGATCCAATGATAGGCGTATACGCAAATCCTTTGGAGCGATTATTAAGAAACTCATGCATAAATTCTGCCTCAATTTCGTACTCCATAACGCCAGGTTTTATAAAGCCCAACGCTCTTCTAAATCCTTTTTCTGTAATGTCACAAGCTGCTTGAATCAATGCGATTTCCTCAGGTTCTTTCACGCCTCGAATCGATTCCATGATTGGAAAATTAGGCACAAACTCGTGATTTGGATAGGTGGACTTGATTGTTTTTAAAAAACGATCGTCCCGAGTTTCCATTTCAACAGCTTGACGGTAATGGTTATTGTTATTGAAATAAAAACTGCTGGCTTCTGCCATCAATGTTGGAAAGATCGAATCAAATTCTTTTAACCAATACACCGTTTGAACTCCAGAAGCAGCGGTCGCCTGAGACTTACTAAGTTTGGCACCTTCCCATACCGCAATGTGATCATTCGTTTCTTTTACAAATAAGATTTCCCTGTGTGCTTCTTTGCTTGCACTAGGAAATAAAATTAAAATACTTTCTTCTTGATCCACCCCACTGAGGTAAAAAATATTTCGGTGTTGTTCAAATGGAAGTGTGCTGTCTGCACCCGTAGAAAAAACATCGTTAGAATTAAACACAGCAATCGATTTAGGTTGCATTTGCTGTGAGAATTTCAATCTATTTTTTGTAAATAATTGAGAACTAATCGGTAGGTATTTCATATTTGTTTATTTTTAATGGTCAACTGCGACATCTATGACATCATTTTTATTGAATATCAAGCTTTAGATATGGATGTATCGTATTCTTATATATTAAGTCCAAATTTAGAAAAAAATTTATAATAATAGGCCAAATTTAAAATGTTAAAACGCCTAAGAATGAATCTGTTAATTTAAAATAATTATAAATAATAAAATTAACACGAATGTTATTGTCTAAAACGTTGTCGTAGATTACCTTTGCAAGGTTAAAAAATAGCATATAATTATGAGTGGATTTTTAAAGTCTTCAATCGGAAAAAAGATAGCCATGGCGCTCTCAGCATTTTTCCTCATGTTTTTCATTTTACAACATTTCGCCATCAACATTCTATCTGTTATCAACCCAGATACATTTAATGAGGTGTCTCATTTTATGGGAACAAACCCATTGGTTCAATTTGCATTGCAGCCAGTCCTTATTTTTGGAGTGATTTTTCACTTTGCAATGGGCTTTGTGTTAGAATATAAAAATTATACCTCTCGATCGGTGAGCTATGCCAAAAATAATGGCAACGCAAATTCTACTTGGATGAGTAGAAATATGATTTATAGCGGCGGATTTATCTTGGTGTTTCTTGTGATTCATTTTATTGATTTCTGGATTCCAGAACTAAACATCAAATACGTTGTTGGAGATTCTTCAGGGCTTTTAGCCGATGGATCAGACTATCGCTATTTTGAAGAACTTCAGCATAAATTTGTACCCCTTTGGCGCGTCGTTCTTTACTGCGTTGGATTTATCTTTCTCGCATTGCATTTACTACACGGTTTCAACTCTGCATTTCAATCGGTTGGAGCAAATAATAAATATACCAAATCACTAAAAGGTTTTGGAAAAGCATACGCAATACTGATCCCCCTAGGATTTATTGTCATCGCACTCTTCCACTTTTTTAATAATACACACTAAAACATAGGATTATGGCTTTAGATTCAAAAATACCAGATGGTCCTTTAGCAGATAAATGGACCAATCATAAAAATAACATTGACCTTGTAAATCCTGCCAACAAGCGCCACATCGACGTCATTATTGTTGGAACTGGACTTGCCGGTGGATCCGCAGCCGCAACGCTTGCTGAACTTGGCTACAACGTGAAAGCGTTTTGTTTTCAAGATTCTCCGCGTCGCGCGCACTCTATCGCTGCACAAGGAGGCATCAACGCCGCTAAGAACTATCAAGGCGATGGCGATTCTACATACCGATTATTTTACGATACGGTTAAAGGGGGCGATTACCGCTCACGTGAAGCAAACGTGCACCGTTTAGCAGAAGTATCCACCAACATCATTGACCAATGTGTTGCACAAGGCGTGCCTTTTGCAAGAGATTATGGAGGGCTTTTAGACAACCGTTCTTTTGGAGGCGTTTTGGTTTCTAGAACGTTTTATGCCAAAGGGCAAACAGGTCAACAACTATTATTAGGAGCTTACTCTGCAATGAACCGACAGATTGGGCGTGGAAAAATAAAAATGTACAACCGTCACGAAATGTTAGACGTGGTCATCGTAGGTGAAAAAGCCCGTGGGATTATCACTCGAAACTTAGTGACTGGCGAAATTGAACGCCACTCAGCGCATGCAGTCGTGATAGGAACTGGAGGCTACGGAAACGTGTTTTACCTTTCTACAAATGCGATGGGAAGTAATGCAACCGCTGCTTGGAAAGCCCACAAACGTGGTGCTTATTTTGCAAACCCTTGCTATACACAAATTCACCCAACCTGTATTCCAGTTTCTGGAGACCACCAATCAAAATTAACTTTGATGTCGGAATCCTTAAGGAATGATGGACGTATATGGGTGCCAAAAAGATTAGAGGATGCCAAAGCGATTCAAAATCGTGAATTAAAGCCTACAGACCTTGCTGAAGATCAACGTGATTATTTCTTAGAAAGACGCTATCCGGCATTCGGAAACTTAGTTCCAAGAGATGTAGCTTCGAGAGCAGCTAAAGAACGTTGTGACGAAGGTTTTGGTGTCAATAAAACAGGGGAAGCTGTCTTTTTAGACTTTGCTGCCGCCATTATCAGATACGGAAAAGAAAAAGCACACGTTAAAGGATTAGATGAAGACGATGCTGCACTCATCCAAACCTTAGGAAAAGAAGTCGTTAAAAGTAAATACGGCAACTTATTCCAGATGTACGAAAAGATTGTGGATGAAAATCCATACGAAACTCCGATGATGATTTATCCAGCGGTTCACTACACAATGGGTGGCGTATGGGTTGATTATAATTTACAAACAACCATTCCTGGGCTTTATGCCATTGGAGAAGCTAATTTCTCTGATCACGGAGCCAACCGTTTAGGAGCATCGGCATTGATGCAAGGATTGGCAGATGGCTATTTTGTATTGCCATACACTATTGGGAACTATTTGTCTAAAGACATTAGAACCGGTCCAATTCCAACAGATACTATCGAATTTGAAGAAGCAGAAGCTAAAGTGACCTCAGAGATCAATCACTTTATCAATAATAAAGGAACCAAGCCTGTCGATTATTTCCACAAACGTCTTGGGAAAATTATGTGGAACAAATGTGGAATGGCTCGTAATGAAAAAGAGCTAAAAGAAGCGATTGAAGAAATTGCTGCGCTTCGTGAGGAGTTTTATAAAGACGTATTAGTCCCAGGTTTTGCTGATGAATTTAATGAAGAATTAGCAAAAGCAGGGCGTGTTGCAGATTTCCTTGAACTAGGAGAATTGTTTGCAAAAGACGCCTTGGTACGTGAAGAATCTGCTGGAGGACACTTTAGAGAAGAACACCAAACTCCAGACGGAGAAGCACAACGAAGAAAAGAGTTTCAATTTGTATCTGCATGGGAATACAAAGGAGCCCCTAAGGATGCTGAATTGCATAAAGAAGCATTAGTTTACGATAATATTGAAGTTAAAGAACGCTCATACAAATAAGAACTGCTATGAATTTAACATTACAAATATGGCGACAAAAAAACGCCACTACTGAAGGAAAAATTGTAGAATATCCAATTGAAGACATTTCTCCAGACATGTCATTTCTTGAAATGTTGGATGTTTTAAACAGACAACTTATCACCAATGGAGATTCGCCTGTAGCATTTGACCACGATTGTAGAGAAGGCATTTGCGGCTCTTGTTCCTTATATATCAATGGAGAGGCACATGGCCCAGACCGACTTGTGACCACCTGTCAATTGCACATGCGTAAATTTAAAGATGGGGACACCATTTTTATTGAACCCTTTAGAGCAGATGCATTTCCAGTCATAAAAGATTTAATTGTAGACCGTTCAGCATTTGATAGAATTCAACATTCTGGTGGTTTTATTTCAGTCAATACTTCTGGGAATACACAAGATGGAAATTCAATTCCAATTTCAAAACACGACGCAGATGAGGCGATGGATGCCGCGACTTGTATAGGCTGTGGCGCTTGTGTCGCGACGTGTAAAAACTCATCCGCAATGCTTTTTGTGGGCGCTAAAGTATCCCAATACGCATTGCTACCACAAGGTCAAATTGAAGCCACAGACCGTGTTCAAAACATGGTGGCTCAAATGGATTTAGAAGGGTTTGGAAACTGTACAAACACTGGTGCTTGTGAGGTAGAATGTCCGAAAGGCATTTCATTGGAAAACATTGCACGTATGAATCGCGAATTGATCAAAGCAAGTTTGAAGTCTTAATCTTCTAAGATAAATTCTTCAATCGTATCCCATCCTGCGCGAACCTCAACAGATTCTAGAGCATAGCTCACACGCTCAGGTTGGATTTTCTTTAAATAATTACCGGAGTCATAGACTCCGTTTTTATTGGTATCAAAAATCACTCTTAGGAAATAAATACCTGGCGTCACCTCATTAAAATCTACTGGCGAGGCTTCTTCCACCAGAGATGTTTCGACCACTGCTCCTTTATCATCTGTAAGCTGTACAATCAAGGGATAAACTCCGTTACGAACTTCTATACGAACATCACCATAAGTTGATTGTAATTTAGTCGTCACTTTAAAATTTAGAGTGTCATTTTGAGCGCCATAAAAATCGGTAAAAGCTCCTGGAAGCATTTCTATCGCATAGCTGTTTTCTTCTGTTTTATCAAAATTGAACTCAACCGTATTTGTAAAGGGATCCAAGACCATTGTGGGGTTCTGAAACACAGAATCCTTATCCCTAACACGCACTTTGGTGGCGTCCATAGAATCTAATGGAATCGTTGCACTTAGCTTATATAATTGCTGTAATTTGAGCGAAGAACTAATGGACTTAAATACCAAAGAATCCGATTTAAAATCTTTCATCTTCACTACCGTTGTATCGATCGTTTGTTTGTGTGTAACTTCAAAAATTAAGGAATCTACTTCCAATTTTGGACGGAACCAATAGTTGAGCGTGTCTTTATCAGTCTCCTTTGTGACAACCGAAGCATAGCCATCAGGAACCTCGGAAAGCAACTTAATATCCATTGTTTCTCCAGCGCCTTCATACCCAAAAGCTAGCTTGCTAGACGCTACTTGTCGGGCTCTTTTAAATTTATAATCAACAGATTCTTTAAACATTTTTAGCACATAAGCCGTATCCGATGGCACCGTTATAAACTGTTTTCTATAGCCTATTTTATCTGTTTTTGGTTGGAAAGTATAATTAGGGTTTTCTTCTTTAAGTGCTGCTAAAAGATACGTCCCTTCTTTAATGTTTTCTAAATTAAATCCAGAAACACTGTCCGTATTCGTGATGTATTTTGGCTTCTTTTTATAGATAATAGAATCTGTAAAAGTGGAATCCACTTCAAATAACAAAACCGCAATACGATCGTCAACTTCTTTATTCAAAGCATCTGTAACGATCCCAGAAACCGAAAGCGAATCGATATAACTCCCCGTAGAAAACACATATTTATAGTACGGAAATAAATTCCCTTCATTATTATCCGCGATACTTTCTCCAAAATTAAATGCATAAGTAGTATTTGCCTGAAGCGTATCCAGTATTTTGATCTTAATATATTTGCTAGCACTTCCAACCGGTGTGATTTCTGGTTCAGGATCCATCAATGGAGAAATAATAAGTTGCTTTTGCAAATCTTTCATTTTGATGTATTCATCAAAATAAATAATGATTTCTTTTGAATCAAAATTTAGAGAAAAATTCTCTGGAATCGATTTTATAATCACTGGTGGCTCTTCATCTTTTGGCCCACCAGATGCAGTCCCTTTATTGGCACACTGAGTGAAAATAAAACTTACAACTAATAAAAACCCTAAATTCGCTAACTTCTTACCCATTAATACTGCATTTTACGCAAAGTAACAACATATTTTAGTACTAACGAAAAATGGAATGTGTAATTGCAATGGTTGCAACGCTTAATCGACACTTGTTCGCTGAATTTAAAACCGATGCACAAGCTTCAATCGTTGCCCCTGTGGTGATGATATCATCCACGAGTAGTATATGTTTATGTTCAATCGTGTTTAGATTTCGGGCATAGAAACTATGAGCCACGGATTGGAAACGCGCTTCTCGAGACTGAAACACTTGAGTTTTGGTGTTGATCGATTTTAGAAGCACGTCATCAACGTAAGAAGCATTCAACACTTTGGCAATTTGTTGTGCAAAAAGAGCCGATTGATTGTAGCCTCTTTGTTTTAACTTTTTAGAATGTATCGGCACGGGAATCACAACATCAATGGATGTAAAATAAGGAGATTCTAACAGCTCAACGCCCAACCAGTTGCCAAAAATACGTCCAATGTCTTCTTTGCCTTTGTATTTCAAATGATGTAATAGCTGTTGTACCTTTCCGCTTTTATGAAAATAACAGAGCGCCGTAGCCGCTTCTAAGTCTACCCGACCATAAAAGATTTTCTTCACTGTTTCGGGACGCTCAAAATGGCAATTGGTCAACGGCAACTCATGCCGACACTCCACACAAATATTCGGTTCGTTGTCAATTAGAATCGCATCACAGGCGTAGCATGTTTTCGGAAAAAATAGATTTACAAGGCTAGAGAGCATACACAGTACATTTAAGGGGAACTAAAATTAAAATAATATTTCATATTTCACCCTAACTTTAAGTTTAATTTAAAAAGCGTTTTCTATTTTTGTAACATGACAAATCAAGGGGAAAGTTTCAAGAAAGTTATATCACATGCCAAAGAATACGGATTTGTATTTCAGAGCAGTGAAATTTACGATGGCCTAAGTGCTATTTACGACTATGCACAAAATGGTGTTGAGTTAAAGAAAAATATTCGTGAGTATTGGTGGAAAGCCATGGTTCAAATGAATGAGAACATCGTCGGTTTAGATGCCGCTATTTTTATGCATCCTACGACTTGGAAAGCGTCTGGTCACGTCGATGCTTTTAACGATCCTTTGATTGACAATAAAGATTCTAAAAAACGCTACAGAGCCGATGTTCTTGTAGAAGACTATTGTGCCAAGATTGAAGGCAAAATTGAGAAAGAAGTCAAAAAAGCTGAAAAACGTTTTGGAGACAGTTTTGACAAAAGCGAGTTCATCTCAACAAACGGAAGAGTCGTTGGCTATCAAACCAAAATAAATAGTATTTTATCACGATTGGCAAAATCTTTAGAGAATGAAGATTTAGCGGATGTGAAAGCACTGATTGAAGAGCTTGAAATTGCAGACCCTTTAACGGGGAGTAAAAACTGGACGGATGTCAAGCAATTCAACCTGATGTTTGGCACCAAACTAGGCGCTTCTGCCGAAAGTGCGATGGATTTATATTTACGTCCTGAAACCGCCCAAGGTATTTTTGTGAATTTTCTAAATGTTCAAAAATCGGGGCGTATGAAAATACCCTTTGGAATTGCACAAACAGGAAAAGCCTTTAGAAATGAGATTGTCGCACGACAGTTTATTTTCAGAATGCGTGAGTTTGAACAAATGGAAATGCAATATTTCATTAAGCCAGGGACTCAAAAACAATGGTACGAGCATTGGAAAGAAGCTCGTATGAAATGGCATTTATCCCTGGGAATGGGTGCTGATAATTACCGATTCCACGACCATGAAAAATTAGCGCACTATGCAGATGCCGCTTCTGATATCGAATTTAAATTCCCTTTTGGATTTAAAGAATTAGAAGGTATTCACTCGCGTACCGATTTTGATTTAAGTCAACACGAAAAACATTCTGGTAAAAAGCTACAATATTTTGACCACGAAGAAAATAAAAACTACACCCCATACGTTCTAGAAACGTCCATCGGATTGGACCGTATGTTTTTGGCCGTATTTTCAAATGCATTGACCGAAGAAACTTTAGAAAATAACACCACTCGAACCGTGTTAAAACTGCCCGCAGTCTTAGCCCCTATCAAAGCAGCGATTTTGCCCTTAGTAAAAAAGGATGGATTGCCTGAAGTTGCAAAAACGATTTTAGCGGATCTGCAATGGGATTTCAATGTGGTGTATGACGAAAAAGATGCCGTTGGAAGACGTTACCGTCGTCAGGATGCCTTAGGAACACCCTTTTGTATTACTGTGGATCACGATTCTTTGGAGGATCATTGTGTCACTATCAGACATCGCGATTCCATGGAACAACAACGTGTGAAAATAGAAGATTTAAAAACGATTATTGAAAATGAAGCGGCCATGAAACACTGGCTAAAGAAAATAAACTAGTGTAAATTTAACCAATTTGATATTAAACATAAAGCATATTTTATATATGCTGGTATTTTTAAATACCTGTACTTTTTTTGGACAAACAGATGTACCTCCTACGGTTACGGCTACTGGGAATCAAATATACTGTCCGCAAAGTCAACAGCGGATTGTAACGTCTTTTAACATCACTGATCCGGATGATGCCCTTATAGCGGCCTTCTACATTCAAATTTCTTCAGGTTATACTAATGGAGAAGATCAGTTGCTTTTGACGGGGTCACATCCAACGATAGCAGCCAATTGGAATGCAAATGAAGCCAAATTAACATTGACAGGACTCAGTGGTGGTTCTGCCAGTTACACCGCTATTATTGCGGCGGTTTCTGATGTTGTTTTTACGAGCAGCAATGTAAATATGGGAGCCAAAACCTTTTCATTAACGGCAGGTTCTGCTAATTATTTAGCTTCAACAGATCATTATTACGACTATGTACCCTCAAATTTAATTACGTGGACTGATGCCAAAACGACTGCAGAATCCATGACTTATTTTGGACTGCAAGGCTATTTAGCCACCTTAACCATTCCTGACGAAGCACAAATAGCCGGAGAGTTATCGCCTGGCACAGGCTGGATTGGCGCTTCTGATGCAGGAAGTGAAGGTTTCTGGAGATGGATGACAGGCCCAGAAGCTGGCGATAACTTAGCGTATACCAATTGGAATTCTGGTGAACCTAATGATTACGGGAGCGGCGAAGATTATGCGCACATCACTTTTAATACGGGCACCCCAGGCTCTTGGAACGATTTGCCAAGCAACACTACGGACCAAACTTCAGATTATCAAGCCAAAGGCTTTGTTATCGAATACGGAGGAATGCCAGGAGACCCTAGCTTAAGCATCTCTGCGGCCACAACTTTCAGTCCGCCTCAAATTTTATCCAACAGCCCATCTGTAAGTTGTGGAAATGACCCTGCAAACCTTTCAGCGACTTCAAACACAACAGATATTTTATGGTATGACAGTCAAAATGGAGGCGCTCTTTTATTTACAGGAAACACCTATAACCCCATTTTAACCACAAGTACTACCTTTTGGGTTTTGGCTTCAAGTAATGGCTGTACTTCTGGAACCAGAACTGCGGTGACTGCAACAGTCAATTCTGTCCCAGCAGTGGACACGCCAGCAAATGTGTCTTCTTGTGATAGCTATGCCTTGCCAGCATTGACCAATGGAAATTATTTTACGTCCACCAATGGCGGAGGAACACCACTCAACGCAGGCGATGTGATCTCTGCTTCTACCACCTTATTTATCTATGCGGAAACAGCCACAACACCTAACTGTACGGATGAGCACGCTTTTGATATTACAATCAATACAACGCCAGCAGTAGACACGCCAGCAGGTGTTTCTGCTTGTGACAGCTATACCTTGCCAGCACTCACCAATGGCAATTATTTCACAGCTTCCAACGGCGGTGGAACACCACTCAATGCAGGCGATGTGATCTCTGCTTCTACCACCTTATTTGTGTATGCCGAATCCGCTACCACCCCTAACTGTAGCAGCGAACATTCTTTTGACATCACCATTAATATCCTTTCAAACACGACATTCACACAACTACCGCCTATTTGTGAAGGAGATGCATTGACACTCCCCACGACTTCCATTGAAGGATTTACAGGGACATGGTCGCCCGTTTTTGACAACACAACCTCAAACACTTATACCTTTACACCCGATACGAATCCCTGTGCCAATAGCACTACAATGAGCATTGTTGTGATTCCCATTATGACTCCTACATTTACGCAAGTGGCCACCATTTGTGTTGGCGATGTTTTAATGACTTTACCAACGGTTTCAAATAACGGCTTTAGTGGCACTTGGTCGCCCGCCATAAATAATACCATCACAACTGAATATACTTTTACAGCTACTCCTGTTACGGGAAGTTGTTTTGCAGAAACCAAAATGACCATCTCGGTCTTAACGCAAACAATCCCCTTATTTACGCAAGTTGATCCCATTTGTATCGGCAGTGTGCTGGCACCTTTGCCCACGACTTCCAATGGGGGTATTACCGGTGATTGGAGTCCGGCTTTAGATAATTTAGCAACAACGCTTTATACTTTCACACCAGACGCTGGACAATGTGCGGACGCCACGACCATGACCATTGTGGTAAATCCCATCAGTATTTTAACAATCGACGCTACAAAGTTGTCAGAAGATTTTGATGCGAATCAAATTATTTCAGTGTCTGCTACGGGTGGAAGTGGCACTTATGAATACCAATTGGATGGCGGTGTTTGGCAAAGCAATTCAACGTTTGAATATGTGATTGGATGTCAAGAACACACGCTGGCTGTAAGAGATGTGCTTGGGTGTAGTACAACCCCTGAAGCAAGGGTGATGATTATGGAATTTCCAAAATTCTTTACGCCAAATGGCGATGGGTATAACGACACTTGGAACATCAAATGTTTGAGAGATGACCCCACTGCGTTGATCTCTATTTTTGACCGTTTTGGAAAGCTGCTGTTTCAATTTAGTCCCAATCGCAGTGCATGGAATGGCACTTTTAATGGCTCCATGTTAACAGGAACCGATTATTGGTTTGGAGTGAATTACCTAAACAGTAAGGGAGTGCAAACGGAGTTTAGATCCCACTTTTCGTTGAGATATTGAAAGCACTGTGTACTTCCCAAAAAATAGTTTTTAAAACATAATACAGAAAAGCATTAAAAATAACCATGTAATAAAATATTCGTTTTTTTTCTTTATCTTAAATGTTGAACCTAGTGAACCTAAACATTGATGCTCTTACGTAAGACCTCAACGCATATAGCGTTATTTATTTTAATCTTGATATGCTTTCAAACGGCTTCTCACGCACAGTTAAATGCAGTTACTATTGGCAGTGCTTCAGACTTAGGGAACAATTGTTTTCGAATCACTCCTGATCAACTCAATCTATCTGGTGGAGCTTGGTATGACAACCCCATAAATTTTTCAAATGATTTTACAATCTTTTACGAAAATAATTTTGGAACTAAAGACGGAAATGGTGCAGATGGAATGGCGCTTGTTTTTAAAACGAATGCGACAGCTGTGATCGGTGGTACTGGAGGGGGGATTGGTTATGAAGGAATTTCAAATTCAATGATTGTAGAGTTTGACACCTATGAAAATGGCGGCCTAGGAGATCCGACTGTAGATCACATCGGAATCATGTCTAACGGCGTTCCAAATCACTCATCAAGCTCAAGTCTTGCAGGACCTATTCAGGCGAGTTCAACGAGCGGAAACATAGAAGACGGGATTGATCATAATATCAAAATCGTTTGGACTGCTAGCTCTAAAACTTTGGAGGTCTATTTTGATTGTATCTTAAGACTTTCTGTAACCAAGGATGTGAAAACTGATGTTTTCGGCGGCGATAGTTCTGTGTTTTTTGGCTTTGTGGGTTCCACTGGAGGACTCTCTAACTTACATCAAGTTTGTTTTAACAGAATCTCATTTGTAGATAATTTTAATTTAGTAGATACGGCCATTTGTTCGGGTGAAACAGTTCAATTAGATGCTACAATCCCGAGTGGAGTTACCTATTCTTGGAGTCCAACAACGGGTGTTAGCAATCCTTCTATTGCAAACCCAATTTTATCTCCGACAAGCACAACAACTTACACCGTTACAATTAATGATGTTTGTGGCGACTCTATTACTGAAGATGTTTTAATCACTATTAATCCGAGCGGAACTTCTGATTTTACCCAAATCGATCCCATTTGCGAAGGAAGTGGCAACCCATTAACAAGCACTTCAATCAATGGAATTACAGGTGCTTGGTCGCCTGCTTTTAATCCTACAGCCACAACAACCTATACGTTTACCCCAGATGCTGGGCAATGCGCCAGTACAGCAACCATGACCATCACAGTCAATCCGATCATTGCACCAACGTTCAATCTTATAAACTCCATTTGTATTGGAGATACTTTAACCCCTTTACAAACCACTTCTAACGAGGGCGTTATTGGAAGTTGGAGTCCAGCTCTGGATTCCACAACAACGACAACCTATACCTTTATGCCGAGTGCAAATCAATGCGCAAATACAAGCACAACAACCATCACGGTCAATCCAATCATTACGCCCTCGTTCAATCCAATAAACTCTATTTGTGATGGGGATACTTTAGCACCTTTACCAGCCACTTCTAACGAAGGTATTACTGGAAATTGGAGCCCTGCTCTTGATAACACAATAACAACGACTTATGCGTTTACACCAGATATAGGGCAGTGTGCAATTCCTTCAAATCTAATGATTGTTGTAGTGCCAAACAGTCTTTCTACATTCACACAAATACTGCCTATTTGTGAAGGGGATTCATTGACACTCCCTACGACTTCCATTGAAGGTTTTACAGGAACATGGTCGCCCGTTTTTGACAACACAACTTCAGACACTTATACGTTCACGCCTGATGCTGGGCAATGTGCCAGTACAGCTACAATGAGCATTATAGTGATTCCCATTATGACTCCTACATTTACACAAGTGGCCACCATTTGTGTTGGCGATGTTTTAATGACTTTACCAACGGTTTCAAATAACGGCTTTAGTGGCACTTGGTCGCCCGCCATAAATAATACCATCACAACTGAATATACTTTTACAGCTACTCCTGTTACGGGAAGTTGTTTTGCAGAAACCAAAATGACCATCTCGGTCTTAACGCAAACAATCCCCTTATTTACGCAAGTTGATCCCATTTGTATCGGCAGTGTGCTGGCACCTTTGCCCACGACTTCCAATGGGGGTATTACCGGTGATTGGAGTCCGGCTTTAGATAATTTAGCAACAACGCTTTATACTTTCACACCAGACGCTGGACAATGTGCGGACGCCACGACCATGACCATTGTGGTAAATCCCATCAGTATTTTAACAATCGACGCTACAAAGTTGTCAGAAGATTTTGATGCGAATCAAATTATTTCAGTGTCTGCTACGGGTGGAAGTGGCACTTATGAATACCAATTGGATGGCGGTGTTTGGCAAAGCAATTCAACGTTTGAATATGTGATTGGATGTCAAGAACACACGCTGGCTGTAAGAGATGTGCTTGGGTGTAGTACAACCCCTGAAGCAAGGGTGATGATTATGGAATTTCCAAAATTCTTTACGCCAAATGGCGATGGGTATAACGACACTTGGAACATCAAATGTTTGAGAGATGACCCCACTGCATTAATCTCTATTTTTGACCGTTTTGGAAAGCTGCTGTTTCAATTTAAACCCAATCAAAATGCATGGAATGGTGTGTTTAATGGCTCTATGTTACCAGCGACTGATTATTGGTTTGTGGTAAATTACTTGAAAAGTAATGACGTACAAACGGAATTCAGATCCCACTTTTCATTGCGCCATTAGAAACGACTGGAAAATAGGGGGTATTTCTTCAACTCAAAAATTAAAAACCAATCTTCCTTAATTCTGTTTGATTTATTGTTTTTCAAAAGTAATATGAGGGTTTAAATACTTTATATTTGGATTATTTTTCATTTCTTTGAAGGATTAACCAATTTTAAGCTTACATATTGATATTAAATCCTAGTGCTTCGACCCGTATAGCGTTGTTTATTTTAACCGTTATCTGTTTTCAGACGACTTCCCACGCACAAACCTTAAATACAGTTCAAAATGGTAGTGCACAATGGATGGGTATTGATGGATTAGCCCCATGGGCTACTAATAAGGGCGACGATTGTTATCAAATAACTCCTGGTCAACCTGGTCAATCTGGAGCAGTATGGTATAATCACCCGATCGATTTTAGTAATAGTTTTACGATTAGTTATCAAGCTTTTTTTGGGGTTGGATTTATAGATGGTGCAGATGGCATGGCCCTTGTTTTTAAGAGAGACAACTCTAATGTGTTAGGATCAACAGGTGAAGGTATTGGATATGGAGGAATAAGTCCTTCAGTGATTTTTGAGTTTGATACCTATTGGAATAGCGGAAAAGGGGATCCTCTTGCTGAACCTAATGAAGATCACGTCGCATTCAACTGGATGGGAAATCCAAATCATAACGCAACAGCAAGTGCGTTTGGTGGCCCAGCTTCCAATTTTTATCGTTCAGTTCCAAACCTTGAAGACAACTCCTTCCATGAAGTTAAAGTTGTTTGGGAAAGTGGGCCTAATTTATTAAAGCTTTATTTAGATTGTGAACTACAACTTAGTATTCAAGGTGATTTTAAACAAGTTGCTTTTGGTGGGGATAGCTCTGTATATTTTGGTTTTGTAGGCTCCACTGGAAATCAATTTAACGCACAACTTGTTTGCTTTAACAGTATTTCATTTGTTGAAGGCCTTGATATACCAGATACCACCATTTGCGGGGGACAAACCGTAGCATCAATAAACGCTTTAATCCCCTCTGGAACCTCCTACAGTTGGAGTCCAACAACGGGCGTTAGCAATCCTAATATTTCAAATCCAACATTCACACCCACTACCACAACTACCTATACCGTTAGTATTAGCGATGTGTGTGGGGACGTCACAACTGAAGATGTTACAATCAACGTCAACCCAAATATAGTTCCTAGTTTTCTAGTTGATGTTGATCTTTTCTGTGTAGGAGATGCCAACCC
>CAWVRW010000041.1:0-15092 GCA_963933105.1 uncultured Formosa sp.
ATCCATCTCCGTAAGAATCAATCATTTTTAGTGAGTAGTCGCATTGACCAAAAGACAGCGAAGAAATCGCAAGTGTTAATAATAAATAGTAAATCTTTTTCATAATAAAATTTAAATTGGTTAGTTAATCCATCTAATATATTGTTTAATATTAAAAGTAAAAAGTTAAACAATATAAATCCGATGAACGGTTAAATTATGATGACAAACAACTCACGATAACACAATAAAGTCTATAAGAAATTATGAGACCCCTAATATCTAGGGCTGAAGCATAAAAAAACCCATAGCTAAGCTATGGGTTTAAAGTGTATATGGTAATTAGTACTTATGCGTCGTCTTCCGTAAAGGTATCCATGACGGCATCACTGACACCCATATTGCTAAAACCACCATCGTTAAATAAGTTTTGGAGGGTGACACGTTTGGTTAAATCGCTAAACAACGAAACGGTATAGTTGGCACAATCCAGAGCGGTTGCATTTCCTAAAGGCGACATTTTATCGGCATAAGCAATAAAGCCATCAAATCCTTTTACTCCTTTACCCGCAGTGGTGGGCGTTGGCGACTGTGAGATGGTATTGACACGCACGTTTTTGTCGCGTCCAAAAAAGTAACCAAAACTTCTGGCAATACTTTCTAAATAGGCTTTGTTGTCTGCCATGTCGTTATAATCTGGAAACACACGTTGCGCTGCCATATAGGTAAGCGCTACAATACTCCCCCATTCGTTCATCGCATCGTGCTTGTAAAGCGTTTGCATCACTTTGTGAAAAGACATCGCAGAAACATCGGTTCCTTTTTGAGTCCAGTCGTATTTTTGATCGGTATAGGCACGGCCTTTTCTTACATTGATAGACATCCCAATAGAGTGCAATACAAAATCAAGCTTACCGCCTAAAATCTCCGTAGCTTGTTGAACTAAATTTTCTAAATCTTCAATAGAAGTGGCATCGGCTGCAATCACTTGCGAGCCTGTTTTTTTGGCCAATTCGTCAATCTGACCCATTCGCATTGCAATGGGTGCGTTGGACAATACAAAGGTACCGCCTTCTTCATGAACACGTTCGGCAGTGATCCATGCAATTGAATTGGGATCTAAAGCTCCAAAAATAATTCCGCGTTTTCCTTTTAGTAAATTGTAAGACATAATTATATATTTAAGTATCGATATTTATTTAATTTCTGGGGCAAATATAACATTAATTCAATAACTGATTTGCATGTGCGATTGCGGATGCAGATAATTCTTTGCCCCCTAGCATTTGCGCAATTTCTTCGACACGCTCTTGTGTTGTTAGTTTTTTAAGAGACGTCACCGTTGTGTTTTGTGTGTCTTGCTTAAAAACTTTAAAGTGCGACTGCCCTTTGGCTGCAATTTGTGGGAGGTGGGTAATTGAAAACACTTGCATATAGGCACTCATCTGGTTCATGATGTCCCCCATTTTATGCGCAATTTCACCTGAAACGCCGGTGTCAATTTCGTCAAACATAATGGTTGGCAACTGTTGGTATTTGGATAAGACGGATTTGATTGCCAACATAATTCGAGAAAGCTCGCCTCCAGAGGCTGCTTTTTTAAGCGGTAAAAACTGCCCACCTTTGTTGGCAGTGAATAAAAATTCTAACTGATCCTTTCCGTTGTAAAAATAAGTTTCGGATGGATTTAATAACAATTTAAAACGCGCATTGGGCATTCCCAAATCCGTCAGAATGGTTTCTAATTGGTTGATTAAATCCGGTAATACCTGTTTCCGTTGTTTGTGTATCGTTGCAGTTTGTTTGTCTAGTTTTT
Source organism: uncultured Formosa sp. (assembly GCA_963933105.1). Classification (GTDB taxonomy): domain Bacteria; phylum Bacteroidota; class Bacteroidia; order Flavobacteriales; family Flavobacteriaceae; genus Hel1-33-131. The sequence continues at coordinate 1,796 of CAWVRW010000041.1, forward strand.
TTACCAGTGATTCCAGTGTGTTTTCAAGGGTAGTTATAGAATCATCCAAAGATGCTAAAGTGTCTAATTGCGTCGATAAATCAGTTTCTATTTCTATAAGTGCTTCTACAGAGTTTATATTGTGCTTGGTAAACAAGTTATGTATGACTTGAAGCATCGCATCAATCTCACTCAATCGCGTGGGGTTGACTTCTAGCTTGGTTTGTTCGGATTCAATCTCACTGAACACATCGTCCAATTCAATCGCAACACTTTCAATGCGTTCGGATAACGGACTGTAAACAGATGAAATTTCGGAGAGTTTATGAAATACTTGTTTGAGGGTTCTCAGATTGGAGGCGACGCCTAAATCTTCGGTACTTATAATTTGGTTGGCCAAAGCGAGTTCCGTCTGAATGGACTCCACATTGTTCAAGGTATTGTATTCGAGTTCCAAGGCTTCTAAATGGATGCCTTGAAGCTTTGCTTCTGTTAATTCGTTTAATAAAAAAGACTGGTAGTCTTGTTCTTTTTCAGATTGTAATTTGGATTCGCTTAATTCCCTGAGTTGTTTTTGGGTTGCTTTGTAGGATTTCAACAACTGTTGGTAGGCCTCCACGGCTGTGCTATTGTTCGCCAAGGCATCAATGATTTGAAATTGAAAATCATCGTTGGTCAATTCTTGGGTTTGTTGTTGGGAATGGATGTCTATCAATTGTCCACCGAGTTCAGCTAAAATTGCAAGGTTTACCGGTGAATCGTTTACAAATGCTCTGGACTTGCCAGAGGGTAAAATCTCTCTTCGCAAGATAGTATGAGATTCAAAATCGAGATCCTGTTCCTCAAAAAAGGGTTTGAGGTTAAAATTCTCAATATTGAACGTTGCTTCAATTATACATTTTTGCGTAGGGTCATTGATGTTTGATAAATCGGCACGCTTTCCAAGTACCAATGCCAAACCGCCTAATAAAATAGATTTACCCGCGCCTGTCTCCCCCGTGATACTGGTAAAACCAGAATCAAATTGAACCTGAAGGGTATCAATTAGAGCGTAATTTTTTATGGTAAGTTCTGAAAGCACGGTTTCTATTTATTTTAGGAACAAGATAAACTATCTATGAAACTAATTGAAATGAATTCGAAAAACTTTAAAATTTTATATTTCGCCACTTCCTAGAATACATGGGTGCAATTCTGGAGAGTGTTGAAACTAAATTTGCGATGTTCACAGGAGGTCCATCTGAAAAGACATCAGAAATTTCATCTGCTTTTGCATCAAAAAAGACACGAAGCAAAAAGGAGTTTGGACGTCTGTTGTGTAAGTTTTCCAGTTGAGACAAAGCGGTCGCAACCGCTGTCTTGCCGTCTTTTACATTGTTTGCCATCAAATCCATCCCTTTTAAATGGTAGTCAAACAAGACGGAACGAAATTCTTTGAAGGTTGGCGATAAGATGTTGGTGATTAACACATTTCGTGTTTGATCGCCTCCCGATGGTGGCGCCCATCCTTTGGAGTTGGTTTGCTGAGAGTAGCTGACAATATCGCGGGCTTGCTTGTAATATTCATCACCTCCATTGAACTCAAATGTATCGGCATCCATTCCTAAAATCATATAGACATGAAATGCGATGACTGAGACTAAATTGGATTCAAATTGATTGGCACTGAAATTTAGGTTCTGATATTCTAAATACTTAAATGTAAAATCTTTGTCGTTGAAATTGTAAACCGAACTGGCATACGATGCGTTATGAATTGGGCGTGCGGATTGAATTTGAATAGAGGCTTGAAAGGTATCCGATTGGTAATCTTGAACGGTAATGACCATACTGCATTCTATACGCTCTTGAGATTTAAATGTTTTGTCAGTCCAACGGGTATTGTTTACAAATTCATTGAGTTGTTTTTCCAAGGTTTTAAACACCTGAACATTCTCATTACCTGTTTGCTGTGCATTGACAACAACCGCGCAATTCAGCTCTTGTGAACTTCCATACATTGAAGTGAAAATAGCAACTAAAAGGATTAATCTACGCATTGAATTGTTTTAAAAGTTCATTCATAATATCAGCAGCAACTTCAGCTTTTGATTTTAGAGGGAATTCTGTTTGGACTAAATTTTTATCAATGAGGGTGACTTTATTGGTCGTTCCTCCAAATCCGGCGCCTGCATCATTCAACGAATTTAACACAATTAAATCTAAATTTTTAGATTTTAGCTTTTTTATCGCATTGGCAACCTCGTCATTGGTTTCCAAAGCGAAACCGACAAGAAGTTGGTGGGATTTGATGGTTCCAAGGGATGCCAAAATATCTTTTGTTTTTTCTAATTCTAAGGATAACGTTGGAGAGGCCTTTTTTATTTTGGAAGTGGCGGTTGTTTTTGGTTTATAATCGGCGACGGCTGCAGACAAGATTGCGATGTCAACGGATTGAAAATTGGCATGAACCTGTGTGTACATTTCCTCGGCACTGACAACGGGAATTGTTTTGATGCGAGAATGGTCTGTTTTGTAATGGGTGGGCCCCGTAATGTAAATGACCTCTGCTCCTAGTTGTGCTGCGTGGTTGGCGATTTCAAAACCCATGAGTCCGCTAGAATGATTCCCAATAAAACGAACGGGATCAATAGCTTCATAGGTAGGGCCTGCAGTGACTAATACGGTTTTTCCGTACAAGGGCATTGATTTTAAAATATGGGACTCTATATGGTTTACAATGGCTTCTGGCTCTGCCATTCTTCCTTCTCCTACCAAGCCGCTGGCTAATTCGCCTGCGGTTGCTGGAATCATAATGTTTCCAAAAGATTGAAGGGTTTCTAAAGAAGCTTTTGTGGAGGGGTGTTTGTACATATCCAAATCCATGGCGGGTGCAAAATAGACAGGACATTTGGCAGACAGGTACGTTGCTACCAGAAAATTATCACTGCTTCCGGCTGCCATTTTAGAAAGGGTGTTTGCCGTGACTGGCGCGACAACGAATAAGTCGGCCCACAATCCCAAATCGACGTGATTATTCCACACCGCATTGTCATCTATTTCTTCTGTAAACGAAGAAATGACAGGATTTTTAGAAAGGGTTGAAAGGGTAAGCGGAGTGATAAAATCTTTCGCAGCTGGCGTCATAATGACTTTGACGTCGGCACCAGCTTTGATAAATAATCTCACAAGGGATGCTGTTTTGTACGCAGCAATACCGGCAGTAATTCCTAAAAGAATATGTTTACCGCGTAAAATAGACATCTTTTATTTTTCTTCAGAATCTTCTTCTACACTACGGTAGTAGATTTTCTCATTTAACCATTCTTGAACAGCTAAAGCATGTGGCTTTGGAAGACGTTCGTAAAACTTAGAGACTTCAATTTGTTCTTTGTTTTCAAACACTTCTTCTAAGCTATCGTTAAAAGTTGCAAATTCTTCAAGCTTGTCAATCAACTCTCTTCTGATATCGGTGTTGATTTGCTCTGCTCTACGAGAAATTACAGAAATCGCTTCGTAGATATTTTGCGTTGGCGCATCTACTTTATTGCGATCGTAAGTTTCTGTATTAACGGGTGCATTTACTTTTTTTAAGTCCATAATGAATATTAACTTTTAGTCGTTGGTGAATTAGTTTGAATTGATTTTAAGGCTTCGAGCATCTTCTGAATGTCTTCATTGTTTAGGGTCTCTGGAAACACATATAACAAAGAGTTGTAAAAAGTCAATGCTTTTTCAACACGCTCGGTTTGTTTCCATTCCACACTATTAATAGCCAGTTCATAGGCGGAATCAAATTTATAATACATGGCCTGTTCTTTGAAAGAGGAGCCTGGAAATTCAATGAGGAAATTATCTAAGGCTGTAATTGCAGAATTATAATCTCTGTGATATGGCCCTGTTTGGTTGTATTGCAAAGCGATGTTGAACGCTTTTTTTTCTAGTTTGTAATCCAACTCTCTAACCAAGGTACTTGCTTGATCCAAATACTCAGACAAAGGATAGGTATTGATAAACAGTTGAAGTTTATCTACCGCTTCTACGGTTTCGGTTTGATCTTTAGAAAATAATGGTGAAAGTTTGTAATAACTTTTGGCTGCTAAAAAAGCTATTTCTTGTATTTTTTCGCTTTTTGGATACGCATTTACAAAACGTTCCATCTGGTAGTTGGCGGTATAATAGTCTTTGGTTTCGTAATAGGTTTTGCAATACATATACATCAACTTCTGCGCTTGTGGTTTCCCTCTGTATTTGGGAACAATCTGCACAAACAGGCGATTTGCTTTGGCAAACTTCCCTTCTTCAAAAAGCTCGGTGCCTAGTTTAAACTTAGCAGCAATGTCTTCATTTTTCAAAACCTTCTGGTATTCACTACAAGAGTTCAATGAAAATGCAATAATTAAGATGTATATAAAATTCTTCATAAATATTTTAAGAATGTGGGCAAAATTACGGATTTATAACGGATTTAAAAAACTATTATTTTAGCTAAATTAATAGGTTTGAATTTCCATACTAAGGGTTTAAGTAATATTTAACTAAAACTGTGCTATAAACGCTGCTATTTTGGACTGCAAGGCTTCTGTTGCAGGAACCAGTGGCAAACGCACGGCATCCTCACAATACCCCATTTTTTTGAAGACTGCTTTGATTCCTGCCGGATTGTTTTCTTCAAATATCAAATTAATAATCGGCATTAAACGAGCTTCCATCTTACGAGAATCTTCTGTGTTTCCTTCTAGTCCCCATTGAATCATCTGAGAGAATTCTTTTGGAAAGGCTTGTCCAATGACTGAAATGACTCCAGAGCCTCCAGCTAAGGTCACACCTAGTACTAAATCATCATCACCAGAAATGACTAAAAAACCAGTTGGTTTGTGCTTAATTAATTCTAAATATTGATCCATATTATTTCCGGCTTCCTTGACCGCAACAATGGATTCAAAGTCATTGGCGAGTCGCAAAATTGTGGAGGCTTCCATATTTTTAGCCGTTCGGCCTGGCACATTGTACAAAACAACTGGAATTGTGGATGCTTGAGCGATGGCTTTAAAATGCTGATAAAACCCTTCTTGAGTGGGTTTGCTATAGTAAGGCGCTACGGACAAAATGGCTGCAAAAGGTGAAAGGTCTGTGGACTGTAATTCTTCAACCACTGCTGCTGTGTTGTTGCCACCAATTCCGATGACTAAAGGCACACGACCTTTGTTTGCTTTGATAATTGTGGCTGAAATTTCTTTTTTCTCTTTGGCAGTGATGGTCGCACTTTCTCCTGTGGTTCCACTAATGACTAAATAATTAACTCCGTTAGAGATGTTAAATTCTACAATCGTTGCTAAGGCTTGGTGATCTATACTTAGATCTGTTTTAAATGGAGTGATAAGGGCAACTCCAGTCCCAATTAATGCATTCATGTTATAACCTATTTAGTTGGGTTAAATATTTAATTAGTTCTGTTCTAAAAACGTCTGTATCTGAGGGCTCAACATCAATCGTTAAGTCGTGTAATCGTGAATCTTCGTTGGTAATTCCAATTTTGAAATTTGCTTTGGAACGTGCTGTGACCAAATTAAGTTCTAATTGATTGGGCTTGTAATAACTAATCAAAACGTCAAATGGCTGTTCTACAAATTCTTCAATTTCAACACTTTTTGGGCGTCCTAGCCAATCAAAATTATCTAAACTAAAAAAAGAATCCCAGCTGTTTGGCTTGTTTTTTTCTAAATCGACCTTTGCTATAAAGCGAACTTTAGTATCATTAACCCCTAAATCTTTAATGAGATTTCGAAAAAAATCATAGTTATAATAGGAATCGTAATCAAAAATAACACCAATAGAATTGACTTTACCACTTTGAAAATTCTTAATACGAGATTTAAGAATTAAAGTAATATTTTTTTGGAGCGATAGGGTTCGAAATTGTTTAAAAAACATTTACCTTTATTGTCAACTACAAATGTAACATAAATGAAGTATAAATACGTTCAAATTATTGGGATTCTTTCCCTGTTTTTATCCTGTGATAATTCAAAACAACTTGTTAATACCAAAGGTGAAAACATTTCTATTTCGATAGAGATGCCGTCTGACAAATCCATTGAGGCGGTTATTGAACCCTATAAAATAAATCTGGACAAATCCATGAATGAGGTACTCAGTTATGCTGTGGACACGTATTCTAAAAGCGATGGCGATTATAACACCGCTATTGGAAACCTGATGGCGGATGCTGTTTTTGAGCTTTCTGCTCCGATACTTAAAAGCCGTACGGGCTATGACCTCGACATTGTACTTTTGAATCATGGTGGGATTCGATCTATTTTACCCAAAGGAGAAGTCACTACAAAATCTGCTTACAGTTTGATGCCGTTTGAAAACAGTGTGGTTGTGGTACCACTAAAAGGGTCTGCCATTATGGAAATGACGACTTACTTGAAGGCATTTAAAAGAGCCCACCCGATTTCTGGAGTTGAATTGGTTTTAAATGCAGATAACAGCTTCCGTAAAATTTTAGTCGGTGGCAAGGCTGTAGATCCTGAAAAAACGTACTATGTAGCGACCAATGATTATCTATACAATGGAGGGGATCGCATGGATTTCTTGAAAAAAAGTGACACGCTCTATGATATGAATTATAAAATTAGAAATGTCCTCATCGATTATTTCACAAAGTACGATACCCTCAATCCTAAAAAAGACCTACGCTTTATAAAGCTTGATAATTAATAATATAGACACATGAAACGAGCATGTTAAAAATAGAATCTCCTAAGGAAATGATCTATTGCGAATACATGTGACCGTTAAAAAAAAATAACTATAGACACATGAAACGAACATGTTAAAAATAGAATCTCCTAAGGAAATGATCTATTGCGAATACATGTGACCGTTAAAAAATAAATAACTAAAGACACATGAAACGTAGAAATTTTATTCAAAAAACAGCTGCTTCCACCGCATTTATATCTTTAAGTGGTTTGGGATTGGCGTCCTGTTCTGCAGCGAAAGCGACCAAAATTACCATTCTTCACACGAATGATGTGCACAGTCATATTGAGGCTTTTGGTCCCAATGACGGACGGAACGCGAACAAAGGGGGCGTTGCAAGACGTGCAACGCTTGTAGAAAACTTAAGAAACGAGAATCCAAATACCTTACTTTTGGATGCTGGAGATATTTTTCAGGGGACTCCTTATTTTAACTTTTATGGAGGCGAACTGGAATTCAAACTGATGAGTATGTTAAAGTACGACGTCGCTACCATCGGAAACCACGATTTTGACAATGGAATTAACGGGCTTTACAAACAGCTTCCACACGCAAAATTTGATTTCATTTCTGCAAATTACGATTTCTCAAATACGGAGATGGATACGCATGTCAAACCTTATAAAACATTTGTAAGGGATGGGATTAAAATTGGCGTTTTTGGATTGGGAATTGAACTTGATGGACTGGTCAATAAAGAGGCTTATAAAGAAACTAACTATTTAGACCCGATTGAAATTGCTCAAGATATGAGCCGTATTTTAAAGACTGAGGAAGCTTGTGATTTAATCATTTGTTTGTCTCACCTTGGTTACGAGTATGAAAACTCACCTTCTAAAATATCGGATATAAAATTGGCAAAAGCAACTCAAGACATCGATTTGATTATCGGAGGGCATACGCATACTTTTTTAGACAAACCTACTGTAGAAACCAATGCGGTTGGGAAATCGGTGCTTGTCAATCAAGTGGGATGTTATGGACTTTACCTTGGGAAAATAGATTTTTATTTTGATGCTAAAACACTTAAAGGGAGTGAAAGTGATACGCTAACGGTGTAGATTCAGCTTGATTAAAGTATTTGTCAGTATTAAGAATATTTTGTTTCTTGTAATTTTATTTTGAAAAAATCTTAATGCTCAAGTTAAAGATGATACATACTGAACAACAATACAAAACCACTTTAGAACGTGTAGAAGAGCTGTTACAGGTTTCTGACAACATCGAAAATCAAAATGCAAAAGGGTATTTAGAACTTAATGTATTGTCCAACCTTGTTGCTACCTACGAAGAAGAGAATTATGCCGTAAAAAAACCATCAGTAAAAAATTAGGGATAGAGGCGTCTATTGTATTGGGCGTTTGGTTTTTTAAAAGAATTTGATTAAAAGAGTACAGATCAATTGTACTCTTTTTTTATGCCATCGAATTTTTATGGGAGGAGCTTATATCTTTGGAGTGCCCTACTCTATTTTTTAGGGAATAATGGTATCTTTGCCAAAATTATCTTTTTATGTCTTTTTTAAGTGAAATTGAACGCCGCCGTACTTTTGGAATTGTATCGCATCCCGATGCGGGAAAAACAACCCTGACTGAAAAACTACTTCTTTTTGGAGGGGCGATTCAGGAAGCGGGAGCCGTTAAGAGTAACAAAATTAAAAAAGGCGCTACGAGTGACTTTATGGAAATTGAACGTCAGCGTGGAATTTCGGTTGCAACCTCGGTTTTGGCATTTGAATATAATGGCATCAAAATTAATATTTTGGATACGCCTGGTCACAAGGATTTTGCAGAAGACACGTTTAGAACTCTGACCGCTGTAGACAGTGTGATTGTAGTGGTTGATGTTGCAAAAGGGGTTGAAGAACAAACAGAGAAATTGGTGAAAGTATGCCGAATGCGGAACATTCCCATCATTGTTTTTATCAATAAAATGGACCGTGAAGGAAAAGATGCGTTTGATTTATTAGATGAGATTGAACAAAAACTAGGTCTTAAAGTGGTGCCCCTAAGTTTCCCTATTGGGATGGGATATGATTTTAAAGGGATTTATAATATTTGGGAGAAAAATATCAATTTATTTACGGGTGATAGTAAACGGGATATTGAAGAAACAATTAAAATTTCTGATGTCTCTGATCCCGCTCTAAATACAATTATTGGAGATACGGCTGCAGAAACCCTTCGGGAGGAGCTGGAATTAGTGGAAGGGATTTATCCAGATTTCAATAAAGAGGATTATTTGAATGGCGATTTACAGCCGGTGTTTTTTGGTTCAGCTTTGAATAACTTTGGAGTTCGTGAGTTGTTGGATTGTTTTGTATCCATCGCACCAGAACCCCGTCCAAAACACAGTGAAGAACGATTGGTCGATCCAAAGGAGGAGAAGTTTACGGGCTTTGTATTTAAAATACATGCCAATATGGATCCCAACCACAGAGACCGCTTAGCGTTTATTAAAATTGTTTCTGGAGAGTTTAAGCGCAACACGCCCTATCTTCATGTACGTCATAATAAAAAATTAAAATTCTCGAGTCCAAATGCCTTTTTTGCTGAAAAGAAAGAGATTGTAGATATTTCCTATCCGGGAGATATTGTAGGCTTGCACGATACGGGGAATTTCAAAATTGGGGATACGCTGACAGAGGGCGAATTTTTGAACTACAAAGGAGTTCCTAGCTTTTCACCTGAGCATTTCCGTTACATCAATAATGCCGATCCTTTAAAGTCGAAACAGCTATACAAAGGAATTGATCAGCTGATGGACGAAGGGGTTGCTCAGCTTTTTACCTTAGATTTGAATGGTCGAAAGGTGATTGGTACCGTGGGTGCGCTGCAATATGAAGTGATTCAATACCGTTTAGAGCATGAATATGGGGCGAAATGTAGTTATGAAAATCTGAATGTGCACAAAGCGTGTTGGTTTGAACCTGAGAGTATGAACCATCCAGAGTTTGTAGAATTTAAACGTGTGAAGCAACGCTTTTTAGCAACTGACAAACACGGGCAATTGGTGTTCTTTGCGGATTCTATATTTTCATTACAGATGACAGAACAGAAGTATCCCTCCATCAAATTCCATTTGACATCTGAGTTTTAGGGAAACTCGGTTTTCAACATGAAATTTCCGATTAATCTATTAAAAATCAATACACTTTTTTTGTTATTTCAAAAAATCGTGTACATTTGATGAAAGACCACCCAAAATCTGAATCTTCAATACGCAATTTAACCGAAGTTTTAGATATTATTTTATTGAATTACATCTTGGAACGATTCCGCTAGTGGTCCTATTTAAGTCGTTTTTACGAACCATACGATAGGAATCATGCGGCATCGGATGTATGTTTAGTTAATCTGTCCTGCTCCTGTGCAAAAGGTTGGTAAGGATTTAAAAGTAATCCTCAAATCATTAAAATCATGGAAGAATTTCATCAATCAGTTAAAGCGACTTTATACGAAAGAGCAAAAAAACCATTTACAGGAACATTTGTTTTGGCATGGATTGCTTGTAATTGGAAACTATTGGTCGCTATCTTATTTATCAATGAAGAACACTTAGATGGCATCACTCGAATTGACTATATTGAAGGACTTAAGCTTTTAGATTTTAGTAATTTAGTATGGAAGCCATTCGGAATAACAGTAATTGCTATAGTGCTTTTTGGTATATTTAATGTGCTTGCTTCTTTACTTGTTGTTCAATTTAAAAACTATCAATTTACATATATAGACAAGCGAACCAAAATTGATGCAGCAGATTATGGTAAATTGTTGGATACGTTAAAAAACATGACAGATAAATGGGCAAAAGAAATTGAATCCATTAACACACATAGAGCTAAATTAAATAAATCTAATAGTCAATATGTTAATAAAATCAGTGAGCTAAATAATGAAATAGATTATTTTAAGGAAAGTTCAGATAAATATGAAAAACGAGCACAAGCACTAAGTTCACAATCAGATTTATATCGAGAGGCTTTGAAGAAGGCTTCGGAATTATTAGATAGATATATAGAAGACCACGGACCTATTAAAAGAAGTCGACAACTTTACAAGAACATAAATACTGTAAAGAGACATAAGAGTTTAGAGGAAATAATACTGGGGATTAATAAAGCATATGATAATTTTATAAAATAACGTTTGCCTACAACGTTTCTAGCTGCTAGGCAATGTGTGACTTCGTCGAATCTTTGATTTTCCGACTTAGCGGGTGTCGTTCACTAAATTTTAACAATAAGTGCAACAGTTAATAAAAATAAAATTAGGCACGGATATAGCTGTCTTTTACATCCATTTTTGACAGTAATTATTTTTTTGTAACTTTATCATGTTCATTTGACTTAAAATGAAAGCCGCTAAATAGTATGAGAGACTTTAATTTACATAAAGAAAAAGCTGTCAACAGTCTTCTGTTTGTAATAACTAAACTTGAAAAGGCTGATACGCACAAGATTTACAAAATTTTATATTTTGCAGATCAAAAACATCTTTTAAAGTATGGCAGACCCATTTTTGGCGATACATACGTTAAAATGAAATATGGCCCCGTTCCTTCTTTTGTCAAAAATGTAGTCGACGAGAATATTGAGGGATTAGAAGAAGTTGTCGCTACATATCATAGCTATTTTGTTAAATCTTTAATTGAACCCGATTTAGATTTTTTATCTGAAAGTGATTTAGAATGTCTTAACGAATCGGTAGAAGAAAACAAAGATTTAGAATTCCTTGTTTTAACTGATAAATCACACGATTACGCATATAATAAAGCGAGTTGGAATATTGATTATTTGGACATGGCTAAAGCAGCTGGTGCGGATGACAATTTATTAAACTTTATAAATCAACAAAAAGCTAACGACAATTTAGAGTTGATATGAGTTTAGGGGATTTCTTTCCAGACAATTTAAAAAATGATTTTGCCAAAAGAAATATCGATTTAGGAAATACCCTTTTAATTAAGGTTCCTGATTTTACAATCACTTATGATAAATATATAGTTGTAGTTGCAAAAGACGACCATGAGATTTCTATTGCGTACGTTGTAATTAATTCTGAAGTTAATCTTAATGTAGCTTATAATTCTTACTTAAAATCACTCCATTTAAAGATTGACAAAAAGAATCATCCATTTTTAAAAAAGGATAGTTTTGTTAACTGTTCAAGGTTAAGAGAGTTTCCAAATCAAACTGTTGTTAATTTTTTAATTAAAAAACCCCGAAAGAGCTGTTGGAAATGTCAGTTCAAGTGTCCTTAAAGCCATACATATTAAAGTCTCATCAGCTTCAACGATAGAGCCATTTATGAAGAAGAAGTTCGGTTTCTAATAACTACCAACTTTGGAATACACTCAAGGATTAGAAATCAATTTTAAACAAAAAAATCTCACTTTTCAGTGAGATTTTTTTATATGTAATAAGAACTAAGCTTGTCCGGTTGGTCCAAAATTAAGCGGGACTGGAGGTTGCTCATAATCTTTAATTTCGCCGTGTGCTTGCTCAAACCGTTTTACATTTTCATGTAAGGCTTTTGCAAGACGCTTTGCATGTTGTGGCGTCAGTATAATACGTGACTTCACTTTGCTTTTTGGCGTCCCAGGCATGATGCTTACAAAATCGACTACAAATTCAGAAACAGAATGGTTGATAATCGCTAGATTTGAATAGGTACCTTCCGCTACCGTATCATCTAACTCAATATTAATCTGTCCTTTTTTCGAAGGGTCTTTTGGAGTGTTCATAGGGCTTAATTAAAGTTTAATTCTTCTTTCTTTTCTATCAATTCTTCGAATTCTTCACTAGAACCTACAATGATATTTTCATAAGCTCTCAATCCTGTACCTGCTGGAATTCTGTGTCCAACAATTACATTTTCTTTTAAGCCTTCTAAAGTATCCACTTTACCATTCACAGCTGCTTCGTTAAGAACTTTAGTAGTTTCTTGGAACGATGCCGCAGAGATAAACGATTTAGTCTGTAAAGAAGCTCTTGTGATTCCTTGTAAGATTGGAGTTGCGGTTGCTGGACTTGCATCTCTTGCAACAACGACTGCCTTATCTTCACGTTTCAGTAAAGAATTTTCATCTCTTAAGATACGGGCTGTAATGATTTGACCTTCCTTAAGGTTTTCAGAATCTCCTGCGTTTTCAATGACTTTCTTTCCAAAAATTTCATCATTTTCTTTAATGAAATCAGAAGTATGAACCAATTGATCTTCTAAGAAGATAGTATCTCCAGAATCTTTAATACGAACCTTACGCATCATTTGTCTTACCACTACTTCGAAATGCTTGTCATTAATTTTTACCCCTTGTAATCGGTAAACTTCTTGAACTTCATTTACTAAGTATTGTTGAACAGCCGATGGGCCTTTAATGTTTAAGATATCGTTAGGAGTAATTGAACCATCTGATAATGGCATCCCTGCTTTTACAAAATCGTTCTCTTGTACTAAGATTTGATTCGATAATTTAACAAGGTATTTTTTAATATCTCCTAATTTAGATTCGATGATAATCTCACGGTTACCTCTTTTTATTTTACCAAAAGAAACAACACCATCAA
>CAWVRW010000042.1:0-14547 GCA_963933105.1 uncultured Formosa sp.
TTCAGTAATCCCTTTTTAAAATAATTCAAAAGAGCGTTGCCAGATGGTAACGCTCTTTTTATTTTTAGCTATTTTTGTGGTGGAACATCAACGTACATGAATACCAAAAATTCAATTTTCAACATCCAATCCGAAGCCGATTTTAAAGCCACCGCTTTAGACGTTTTCAAATTTCAATTTGAACACAATTCTGTCTATCGCTCGTTTTGTGATTTACTCTACATACACCCGAGTACAGTGACCACCATAGAACAGATTCCTTTTCTACCGATTGAATTTTTTAAGACCCATACCATTGTATCCACCAACAAACCAGCGGAAGCCACCTTTACAAGCAGTGGCACCACGGGGAGTGTATTAAGCAAACACCATGTATGTGATTTGGAGGTTTACAAACAAAGTTTTAGAAGTGGGTTCAAATCGTTTTATGGAAACATTGAAGACTACACTGTATTAGCACTGTTACCTTCTTACCTAGAGCGCGAAGGCTCGTCATTGGTCTATATGGCAAATGACATGATTGAACAGTCCAAACAGTCCGAGAGCGGATTTTATCTACACGATTTAGAAGCTTTGAAAAACACCTTAATTGCCCTAGAAACTAAAGGTCAAAAAACCTTGCTCATGGGGGTTTCTTATGCGTTATTAGATTTGATTGAAGCGCATTCGTTTGAACTAAAACACACCATCATCATGGAAACGGGCGGCATGAAAGGCCAACGAAAAGAACTTGTGAAATCGGAATTACATGCGATTTTAAAACAGGGATTTGGTGTCGAGACCATTCATAGCGAATACGGAATGACGGAGTTGTTGTCACAAGCCTACTCTAAAGGAGAGGGTGTTTTTGACACACCGCCATGGATGAAAATTTTGACAAGAGACCCAGAAGATGCACTGAGCATTCAGCCAATTGGAAAATCCGGTGGGGTGAATATTATTGACTTGGCAAACATCAATTCGTGTGCGTTTATTGCGACTCAAGATTTAGGTAAAATAAAGCCGGATGGCAGTTTTGAAATCTTAGGCCGCTTTGATCAGTCCGACATTAGAGGCTGTAATTTGATGGTGCTTTAAACCACTCGAATGATAAAGGTACTGCGTTTCCCGCGATTGATAATCACATAAGTACCGTTGATTAAATCAGTGCTTGAAATTTTATAGTCTTCCCCTACTTTTTCTTTATTCACCGAAATCGAATTTTCTTTCAATGCGCGACGCGCTTCACCATTAGAAGCTAAAAAATTTGTTTCTGCGGAGAGAGCAGCAATCATATCCAATCCAGATTCTAAAAATGTTTTTGAAACATCAGCCGTTGGCACGCCTTCAAAGACATCTAAAAAAGTGGCTTCATCCAAAGTTTGAATGTCGGCTTTAAACGATTTACTGTATAAAATAGTGGATGCTTTTTCGGCATTTTCAAAATCAGCTTGACTGTGCACCATGGTGGTGATTTCTTGTGCCAAACGTTTTTGGAGTTGTCTTAAATGGGGTTGTTCTTTATGTGCTTCAATGAGCGATTTGATCTCTTCTTCTTCTAAAAACGTAAATATTTTAATGTACTTTTCAGCATCATCATCACTAGAATTTAACCAATATTGGTAGAATTTATAAGGGGAGGTTCTTTTGGCGTCTAACCATACATTTCCACCCTCACTTTTACCAAATTTTGAACCGTCTGATTTTGTAATCAAAGGACAGGTAATTGCAAATCCTTTTCCATTTCCTACACGTCTGATGAGTTCGGTTCCTGTAGTAATATTTCCCCATTGGTCACTTCCTCCCATCTGAATGGTACAGTCGTGTGCTTTAAACAAATGAAGGAAATCATAGCCTTGTACCAATTGATAGGTAAACTCTGTAAAACTCATCCCATCGGAGCTTTCTGCTGAAATTCTGTTTTTCACAGAATCTTTCGCCATCATATAGTTGACGGTGATATGTTTTCCTACATCTCTAATAAAATCTAAAAATGAAAAATCTTTCATCCAGTCGTAATTATTAACAAGGACGGCGGCATTTTTTTCACCGCTATCAAAATCTAAAAAATGAGCGAGTTGGCTTTTTATGGCTTCTTGGTTGTGACGCAGTGTTTTTTCGTCTAGAAAATTTCGTTCTGTCGATTTTCCAGAGGGATCTCCAATCATTCCAGTAGCTCCTCCGACCAAGGCAAATGGCTTGTGTCCACATTGTTGGTAGTGAGCCAACAGCATAATTGGTACAAGGTTTCCTATGTGTAGAGAGTCCGCAGTGGGATCAAAACCCACATAAGCACTTCTCATTTGTTCTAACAAATGTTCTTCTGCTCCGGGCATAACATCATGGATCATTCCTCTCCAACGCAAGACTTCAATAAAATTACTGGCCATTTTAATAAATTTAATTAAGACAAAGATAACAGATTCATTAGCGACGAGAAAAGAAAAAATAGTAATTTAGTGGTATGATATTAGTCACGGGAGGTACAGGATTGGTCGGAAGTCATTTGTTGTTTGAACTTACAAAGTCTCAACAAAAAATTCGCGCCCTCTATCGTAGTCAAAAAACCGTTGACAAGGTGAAACAAATCTTCGCCTATTACACAGATTCCGTTGATGCTCAGTTTGATAGAATAGAATGGATACAGTCTGATTTAAATGACCTTCCAAAACTTGCTGAAGCTTTTAAAGGCGTAACGCATGTGTACCATTGCGCTGCCTTGATTTCATTTGACCCAAACGATTATTATAAATTACGAGAGACAAATATTTCAGGAACTGCAAACATTGTGAATTTGAGTGTTATTAACGGCATTCAGAAATTGTGCTATGTGAGTTCTGTCGCCACGATGGGGTATGATCCTGTGAAAATAACAGAAGAAACGACTTGGAATCCAGAAGACCAACAAAGTGTGTATGCGATTACAAAATATGAAGCTGAAATGGAAGTTTGGCGTGGCATTCAAGAAGGCGTCCCAAGCGTGATTGTGAATCCTGGTGTCATTTTAGGCCCTGGCTTTTTTCGCTCTGGAAGTGGTGGTTTGTTTAAGCGTGTTTACAAGGGACTTCGCTATGTCACAGAAGGCGTTTCTGGCTATGTGGGGGTCACTGATGTTATTAAAGGGATGGTTTCCTTAATGAACGGTGACCGCAAGAATGAACGTTATATTATGGTTGCAGAGAACCTTTCTTTTTTAGATTTCACAACATTAATTTCAAACGCTTTCAAACTAGCGCCTCCCAAAAAGATAGCGCGTAAATGGATGCTCTCTTTCGCATGGCGACTGGATTGGTTGAAACATAAATTAAGAGGTAAAAAAAGACTCCTTACTAAAAATCTGAGTAAGACTTTAAGGACTAAAAGTTACTATTGTTCGGATAAGTTTTTAGAGGCTGAAACTGCGTTTAAATTCAGCCCTATTTCAACGGTCGTTTCTGAAGTGTGTCAAATTTTTTCGAAGGACGTTTCAGCTTAGATTTAAATTGTTTTTCACGCTCAACATTCAAGGTATCCATTTTGATTTTCTTACGCTCTCTTAGGGAATCTTTAACCCGTTTTTTCTCATCAAGCAGTGCTTCGTATTCTGTTTTTTGAGTTGTTAGTCTCAACTCTAACTTCTCATAAATAGACTTATAAATATCACTTTTGAAGGTGTAATAGGCGTTGCTTTCTGCAAACTGAAGACTGTCAATATTATGTTTTTTATAAACATAGGCTTGAGGGTTTTTGATATTCTTTTGTAGTAATTGTTTATTGACTCCTTTTGCGGAATTGATAAGCACCACATCGTAAAGTATTTCTACCATTTGATCTTCCGAAATCAAATTAGATGGTTTTTTCATGTCTAAGTTTTCACAGGACATAAAAAACAAAATACTCACGACTAAAAGGACTGTTTTCATCTGTTAAATGTTAAACGCATGGCTGCATTGTGGTTTGTAAAATTTGCATTTTCATACACAACCGTCCCGTTGAGGATGGTGTGTGTGACACGAGACTTAAAGGTTGAACCTTCAAAAGGCGACCACCCACATTTGTATAGACAATTCTCTTTAGTCACCGTCCAAGGATTGTTTGGGTTCACAAGTACTAAATCGGCAAAATAGCCTTCTTTAATATAACCTCTTTTTTCAATTTGAAATAATATTGCAGGATTATGGCACATTTTCTCTACCATTTTTTCAATCGAAATTCGTCCGTTATGATGGGCCTCCATCATGGCTACTAGCGCATGTTGTACAAGAGGACCGCCAGAGGGTGCTTTGGTATATGTGTTCGATTTTTCTTCAAGGGTGTGCGGTGCATGATCGGATGCAATCACATCAATTTTATCATTCAAAAGGGCTTTCCACAATGCATCTCTATCGGTGGCTGATTTTACAGCAGGATTCCATTTGATAAAAGTACCTTTTTTGTCATAATCTTCATCTGAAAACCACAGGTGATGTACACAAACCTCAGCGGTAATTTTTTTGTCTTTTAGTGGTTTTTTGTTTGAAAACAAAGCCGTTTCTTTTGCTGTTGAAAGATGAAACACGTGCAAGCGAGCTCCGGTTTTTTTGGCCAAGGCAATCGCTTTTGACGATGAAATATAACAGGCTTCTGCACTTCTAATTTCTGGATGACAGTTGATAGGAATGTCTTCGCCATAGCGTTCCAAATAAAGAGCTGTATTTTTTTTGATGGTGTCTTCGTCCTCACAATGAACGGATATCAATAAATCGGTGCTTTTAAATATCTTTTCTAAAACCTCTGGATTGTCAACAAGCATATTCCCTGTTGAAGACCCTAAGAACAATTTAAGCCCTGCGACTTTAAGTGGATCTACTTTTAAAATTTCTTCCAAATTATCATTCGTTCCACCAAACATAAAGGAGTAGTTTGCAGATGATGTATTGGCAGCAATCTGAAACTTATCTTCCAATTTCTCAATGGTAGTGGCTTGCGGATTGGTGTTTGGCATCTCAATAAAAGAGGTGATCCCACCTGCAATTGCTGCTCTAGATTCAGTTTCAATCGTAGCTTTGTGCGTCAAACCGGGCTCTCTAAAGTGTACTTGATCGTCAATAACACCTGGAATGAGGAAATTATTTTCTGCATCAATGACCGTGATATTGGAGTTTTTAACGCTTATGGAGCTGGCAATTTCTTTGATATACTGATCCTCAATTAATACATCGCCTTCAAAGGTTTTACCTTCATTGACAATACGTGCATTTTTTATGAGTATAGATTTTTTGTGCATTTATGATGTTCCTAAAATTGTTTTTAATCGCATTTTGATAACCCCTAGAATTGCTTCGGATATGATTCCTTTATTAAGCTTGGAAACTCCATGGAGTCTGTCGGTAAAGATAATTGGGATTTCTTTGATACTAAAGTTTTTTTTGTAGGCGGTGTATTTCATTTCAATTTGAAATGCGTAGCCAATAAATTTTACAGCTTCCAAATCGATGGTCTCTAAAACCTTTCGTTTGTAACACACAAAACCTGCCGTGGGATCGAGGACTTTCATACCCGTAATGATGCGAACATAGAGTGAAGCACCATACGAAAGTAACACTCTTGCTAAAGGCCAATTGACCACATTCACCCCTTTTATATAACGCGACCCTACGGCCACATCTGCATTCTGTAACTTACAGGCGTCATAAAGTCGTTGAAGATCCTTAGGGTTGTGAGAAAAATCGGCATCCATCTCAAAAATAAATTCATAGGAACGATTTAAACACCATTTGAATCCTTCAATATAGGCGGTGCCTAACCCCTGTTTTCCACTTCGTTTTAGTAAAAAAAGACGGTCGGCATAAGTACCTTGAAGCGATTCTACTTTTTGGGCCGTTTGATCTGGTGAATTGTCATCTACAACCAACACATGAACTTCTTTATATTGCGAAAAAACAGCCGCTAGGATGCCCTCAATATTTTCAATCTCGTTGTAGGTGGGTATGATGACAATGGCGTCTTGCATTCAGTAGAAAAATTTTAGCAAAAGTAAGATATTTTTAGCGGACTCTTTTTATAAATATTCTTCATAGATTTGTGTATGCTTAGAGAGGTTCTATTTAACGATTTGTATACTGCATTTATTGTAGCCAGTCTTGCTATTGTTGTAAGTGCTAAGCTTATAAATTTCAATCGTTTTGCAGATTTCTTAAGACTTTTTGGGAACTCCAATTATTTGAGAATTTATTTCAAAGATCATAAATTTTTAGACCCTTTTGATATCGTTTTGTTTTTAAATTTCTGCATAAACGGTACGCTTATCGGTATACTTACCTACACTCACTACGTAAAAAACCCAGAAATAGACGTCCTTTTGTTTCTAAAACTAGCAGGCATACTAGGAGCTGGAGCACTCATCAAGATTTTGTTAGAATTAGGGATTGGTTATTTATTTGCCATTCCAAAATTGTTTCATAGTTATGTGTTTCAACAAGTTAGTTTTTTAAATTTCTTGGGGGTTGTGTTACTTCCTCTCAATTCTTTATTGATTTTCGGAGCCCCCAATCACCACACATTATTGGTTCTTGTTCTAGTGATTTCTGGGTTAATTCTGTTGATAGGGTTCATGAAATCGATTAAAACGTATCAAAAACTACTTATCAATAATTTCTTTTATTTTATTTTGTATCTTTGCACTCTCGAAATTGGGCCGTACATACTATTGTGTAAGCTGTTTTCGTCGGATATAAATTAACATTTTAGAGTAATTGATCTATGAAAGTAAAAACAATTTTGGTGTCTCAACCCGAACCAAAAGTAGAAAACTCTCCTTACTTCGATTTGCAAGACAGGCAAAAAGTAAAAATTGATTTCCGTCCCTTTATTCATGTGGAAGGTGTCACAGCTAAAGAAGTACGATTACAAAAAGTTGATTTCTCAAGCTACACTGCAATCATTATGACCAGCAGAAATGCTATAGATCATTTCTTTAGAGTTGCAGAAGAAATGCGTTTTAAGGTGCCAGATAGCATGAAATATTTCTGCCAATCGGAAGCGGTTGCTTTTTATTTACAAAAATATGTAGTGTACCGTAAGCGTAAAATTTATGTTGGTACCCGTAATTTTCAGGACCTTTCTCCATTAATCAAAAAATATAAAGAAGAGAAATTTTTATTACCCTCTTCTGATAAATTGAAACCGATCGTTCCAATAATGCTGAACGAACTTGGAGTAAAATGGAAACAAGCCGTGTTTTATAATACCGTCATCAGTGATTTATCTGATTTAGCAGATGTGTATTATGACATCTTAGTGTTTTTCAGTCCATCTGGAATTGATTCCTTATTTCACAACTTTCCAAACTTCAAACAAAATGATACGCGGATTGCTGTGTTTGGAAATACAACCGTAAAAGCGGTTGAAAATAAAGGCCTTCGTGTCGATATTTCTGCACCAACTACCGAAATGCCATCCATGACAATGGCTTTGAATAAATACATTCAAAACGTTAATAAAAAATAATTTTTTTATCCTTACAATTTTAAAAACCCACTCATTGAGTGGGTTTTTTGTTTTTAAGAAATTGTCACTTTAGATATTCCGAATATCAGAATCTTTTATTTAAATTTCTCGTTTTGATTTTTTTTCTATATTTACAACAAAATCAAAGCATTATGAGCCCACTAAAACCTATTTTATTTTTATTTGCATTAAGTGTCTTCAGTTGTTCAAACGAAACTTATGACGAGAGTGACGATCCGGACATAGAGGAAACAGATCCAGATCCAGATCCAGATCCTATAAATTATACGCCAACCACACTAGGAGATTATTGGATTTATGACGTGGAAAGCACAAGTGCTGACACCCCTGCAATGAATTTCACAGGAACGGATTCTTTATATATAGCAACCTCAACGGCAAATGATTTTACATATCAGGTAAACAATGGCATGGATGCGCTAGGTACAATGAATACGCTTTTAGTAAACGGAAGTTTGTCTAAAACAGCAACTACCTTAAAATACACAGGGACTTTAGAGCTTCCAATTGACATTCCAATCACTCAAATGCCTGCAATTAATGACCTGACAATATTTGACTTAGACGCTTCTGACGGAGAAATTCTCTCCGATATGTCAGATAGTTTTTCCGAAATTATTGACATCCAAGGCACCATGGTACCCATTGAAATAAGTTATGCCTTAAGCACAACAAAAGAAGACTTCTACCCAACAACGTCTGTGAACGGTATGACGTACACAAATGTGTATGAGGCGGTGTTAAAACTTAACATATCAGTTACTGGCACAGTAATGATTTTTGGAACGAGCCAAACCATCAACGTTATCCAACCTCAGGATGTTTTAACCGTTCGTTATTCTTATGGGGGAGATATTGGTCTTCTTCGTGCCGAAACTACGCAGGGGTTTCAATTAAGCCCTGAAGTCATTTTACTGATCCAGCAATTAGGCGCAACGGGCACCGTGACAACTGCATCCACTACAACAAGTACAGAAGAATTAAGTAGTTACTTATTAAACTAGAATTCACAGAACTCTAAAAAAGAAAACTGTTTTTATTATAAGCACCTCCGTTAAAATAACTTCTTTTTAAGTTTGCTGAGCCTTTGTGAAGATACCACCCACAAAAGAAATCCACTCATGACGGTAATCAGACCTAAAAGTGAAAAGACTCTTAATACGGTTGTATTAAAATCATCACGGGATTGATAATCCATGGTATGGGTCATCCATAAAAAATCGAACCAGCGCCAGCTTCTGTGACGTACGGTCTGAAACGCACCATCTTCATAAGAAACATAAGCGGTTATGGCATTTGGATGTGTGTAATTAATGGCATAGGCAGGCAGGCGTTTACAACGGTATTCGTGATGCGCATCAGTTGATTCAATAAACTCAACAGAGGCAACCTTTAGCTCTGAAACCATATTTTGACGCGCTACATAAAGGGCTTCATCTTCAGAAATTCCATCTCGTTTTTCAGATGATAACGCATTGTACAAGTCCGTTCCATTGATCCAATAATGAGGCACGCCTTTCAAATCCCGAAGTGAGATTTGATGAATGTTCATTCCTGAAAATGATTCGTTAGGAACTAACAAGTTTGAGAATCCGTGAGGATGGGAATCTATTCTGTACGCATCACCATGAATTTCATCAATATCAGTCCAACTGAAATAAAGGCCACTAACAGTCCAAAACATAAATTGTATGCCTAAAAACAACCCTAAATAACGGTGGGATTTTCGTATGAATCCTTGTGCTTTTCGATTGAGTGCCAAGTTGACTAGTTATAGATTACAACTCATATCCGCACCACAACACATTGGCGACTTAATTTTACCCTCACACTTTGGACATTTAGACACTTGAACTTGTGAACCATCCGCAAGATCAATCATTCCATTTTCTAAAGGTACATCACAGTTTCCACAGCTTGCTTTGACAGCCATTCCACATTCTTTACATTCGTAAGTATTCATAATATTTCGTTTTAGATTATTGTTATATTAAATATATTTTAAGCTTAAGAAAATACGGAAAAAATAAAAACTCCATACAAAAAGACCAGTAAAAAGCCTTCTATTTTTTTAATTTCATGCCGTTTAAAAATCAATGCTATAGGGAATAAAAGCCCTGCAAATACAAGCATCCAAATAATATCTCTAGAAAGGATTTCAGGATCCTCAACAACAATCGGTTTGATCATCGCTGTCAATCCAAGCACAGAACCAATATTAAAAATATTAGAACCTATTAAATTCCCTAAAGAGATGGCTTTTTCTTTTCGTAGTACGGCAATCACAGAAGCTGCAAGTTCAGGAATACTCGTGCCCACTGCAATAACGGAGACCGAAATTACCGCCTCACTAACGCCTATTTTTTGAGCAATCACAACAGCACCGTCAACCAACCATTTGGCGCCAAAATACAAAGCAACGCCCCCAATGATTAGCCATATTACGATTTTGAAATTAGAAATCATCGTCAAGGCATCCATAGAATCGTCTGCTTCAATTCCTTTTGAATTTTTAAGCGAATAGGCAATAAAAAGAAGTAAACTAAGAAACAGAACTGCGCCTTCAACGGCGTCTAATTTTAGGTCGTTACTTAAGAAATAATAAAAAGCAAGCGAAAAAACGATCAGTGCAGGCCAGTTGATTTTATAGAATGTTTTATCCACATAAATCGTTCCTATCAAGGCAGTAATTCCAAGTACCAAACCAATATTGGCAATATTAGATCCAATAACATTATTAATTGCAATAGATGGAGACCCATTCAAAGCGGCATTTAAACTGACTAAAAGTTCTGGAAGCGAGGTGGCAAAAGACACTACTGTGAGTCCAATCACCATTTTGGAGATATTGAGTTTAAACGACAAGGCAACAGATGCACGTACCAAAAATTCACCCCCTATAACCAGAAGACCAAATCCAAACAGCATCAAAACAATATCCATACGTGTGTATTTTTTTTACGAAGATAAATCTAAGATATGAAATTTGTGTAAAATTAGAAGAAGAATTTCTATTTTTGGAGTATGAATTCAAAAGCACTTTTTAAAACTCTCGCAAAGGTCAATAAATGGATCCTTCCTAGTTTGACTAAAAAACGCGTTGACCTAAGCAAAGCAACAAAATTGCAAATGGCATTATTTGGTTGGCGGCTGTATGTGACCAAAAAAGCGTTGGATTAATAGCGCAGCGCAGCATAGACAGGATAGGACTCTATTTTTTTGGAGCCCTCAAGAAAATCAAGTTTTATGATAAAATTACATTGAACAATTTGACCGCCTAAAGATTCTACCATCTTACAAACTGCTTCAGCAGTACCTCCTGTGGCTAAGACGTCATCGTGAATTAAAATTTTATCTCCAGGTTGTATCGCATCCTCATGTAATTCTAATACATCCGACCCATACTCTAAATCAAAGGATTGGGTGATCACTTTTCGAGGCAACTTCCCAGGTTTTCGAACGGGCACAAACGGTACGTTTAGAGACTGAGCTAACAGCATTCCAAAGAAAAATCCGCGTGCTTCAATAGCCACAACTTTGTCAATTTGTTTATTTTTCAGCTCCGACAAAAGCGACTCTAGACAGAGGCTTACGCCTTCTGGACTTTCAAGTAACGAAGTGATGTCTTTAAATATAATTCCCTTTTTTGGAAAATTTGGAACATCCGTGATGTATGATTTTAAATCTTGTGTATGGTGTTTCATTAATGAAATTGGTGTTGTAATTTTAATATCTATCTGTTTTCTGCGAGTTTTAAAAGCGCATTATGGTCTTCTATTTTAATGCGTTTACCCTCTGTAAAAATCCATCCTTGTTTTTTGAAGCTCGTCAATGTTCGAATACAGGTTTCTTTGGCGGTTCCTACAATATTTGCAATGTCTTCTCTGGTCAATGTCATTACTATAAAACCTTCAGCATCGACCCCAAAATTTTTATCAAGGTATAATATCGCTTCGGCCAAACGCTGTTTGACAGTTTTTTGCGCAATATTAACAATCACATTATCCGCAAACTTAAGGTCTTTTGCCATTTGAAGAAGTATTGCTTTTGCAAAACCAGGGTTGTCATTAATACTTTCCAGTAGATGAACTTTAGGAATAAAACAGACTTCCATATCGTTGACAGCAACGGCACTTAGATTCGTTTTTTCTTCCGTAATCACGGAGCGTTGTCCTAATACTTCACCACGAGTGGCTATTTTAATGATGGTGTCTTTTCCATTATCGCTCATTTTAGAAAGCTTGGACACCCCATTTCGAACACAAAAAACACCATTTAGCTTTTCCCCTTCCTCAAATATAGCGTCTCCTTTTTTTATAGACTTAGAAACTTTACTGTCCGAAATACGCTTTAATTGGTCCTTATTAAGAGAATTCAGTGCGTTTAATTGCCTCACTAAGCAATTCTCACATCGGTCCTCTTTATAGTTTTCCATGTAATAAAAGTAACATTATTAATATAATTTGGAAGAAATAAATGTTAAATTTTTAAAATAAATTGAATTTACAGGGAGGGTCTTCAAATATACAATGGTGACTAAAGTCATCTTTTTTAAAGATGCTTATCTACATATTTGTACATGAACTTTTAACCTAACTTAGATATCCTATGGATGTGTGTTTCCATTGTGGAGATGAATGTACAACCACGACCATCAAGCATCAAAACCATTGTTTTTGTTGTTATGGCTGCAAAACCGTTTTTGATATTTTAAACGAAAACGACCTGTCGTATTATTACGAATTGGAAACATCGCCAGGAAGTATCCCCTCAAAATATGATGGCAAGTTTGATTATCTAAAAAATGAAACAATTGCTCAAAAACTTCTTGAGTTTGACGAGCTCTCCACAAAAATAGTCTCGTTTGTCATTCCATCCATTCATTGCAGTTCTTGTATTTGGATCCTCGAAAATTTAAATAAATTAAACTCAGACATAAAAACTACACAAGTAAATTTTCCTAAGAAAAAAGTTCGAATTAGCTTCACTTCAGAAAAAATAACGCTTCACCAACTCGTTCTTTTACTCTGTAAAATTGGCTATGAACCTAATATCTCCTTAAACGATTCCGATGCCAAAACACCTGCCGTTAATCGGAGTCTTATTTATAAATTAGGGGTCGCTGGATTCGCGTTTGGGAACATTATGTTTTTATCGTTTCCCGAATATTTTGAAGTGTCCGAGTTTTGGCTAGACCGCTATAAGCCTGTGTTTAGATGGCTCATTTTAGTGTTTTCAATTCCTGTCGCATTCTATTCAGGGAGTGATTATTTGGTTTCGGCCTATAAAAGCATCCGCTCTAAACTCTTAAATATCGACGTTCCTATAGCCATCGGTATTTTGGTGCTTTTTATACGCTCCACTGTTGAGATTACAATGGACTGGGGTTCTGGATTTTTGGACAGCATGGCTGGATTGGTGTTTTTCTTATTGTTAGGTAAATTTTTTCAACAAAAAACCTATGCCTTTCTCTCTTTCGAAAGAGATTACAAATCTTACTTTCCAATTGCCGTAACCCGATTGACAAAAAACAATACTTCTAAGGATTACAAAGGTTCTCAAGAAGAGCAAGCACAAGTTTATGATTTAATGGCGGGCGATAGAATCATCATTAGAAATAACGAATTGATTCCCGTTGATGGGGTCTTAATTAGAGGAACTGTTTTAATAGATTACAGCTTTGTTACCGGGGAGGCTGAACTGGTTTCTAAACAACCCGGAGAACACTTATTTGCGGGCGGACGACAGCAAAGTGGCGTGATCGAAATGGACGTCTTAAAATCTGTTGAGCAAAGTTACCTCACCCAACTGTGGTCCAATGAAATTATTAGTAAAAACGGCAAAAGTAGTTTTCAAACCTTCACAGATCAAATCAGCAAACGGTTTACGATAAGCATCCTTAGCATTGCCCTTTTAGCAACCCTCTTTTGGTTCGTTTACAACCCTTCGCTAGCACTGACTGTTTTTACGGCCGTACTCATTGTTGCCTGCCCTTGTGCCATTGCACTTGCGGCTCCTTTTACACTTGGAAATCTGTTGCGCATTTTCGGAACCCATAAATGTTACGTCAAAAACAGTGGTGTGATTGAACAACTCGCGAATGTTGACACCGTTGTCTTTGACAAAACAGGCACGCTCACTACAAACTATAAAAATGTAATTACCTATGAAGGCATCCAACTGACAGAAGACGAACAGTCTTTACTGACCTCCACCCTACGTGCCTCTAACCATCCTTTGAGTCGCTCCTTATATCATTTACTTCAGGAACATAACATTCATACACTCGATGATTTTCAGGAAGAAATCGGACAAGGAATTGTTGGAGTACTCGATAAAAATAAAATCAAAGTCGGTTCCTATGCCTTTGTGGCGAGTGCCCAATCTGAATTTAATCAATCAACACAAAATCAAACTACCGTACACATCAGTACAAACGACACTTATAAAGGTTGCTATATTTTCTATAACGACTATCGAAAAGGCATGCAAAACGTGTTTCAATCACTGGCTAAAAACTGTAAACTTGCGGTGCTTTCTGGAGATAATGAAGGCGAAAAAAACTATTTAGAAGGGATCCTTCCCACCCATACTGATCTTGTTTTCAATCAGAAACCCATCGACAAACTCAATTACATAAAAGCACTGCAAGCAAAAGGCCAAAATGTACTGATGGTTGGTGATGGACTAAATGATGCGGGCGCCCTTGCACAGAGCGATGTTGGACTGGTAATTTCAGAGAATATCAATGTATTTTCACCTGCTTGTGACGGTATTTTAGAAGCCACTCGATTTAAAGATATTCCGGCATTTATCAACCTGTCCCGAAAAGGAAAAAAGGTCATTTTCTATGCCTTTATTTTTTCATTGTGCTATAATTTTATAGGCTTGGGCTTTGCGGTTTCAGGACATCTAGAACCGATAGTCGCTGCTATTTTAATGCCTTTAAGTTCCATCAGCATTGTCCTATTTACCACCCTATATACGTACAGCCTTGGAAGGAAATTTAATCGAAACATAAACGAATGACATTTGAAACTATTTTAGTAAAAAGCACCAAAGCTGACAAAAGTCATCTTT
>CAWVRW010000043.1:0-13646 GCA_963933105.1 uncultured Formosa sp.
ATAATACGGACTGTTTTGATACGACTAGTTTTGGAATTGAAATTTTTGATACGCCGGTTATCATTACTATTAACGATTTACAAAGTTGTGATGATGGTGCAGATGGGAATCTTACAAACGGGCAAACAGATACCGATTTATCTGCGTTAAGTACTGTTGTATTGGGGACGCAAGACGCTGCTTTGTTTAGTGTGTCTTATCACTTAAATTCTACAGAAGCAACTGCTGGAAGTAATGCATTACCTATTACGTATTATAATGCTACGGCTTTTAATCAAGTGCTTTTTGTGCGGATTGAAAACAATACAAATACGGATTGTTTTGTGACTCAAGAGTTTAATGTCATTGTCAATAGCACTCCAACGGCGAACCCTGTTACAGACATTAGCATCTGTGATGACAACAACGACGGAGTTTCTTCTTTTGATTTTGATGCGGATGTGACGCCCACTGTTTTGGATACTCAAAATGAGGGAAGCTTCACTATTTCCTACCACGCCACTCAACAAGATGCAGATGACAATACCAATGCATACCCAAATCCTTATACTAATGTATTGACTCAAGAAACGGTGTTTGTGCGGATTGAAAACGTAAATAATACGGACTGTTTTGATACGACTAGTTTTGGAATTGAAATTTTTGATACGCCAGTAATTCCTATAGATTTTGAATATTACCAATGTGATTATACAAATTCTGGTGATTTGGAAGAAGTGTTTGACTTAACAACACTAGATGGAAGTATCGCAAATGGGCAAGATGTCACCATTACACACTATGAAAGCCAAGTTGATGCCGAGAATGGAACGAACCCTATTACAGGCTTGTATACAAATACCTCAACAACACAAACACTATATGTATTGATGGTGAGTAATATATCTACAGATTGTACTGCTATTGGGCCTTACACTATTGGCGTAGATCCATTACCAAATGTTGTTACTAACGTCCCACTGGTACAATGTGATATTGATGATGTTCAAGATGGAATTTCTATTTACAATTTAGAAGAAGCCGCCGAGAATCTAGTGGTGGGAGATGATCCTACCAATTATGCACTGACCTTTCACTTATCTCAAGGAGATTTAGATGCTGGGATAAATGTCATTGCAAATCCAACGGCTTATGCAAACCTCAACCCTTTACAAACAATTTTCGTGCGTGTAGAAAATATAGCAACGACTTGTTATACAACCTCATTTTTCTTTTTAGAAACCATTTTTAACCCCATCCCTGAAGATGCCGGTCTAATTGTGTGTGACAACAGTGAAATGAATGGCAATGATTATGATGGACTTGGCTTGTTCACGCTCAGTGATGCTAATAACTATATCCTTTCGTTAATTGTCGCCAATCCAAACAACGATATCACAGATCCAAATCAATTGACAATCGCTTATTACGCAAATGAAATTGATGCTTTACTAGAGTTAAATCAATTACCAGACCAGTATACAAGTGAGGTTCCTGATGCTCAAACATTATACCTAAGAGTCGAAAGAGGAAATGATTGTTTTGGTATTAATTCAATCCAACTACAAGTTTTACCAGTACCTGAGTATAACGAGGTTCCAGATGAAATTCTCTGTACATACACCCCTGGATCTTTAACAATAGACCTCTCTGATTATGACCCTGTAGTTCTTGGAAGTCAAAATACAGATGAGATCATAATCACCTACCATACGACTCAAGAAGATGCGGATTTGGGAGCGAATGCCTTAGCAAGTCCCTATACTATTTTTGACCAGATTACACTTTTTGTCCGTGAAGAAGTTCAGAACAACGATCCTTTGGTAACCGCTTGTTTTATTTCAAACGTTAATTTCACTTTAACTGTAGAACCTCGACCTGAATTTGTAGCTCCAATTCCTTTAATTGTTTGTGATGATGACGGTGTTTTGGATGGACTTACAACTATAGACATTTCTGTTCAAACAGAACTCATAAGGGCTGGAATTGCAGAAAATGTCGTGAGCTATCACTTGTCGCAAGACGATGCAGATACTGGAGACAACCCTTTGGATGCACTGTACACAACGGTGACTCCGGACCTACAAACTATTTTTGTGAGAATTGAAAATGATCTAACTGCAATTACTGGATGTTATTCTACAACACCTTTTGATTTAGTGGTGGTAAGTCCGCCTGATGCGATCACGCCTATTGACTTTGAATTATGTGATGAAGATGCCGATGGTTATGGCGCGTTTGATTTGACCGCGCTTGATGCCGAAATTACAGGAACTTTATCAAACCTGATTATTAGTTACCACGAAACGCAAGCAGAGGCCATCAGTAATGTGAATGCCATTGTAGGAGATTATTCTAATATTGTACCCTATCAACAAACCATCTATGTGCGCATTGAAGACACCACAATAACGACAGCCTGCTATAGGTATTTAGATTTTCAATTGATCGTTAATGATGTCCCACAAATAGAGCTTGACCCAGAACCTCTAGAAGTATGTGATGACGATACGGACGGGATTGTATTATTTGACCTATCGCTTTCCGATGATCAAATTCTTAATGGTCTAGCACCCTTAGATTTTGAAGTTACATACTATGAAACGTTTGTAAACGCAGAATTAAAATTAAATCAAATTGCCAACCCTTTAACCTATTTAAATACAACGCCAACAACACAAACAATTTTCGTGCGTGTAGAAAACATTACAACGGAGTGCTTTAAAGCTGTTGCTTTACCACTGATCGTAAATCCCCTACCCGTAATTGTTCTACCTACCCCGTTAGAACTTTGTGACGATGCCGTAGCAGACCAGAGAACTATCTTTGATTTGACTGATAAAAATTTGGAAATTACGGACGGAGATGGAAGCTTAGAAGTGGTGTATTACACAACACTTTTAGATGCTCAGGATGCGACGAATGCCATAGCAGACCCAACAGCATACACCAATACTGCCATAAGTCCTGCAGCAGCAAACCCACAAACATTGCATGTGCGCGTTTCAGACCTAGATACTGGGTGTTACGTCCTTACAACCTTAACCATTCGGGTACTCCCCAATCCCACTCCAAATTTAAATCCAGACAATTTAATAGCTTGTGACGATACGAACAGCGGCGATGGTTTGGAAGTCTTTAATTTAAGAACCTACGAAACTCTTATTATTAATGGCGAATTAAACGTTTCTGCAACCTATCACGAAACTCCAGAAGATGCACTAGACGGCGTCAATGCCCTACCAAACCCTAGCAGTTATACAACTATAGAAACGCCCTCACAGACCATACACGTCCGCGTCACAAATGATCTAACCGGTTGTTATACCGTTTTGGATTTTGATTTAATTGTAAATCCATTACCAAATGTAACAGTTGTGGATGACCTCATTGCTTGTGAACTTAATACTGATGATATTTTTAATTTTGATTTAGACAGTCAAAGTAGTTTAATACTCGGTGGTCAAGACCCTAGTTTGTTTGAAGTCACCTACCATACGAGCTTAGCCGATGCGGCTTTAGGGATTAACTTTTTAGCGAGTCCATATACCAATAGTAGTGACCCTGAAATAATTTATGTAAGTGTGGAAAACACAGACACAGGATGTAGAAACACTACGCTACAATTTAATTTAGCCGTTCAAGAAGCCGCCCAAGCCAGTTCGCCTTTAGATTCTTTTGTCCTTTGTGATGACAACGTAGAAACAGATGGAATTCCAACAAATGACAGCGTACCATTTGATCTATCCACTCAGGATAATTTTGTATTAAATGGTCAGGACCCTGCAAACTATACAGTTCGATATTATGCCAGTCAGTCAGATGCTGATCTTGATATTAATGTGTTGCCAAACTTGTTTGAAAATAGCGTTAACCCGCAAGTTATCATCGCTCGTGTGGATAATGACACACAAGTACTAGACGGTTCGGGAGCCTTGGTTGATAGCTCTGTATGCTTTGAGACTGCGGAAGTCACTTTAGAAGTGAATCCTTTGCCGATCGTAGAAATCGAAGAAGAATATATATTGTGTGTCGATTTAAATGGCTCAGAAGTTTTAGCGCCTTTAGTGATTGATACTGGATTATCTGATGTGGATTATACATTTGTTTGGGCAGATGCCAGTGGTACTATTGTAGGTACAAACTCAAGCTATGCCCCTGTTCAAGGAGGCGTCTATACTCTTGAAGTCTATGATGCTACCCTCATAACGGAATGTGCAGCACCAATAGAAGCGTTTACAGTAATTGAAAGCACACCACCAATCGTTACGGCACAAGTCACTACGGCTGCTTTTGCAAATACACATGTCATAGAAGCGGTAGCAACGGGGCAAGGACAATATGAGTACAGTCTAGATCAAGGACCTTGGGAAGATTCTGGAACCTTTATTGATGTGAAGCCTGGGGAGCATATGGTATCGGTTCGTGACATCAATGGATGTGGTGAAGGCAAGGCTTTCGTCTATGTCATTGATTATCCTTTATACTTTACACCAAATGGCGATGGCTATCACGACACTTGGAATATCATTGGCGTTTCTAACCAAGTGAATGCAAAAATCAACATCTTTGACCGTTATGGGAAATTGATTAAAGAAGTCAACCCATCTGGAAAAGGCTGGGATGGCACCTATAATGGGGCACTATTACCGTCCAGTGATTATTGGTTTACATTGAACTATATAGATCCTATAACGGCCAACCCAGAAGTACTGAGAGCACACTTTACATTAAAGCGTTAGAATCAACCTAAAACAAATATGAATAATTGAAGTTCATCAATTGAATGAAAAACTTTATGTATTCTAAATTCTCTGTAAAACAGATCGATTTCACTTTCTTTTAAATATAAAAACACAAACGGGGTTCATTTAGTTAAAATTATTTATTAATTTAGCAACTTGTATTTATAGAAAAATGTATCTAAAAAATCAACTTGGTAAAAATATTGCAGCAGTATTGCTTTTATTAGCTTTAATACTTCCGACTGCAATTCAGTTTAGCCATATGGTTGAAGGGCACGAAGGCGTTTCTTGTAATGACCAGAGTACTCACATACATAAATCTGAAAAAACTTGCGAAGTATGTGCGTTTCATCTCACATCTATTAGTTATGATATTGCTACATATCCTGACTTATTACTAACACAAATCTCTGTAAAGCTTAGTACAGACTTTACTCCTTTACAATTTCACTACCCTACATTAACCAATAGACAACTGCGCGGACCCCCTGTATTCTCTTAACTAACAAACACATACGTTTAATGTTAATTAAGAATTTATGCGCACCTATGCTTTATTGGTATTGCTATTTAGCAGTATTACAACAGTGTCACAAAATTGTGACAACTCACTTTCAGGTACAGTAACAGATATACACGATGGCCAATTGCTCATCGGAGTCACGCTTACTATTGCTAACACTGAACAAGCTGTTCAGACTGGATTTGATGGGACATTTACTTTTTCAAACCTTTGTAATGACACCTATTACATACAGGTTTCACACCCCTATTGTTTGACAAAAGGATTTACGGTTAAAGTTTCTGGAGATACCAATAAATCATTCAAATTAGAACATCATATAGAAGAGCTCAACCAAATTACGATTGAAGGGAGTGCCTATACCAACAAATCCAAGACAACTCTTGAAAATAGTATAGACAAAGATGAATTGGAACGTTTTAGTAGTGGTTCTCTTGGAGATGCCTTAAAAAATTTGAGCGGTGTCTCTTCTTTAAACACAGGAAATGCCGTTGTAAAACCTATGATTAACGGACTTCACAGCAGTCGTGTCGTCATTGTCAATAATGGAGTGCGGATGGAAGACCAAGAATGGGGTGCAGAACACGCTCCTAACATCGATATAAATTCAGTTAGCAAACTTACAGTCATAAAAGGCGCTGGCGCACTTCAATACAGTGGAGACGCTGTAGGGGGCGTTATTATTGCTGAAACCTCAAAAGTTCCCGTAAAAGATAGTTTATATGGCAAAAGTCTGATGACAGCTACCAGTAATGGACGGGGTTCCGCGTTGAGTTCAAAATTGACCAAAAGTTATCAAAACGGATGGCATGCAACACTGCAAGGAACCTTAAAACGCTTTGGAGATTTTGAAGCTCCCGACTATGTATTGAGCAATACAGGAGTTTTTGAGAGAAGTGCTTCTTTACAAGTAGGTTTCAACCGTTTTGACTATGGTTTTGAAGGGTATTATTCAATCTTTAAAAATGAAATTGGCATTTTAGCGGCCTCACATTTGGGCGGTGCTCAAGATCAAATTAGAGCCATCGACAGCGATGTACCACTAATTGTAAACGATTTCACATATACGATCAATGCACCTAGGCAAGATGTCACCCATCATTTGGCAACTATAAAAGGATTTAAACGGTTTGAAAACTTTGGAAAACTAAGCATCCAATATGATTTTCAAAGAAACAATCGGCTTGAGTTTGATATCAGGCGGGGGGATGACAAAAACAAGGCTGCATCTGATTTACAATTAGACACGCACACGGCTTTACTGGACTTAGAATCTTATTTAACGGATGCTATTACACTCAAATCTGGAATCATGGCTAGGTATCAAAAAAACTTTGCAAACCCAAATACGGGTGTTAGAAGATTGATTCCTGATTATCAAATGTACGATTTGGGAATGTATTTCGTAGTCGATTACCAATTGAATGATCAACTGCTTCTGGAAGCTGGAGCGCGTTATGATTATTCCTATATGGACGTTTTTAAATTTTATAGAACCTCCTTTTGGGAATCCCGTGATTATGACCAGCGTTTCCCCGAAATTGTGGTTGAGGAATTAGAAAATCAAATTTTAACCAATCCGCAACTAAATTTCAATAACGGTTCAGCAACATTAGGAGCGAACTATACATTTGGTGAGGATTATAAATTATTTTTCAACTATTCCATTGCATCTCGAGCTCCAAATTCCTCAGAACTTTTTAGTGAAGGCTTGCACCATTCTGCTTCTCGAATCGAACTGGGAGATTTAAGCTTCAATTCTGAAATAGCACATAAAGTTGCATTGACATTTCAAAAGGAGAACGATCTATTTAGTTTTAATGTAAACCCTTATATTAATACCATTTCTGACTTTATAGTGAATGAACCTACAGAAATCCAACAGACGTTGAGAGGCAACTTTCAGGTGTGGGAATACCGCCAAACAAATGCTCAATTGTTGGGTGTAGATGTGGATGCCTCCTATGCTTTTGCTAAAAATTGTCGTTTAGACAGTCAATTCTCTTTGGTCAAAGGCTATGATCGTTCTCTTAATGCGCCATTAATCGGTATGCCTCCTGTAAATACAAGTAATGAAATTGTCTATCAAAATTCTGAATTCAGTAACATTCGCTTGGCTTTACAAAGCGTATATAATTTTAAACAAAATGACTATCCTAATACTAATTTTGAAGTGTTCATACCAGAAACCGAAACATGGCAAATGGTGGATGTAAGCTCTACTCCGGAAGCCTACCACTTACTTAATTTTAATTCGAGTATAGACATTAATCTCAACCAAAAATCAAAATTAACGGTAGGACTTCGAATTACAAACGTGTTAAACACGTCCTACCGAAACTACCTGAACCGTTTGCGTTATTATGCAGATGATTTGGGTAGAAATTTTTTATTTAATCTTAAAATCAATTATTAATTTAACTATTCAAAAACAAAAAAAATGAAAAACATGAAATTTTTAACTGCAGCATTATTCACAAGCATATTATTTATCGGATGTTCAAAAGACGACGATGCACAACCATTACCTGTAAACGAAGAAGAAGTGATCACCACACTGACGGTAACTCTTGTACCAGAAGGAGGTGGCGCAGAGATTACTTTACAGACTCGTGACTTGGACGGAGATGGACCTAACGAACCCGTTATTACTACTGGTAATTTAGCTACCGGTGTCACATACAGTGGCAGCATTGTTCTGCTTAATGAAACTGTAGATCCTGCTGAAAACATCACGGATGAAGTTGAAGAGGAAAGCAATGAGCACCAATTTTTCTATACACCAACAGCTGGTTTGGATGTTACAACTAGCGGTGAAAACCCTGATTCAGAAGGTAATAAACTAGGAACCGAGTTTACGTTGGTTGCAGGAGCCGTGAGTTCTGGAACGTTAACATTTACATTGCGTCATGAGCCTACTAAGCCAAATACAGGTCTTAGCGATGCAGGTGGAGAATCAGATATTATTGCACTATTTAATGTAGCGGTACAATAAATTTGAATTGGTCATAATTCACTTAATTTGGTTAAAAAACAACGTATGGTTTTTAAAAAATGAAAATAAATAAATCCGTAAGTTAACATTACGCAGGCCGAAGTAAAACCCACATCCATTAAGGTTGTGGGTTTTTTGTTTTTTATCAATTCCCCAAAATAAATATTGACAACTTTAATACCTTAGTTTAGATTTCAAATGGTGCTATTGCGCTACTATTGTGGTGAAATCTCTAAAGTTTATTCTATCAATTATAGCTTCTTTAGCATTGTACTCTTTTACAAAAGTTTTAGGTAATTTTAGTTTTTTCTTTGCATTCCATTTAAATTCAAAACCTGTAATTTCACCATTACATTCTTCCACAAGGTCGACTTCTTGTTGTTGTTTGGTACGCCAAAAATACATTTTAGTAGGGGTGTTTTTATACGTGTTTTGCTTTCTTCTCTCGGAGATTAAAAAATTCTCCCACAAAGCACCTGTATCTTGTCGCAAGTCTAAAGGACTAAAGTTTCCAAGCACCATATTTCTAACACCGTTGTCATAGAAATATATTTTTCTATTTTTTTTAATTTCGTTTCGCAAATTTCTACTAAAGCTATTGAGTTTAAAAACGACGTATCCTTTTTCAAGAATATCTATATAATTAGAAACCGTATTTTTATCGATGCCTACTATTTGTGCTAACTCATTATAGTTGACTTCGTTTCCTATTTGAAGCGCTAAGGCTTGCACCAACTTCTCCAGTACTTCTGGTTTTTTGATGTTAGAATATGCCAAAATATCCCTGTACAAATAGCTGTTTACTAATTGCTTCAAAAGTTCTTTTTCTTCTCCAGGGTTATTTAACACATCTGGATAGAACCCATATAACAGTCTGTTTTCTAATTGCTGTTCTGCAACGAGGTAGTTATGCTTATCTTCAAACTCTTCCCAACTTATTGGGAGTAATTCATATTCCCATTTTCTTCCTGTCAAGGGTTCGTTAAGTACACTTGATAAATCGAAAGAGGATGATCCACTTACTAGTAATTGTACATCTTTAAATTGATCTGTAATAATTTTTAGAGTGAGTCCAATACCTTCTATTCTCTGAGCTTCATCAATAAAAACTAACTTATTAGATCCTATGATACTTTTTATTTGTTCTGTATTTGGGGTGTTTAACAAGTTTCTAACCGTTGAATCATCTCCATCCAAAAAAAGATGTTTTTTAGTATGTATCACCGCCTTAATTAAGGTCGTTTTCCCTACTTGTCTAGGGCCTATCAGTATAATGGCTTTCCCTTTATTTATTTTGTTTTCAAGGCTATTTTTTAATGTACGATTATACATGTTCTTTTTCTACAAATATACTATTTTATATTATATTCACTAATAGTTATACTTATTAGTGAACCAATTCACTAATAGTTGTATTTTTTAGTGAATATACTTATTAATAAATAGTATCCAATTGTATGCGTTCATATGGTTTTTGTCATTAAAACGAGTGAAAAAAAACCTGAAACAAGCCTACCTTCGGGAGATAAACCTACCTTCGGGTGGTAAACTTGTCTGCCGACAGGCAGGATTTCCTGACGGTCGTCAGGTTCAGATTGACAAAGCATAACCCTTTTAGACCTTATTGACACAAGCGAGATGCTTGCGCTAGCTGAGACTCCACAACCTCTTATGATTGTGGAGTCTAGTTGTTTTTTAATGTAAAAATTAAGATATTAATCCTTTACAAAACGAACGGAAAATCCATGATTTTTAACTACACTTCCAGTATAGACATTAGAGTTAAGACTATTCAAAGTTAGATACCAAGCAAGGTTTATATCAGTTTCATCTTCACTTGAACTCCAAAAAATAGCAGTTTCACCTTCTCCTGCGTATGCCCCAGAATCGCTAATATATCCAGTAGGGAAAATATTAAAAAAACTACTATTATTACCGCTTTGTAAATTACCAGGATCCCCTAAATTTAGTGAAGAATTCCAACCAGAGGTTGAAGCCATCGCCTTCGCAATTGTATTGCCACTAATCGTTTCATCAAAATTATAGCCATTGGCAATAAGATGATTTTCTAAGGTAGTCCAGTCACCATTGGTTGGAACATGCCAACCTTCAGGAGCGAATTCTTTATTGGGGGTGTTTGGATTACTGTCATGGATCCCCATTAGAGCATACCAATTATACACCTTACTTTTTGAGGGGTCATTATTATAATAACACCAAGCGCCTGTGGTGAGGGCTGCCCACTCTAATTGGGTAGTCACTTGAGGGATTGATGTACCATCGCGATAAGTGACAGTTTCAGCATTTGACAGAGTCCATTGCTGGGGGCCATAGGTGAAGTATGTATAGCTATTGTTGTCAATATCTGCAACCGTACCCCAATTTTCGTCTATTGCTCCATCACAATTGTTGTCTATACCATCATAAATTTCGATGCTATCAGGGTTCAAGTTCTGGTTGTTATCATCGCAATCCCCTTGGTTTTCAGTGTAGCCATCATCGTCATTGTCAATATCAAGAACAACTTGCGCAATTTGTTGATTTATATAAGCCAGCGTCACAGCATCTTGATCCTCCGTTGGATCTTGTAAATTTTTAATTTGTTGATTTTCAGCTGAATTATTTTGTTGTAAAACACCGTTGAGTGTTGGAACTACCCCTTCAACATTGGTCCAAATTGATCCATTGTAATAGTAAAATCCTGCGGTTTCATCAGATTGGTAAATCATTAGCCCTGTTGTGGGTGCTACAATCTCATCACGCTGCGTCTCTGTAAGACGTGGAATTAAAATTCCGCCTGTGGTAGATTCAATTTCTAATGCTGAAGACGCATCAGGAGTATTGGTGTTGATACCTACTTGTGCGTAGCCCAATGCTGTGAACAGCATCAATGTAATTAAAGTAATCTTTTTCATATTGATATTTTTTATGATTTTAAAAGTCAGAAATTGGTTTTAACCGTTTTTTAAATTAAAGCGTCTATCTTAAAAAGGTGCATC
Source organism: uncultured Formosa sp. (assembly GCA_963933105.1). Lineage (GTDB taxonomy): Bacteria > Bacteroidota > Bacteroidia > Flavobacteriales > Flavobacteriaceae > Hel1-33-131. The sequence goes on from CAWVRW010000043.1 coordinate 11,242, forward strand.
AAGGAACTATGTTGTATTCTATAATTGATAATACCCAGTAATAGAGACTGTTTCCCATATATGACCCCATAACATCTCCTTCTTTTAACCACATCCCAGCTAAACCACTTTCATTTGCATTATTATATGTCATTACACCATTAAAAGTAATTCTCGAATAGTAGTTACTAGTACTAAATTTTTCTATAGCCTTTGTGATTTTAGCTACTTTACCAGCAGGGACTGTGTAAATATTAGATTCTGTAGTATTGCCTGAAAATGTTAGTACTTGATTAAATTGTAAATCCCCTTGTGCTTCCAATCCTAGAGTAAAAGCAATAAATAGTAAAAATAATAGTCTTGTTTTCATTTGTTTAAATTTAAGTTTTAAAAGTATATTTTAACTTGTCCGCCACCACCACTTTGACCATCCTGCCCGCCTTTACCGCCGCCGCCAGGAAATACACCTTGTGTTGGTGGGGTTGAACCGCCGCCATTAACATATGACACCTTTCCAGGCACACCTCCTAGACCTCCATTAGCACCTGCACCCCCGATCGAAAATGAGGCTGACGATCCAGTAATATTATATGCCGCTAGAGATGTCCCGCCCGATCCAGCTGTTCCTGTGCTAGAGTTTCCAGAATTTCCACCATTCTCCCCTTTCTCAGCATTAATAAGATCATTTACAGATGGTCCAGAATTATATTTATTGCACAATATTAAACTCGATTACTGACAGCTTCCCATTGACTACTCCAGCACCATAAGATGAGCTGCCCCATTGATATAATAACTCGACAGAGTGCTCACCAGCTGGCAGCCATATAGGCATAACATTGCCTAAAGAAAAACTAGAAGCAGCAGGTAATATAAAAATCAACACTTCGTCCAAACGTAGTTGAGCGTTGATACTAGTATTGACAGACGTACCTGGCCCTGAATTTGCACTTGCAGATACTACTTTCCATACTTTCCCTGTAGGAACTGTTAGAGGAACAATTGAAGATTTAATTCCAGGACTAGATTCTGAAGGAATTACCAAATCAAAATTAAGTACTTGATTAAATTGTAAATCCCCTTGTGCTTCCAACCCTAGAGTAAAAGCAATAAATAATAAAAATAAGAGTCTTGTTTTCATTTGTTTAAATTTAAGTTTCATAATTCAATTGTTGTTTTTTTAAAACCCTTGAGAGGTATAGATTAATGTTTTTGGATTACTTCCTCCAGAACTTGAGCCGTTAGCTGCATTTAAAGCTACCCAAGAAGATCCATCATAGAAGTAAAAGCCTGGAGTGGTATCTGTTTGAAAAACCAACAGTCCAATTTGTGGAGATGAAATTAAATCTCGTTCTGCCAGAGTCATTTTTGGAAACAATACCCCTTGTGTGGTAGATTCAATTTGAAGTACTGCAGATGCATCAATTGTTGCAGTCAAACCTATACCGACAGAGGCTCCAGAATTTAATAAATTACTCGTTGCTACCCATTCAGTTCCATTGTTGTAGAGGGTTTGTCCATTTGTCCCAGAAACAAGTGGGCCTTCTGGTCCAACTAGCGATGCTAAAAACTCAGCTTCTGTTCCTATATTTCCAGCATCTTGCCAAAGTTCATAGGCTGTTGATCCATTAATACCCTGAGTCCCATCTTGACCATCAATTCCATTAGAACCGTTAGTTCCATTGACTCCTGAAGGACCCGTAGCACCTGTCAATCCTATGTCTCCTTGTGTACCCTGAATTCCTTGTGAACCTGCTTCGCCTTGTGCACCTGGAGCTCCTGCTGAACCAGTGGCTCCATTTGCTCCATTTGCCCCTGAAGGCCCTGTAGCACCTGTCAATCCTATATCACCTTGAATACCCTGAATTCCTTGTAAACCTGCTTCGCCTTGTGCACCTTGAACTCCTGCTGAACCAGTGGCTCCATTTGCTCCATTTGCTCCTGAAGGACCTGTAGCACCTGTCAAACCTATATCTCCTTGTGTACCCTGAATTCCTTGTGAACCTGCTTCGCCTTGTGCACCTTGAGCTCCTGCTGAACCATTTGCTCCATTTGCTCCATTTGCCCCTGAAGGACCTGTAGCACCTGTCAATCCTATATCTCCTTGTGTACCCTGAATTCCTTGTGAACCTGCTTCGCCTTGTGCACCTGGAGCTCCTGCTGAACCATTTGATCCATTTGATCCATTTGCTCCTGAAGGCCCAGTAGCTCCAGTTAAACCTATATTTCCTTGTGTACCCTGAATTCCTTGTGAACCTGCTTCGCCTTGTGGACCTTGAACTCCTGCTGAACCATCTGCTCCATTAGCTCCTGAAGGACCTGTAGCTCCGGTCAATCCTATATCTCCTTGTGAACCTGCTTCGCCTTGTGCACCTTGAACTCCTGCTGAACCATTTGCTCCATTAGCTCCATTTGCCCCTGAAGGA
>CAWVRW010000044.1:0-12928 GCA_963933105.1 uncultured Formosa sp.
TGGTTTAATTAAGATACTCATGGTTTTCTTATTTACTTAAATTCGTTTCAATATTCTTTAAAGCGCTTTCAAAAAGCACTACTTGATTCGCGTTTAATATTTTATAAGTGCTTATTTCTGAGTCAATTAAAACTTCAGAGCTCTTTAAATTCCGCGAGGACAAATATACATTATTATTTGAGCCACCCAAGACAAATAGAGACTTTTTGCTATCAAGGTTTAACGCCTTTAATACTGCAGTAAAGTTCTTTGTTTTTGGAGAATCAAATGTAAAGTCTTCTATAACCGTAATTGATTTTTCAGAAGCTTTGATTGTAAAGGCCGACTTACGTGCCAAACGCTTTACATTTTTATTTAACTTGAAACTGTAGTTTCTTGGTCTTGGACCGAACATACGACCACCACCTCTAAATACACCAGACTTGATACTACCCGCACGGGCTGTACCAGTTCCTTTTTGTTTCTTGATCTTTCGAGTACTTCCCGAAATCTCAGCTCTTTCTTTTGACTTGTGCGTTCCTTGACGTTGGTTAGCAAGATATTGCTTAACATCTAGGTAAACCGCATGATTATTTGGCTCTACAGCAAATACATCGTTAGAAAGGTCTGCCTTTCTACCTGTATCTTTTCCGTTTAAATCTAAAACTGCTACTTTCATTATTTCTGAATCGTTACATAAGCGTTCTTAGCTCCAGGAATACATCCTTTAACTACCAGTAGATTTTTTTCAGTTACTACTTTTAAAACTCTTAAATTTTGAACTTTAACTGTGTCGGTTCCCATACGACCTGCCATTTTCATTCCTTTGAAAACTCTTGCAGGATACGAAGCCGCACCAATAGATCCTGGCGCACGTAATCGGTTATGCTGACCGTGAGTCGCTTGACCCACACCGGCAAATCCGTGACGTTTTACAACCCCTTGAAATCCTTTACCTTTTGAAGTACCTGTAACATCTACAAATTCCCCTTCGGCAAAATGCTCAACTGTTATCGTATCTCCTAATTTGTACTCCTCATCAAATCCTTTAAATTCCGCGACTTTTCTCTTAACAGAAGTACCTGCTTTTTTGGCATGACCTAAGTCTGCTTTTGTAGCACTTTTTTCTGTCTTGTCATCGAAACCAAGCTGTAAGGCTGAATAGCCGTCAACTTCTTCGGTTCTGACTTGGGTAACAACGCATGGTCCAACTTCTAATACGGTACATGGCATGTTTTTGCCATTCGCGTCGAAGATGCTGGTCATTCCGATTTTTTTTCCTATTAACCCAGACATATTTATTTATTTATTTATTAACTCTTTTTATTCCAAAACAAAGGGTCAAAATACGTTTCAACCCTGAATTGTATTTTTTCCGTTTTTCCCTTGCACTAAGCTTGGGACATGTAAATCACTGGTTTTCAGTAATTATATCAAAAATTAAGGTGGTGACCTATGTTTTTCGAGATGCAAATTTAGATAAATTTAATCTATTCACCTAAATTATTTAGAAATTATTTTAAATGCGCCTACACTTCCTTCTGTTTTGAGAATACAGATATAAAATGTGTTGGATGGAATTGTTTGATTTAGGCGAATGGTTTCACTCGTGTCAATCTGTTGATTTGGTTTATCGATGAGGCGTTTTCCTGTCAAATCAAAAAGATAAACATCAGTGTTTTTTGGAGTCTTGGAAATATTTTTAATTATAAGTTGTTGATTGTCGATCAAAACAGTGAAGTCGGGTGTTAGGTCTGAAATATCAGAAGGCTCAAATCCAAGGGTACTTGTTATAAGGTGGTTTATATAATAGTCTTGTACTTTTTGTATCCAAAAATGATCGTCTGTCAATGTCGCTCCAGGAGCCACTGGATCTCCAATTCCATCGGTACTGTCTCCTACACCAGCTCCCATAAGCACTAGTTTCACACCTGTAGCATTGAGTTCTTCAAAGTGATTGCCAAAGGTGACATGCTTATTAGTGGCATTAGAAATGAGCTTTGAATCGTTGTGTTTGTTTTGAGAGAAATAATCAAACCTGGCTTGATCATTTGAAAAATCGACTTCATCGCCAAAGAAAAAAGGGGATGCTGAATCTTCATAATATTTTGAAGTATTTGGGAGTGTTGCAAAGTTGGTGCCGGTGTACTCATTAATAGTTGTAGATTCGTTTATGTGTCCTACGGTGATTTGCCATAATATAACATGAACCCCAGCCTCTTCAAATAAAGCCCTGACAAAAGCGAAATAATTGAGCCAGTGGTCGTTATTCCAAAACCATGTATAAGAGGATGGATCGGCAGGATCGCTTGCATTGCTATAGCCCAACGCATCGAGTCCGTATTTATCTATGGAAATAAAATCTGCTTCGTGGCTCATGATCCCCATTGTTTCACCATATTTATAAATATCAATTGCGGTCTGTTTTATCTTTTGCATCTGCGTTGGAAAATCACCACCTCCAACGCCGCTTACATTGTCCGTTTCTCTAATAATTCCGCGGACTCCTGCAACATTGGGCTTTGCCCATAAGTTCAGTTGCCACCCAAATTCTAAATTCAAATTATCATCAATTCGTTTTTTATTGATTTCAAAGTTGATACGCTCCACAAGCGATTTGAGGGTTCCAGCATTGGTTCCAATCGTTGTTGCACCAACAGCAGTTGCCAAGGTTTCAGGTTCTGAATTTTGTTGCATATACCCTAAGAAGTCAGGTTCAAAAATGACTCCAAAAAATTCATCGCCTACAATGTCTCTAACTTGATTTAAAAACAACTCTAAGTTCTCAAAATAGGCTGTCATATAGGTAGGAGACTGAATGTGCTCTAGATTTGTAGTGTATGATTCTCCTCCATCTGGAATGTTATAAAATATAAATACAGGCATCAGCCCCATCTTTAAACTGTTTCTTGCAAACTTCATGACTCTATCTGGTTGCCATGTATTCCATCCGATTAAGGGGCCTCCGTTTATATAGGTATATCGAACGTCCATTCGATTGTTGAGTAATAAATTCGTGTTGTTGATGCCGTCATTAAAAAAGTTCACATCGTCGGGGATATCTTCAGAGACAGAGCCTATAGAAATATGCGTCGGGTATCTAGGCACAGTGCCATCTGCATTATCAATTCGGAGTCCGATATAGTACTTTTCACCATCGGATGTTGTGATTTCGAGACCGGTTCGGCCTGGATTATCGGAGTTGATGGTTAGTGTAGAATTTGCAAATGAAAACTGAGTTAGAGTTAAATCCCGTGATTTGACACTTGTAATGGTTTTATCAAAAGTAAAAACTTTGGTAACTCCTTCTAAGCTTTTAAGTTGATAGGGCAAATTGTCAAATAGAATCGACTCTTTTGAAGGATCTATAATTTCATATTTTAAATACACATAATTAGAAGTGCCCATATCATCTGTAATTCCTAATCTTAAATTCGTGATTCCATATTGGGAAGGGGTCCAAGAGATAGCGGTTGCCGAAGCACTTGCAGAAGATGTGGTTGTTGTGAATTGATTGTATAAGGATATACTTTGTATGGGGCGATCTGTTTGGCTGGTTGTAAAATGAATTTCTATGGGGGTGAAATTTAATTGAAAAAACCTTGAGTCCGATACTGGAGATGTTAATGCAATGTTTGGAGGCTGGTTTTTCGCCACTTTAATGGTTCCTATAAGTTCGGAACTTAAATTAATACTATTTGTAGCTTCTATTCTAATATTGTAGTCTGTGTAAGCATCTGGAGTAAAATCGTAGGTGTATTGGTTATTTGAACCAAGGGTCATGTCAAAAGACTGAAATGTGCTTTGGCTAAATTTTTTGATGAATACTTTTGCAGTGCTAATTGGAAAATCAACATCTACAATTGTGGTTAAAATATTGATAGCCTGTAGGGTGGGTTGTATAAAAGTTTTAGCCCCTTCAAAACTTGAGGTTAATACTGGTGGTTTTACACAAATTCCTAAAAAAACATAGGCATCAGATTGGTCTGGAGTCACAGTTCCAACAACAGGGTAGGATGTTCTATACAAGCCTTCATTATACACTACATTTACATCCCCCACATAATTATCAGGCTTGGACACCCAATCTATAAAGTCATCACAATTGGTTTGAATTGTTAAATTGGCTGGGACACAAGTACCTATATTTGTCCATAAAGTATTTGTGTCGGGTGGAGTTCCGCCACTAGTTACATAGGCTGTATTTTCGTAAATGAATCCGTTATAATAAACTGTGCTAGGAGTCCCTGAGGTAAATGGGTAGTTTCTTGTGCTGTACCAATTTGGTGCCGCACAATCTGAATTATAGGCTTCGAGGCTAAAAACGATAGATGCAATATTAGTGTTTTCATCTTCAACAAAAGCCGTAATTGTGGTGATTCCATCTTGAGCTGGCGTCCAAGAGGCTCTATAATTGTTATTGACATAGCTGGCATATACAGCTTGTGAATTAGCCGTTGTTTTATAATAGACCTTTTTTGGTGGTAAATTTCCGTTTACTTGGGCATTAAAAACTAAACTGATGGGTTGGCTCGCTGTATAGTAGGATAGACTTCCATCTGCTGGTGAGACCAGACTAATAGAGGGTGGCACTTGTCTGTTAATAATGATTGAAGCATTATAGAGCCCTTCTTTATTAGATAGATTGGTCGCTTTAAAAACTAAGGTGTATGCACCATAGGCTGTAGGAAGCCAATTATAATCATAAGTACCAGCTGTGACGGTTGATTCGGAAAGCACCGTACTTACAACATCCACTCCATCCTTTTGAATTGTAATTAATACCTCTGTAATGTCAACCCCAAAATCTTGAACTGTAGCAGTTGCTAAAATATTTTGAAGTGGATCCATGGTATAGTTTTGTGAGGCCGAGATGTTTGATGTGACTGTTGGAGGTCTGACACAGACTCCTTCAAAAGCATATTCATCAGTCAAATCAGGTCTCACATTGGCCAGAACATAGTATTTAGCTTTATATAATCCATTGTTATAACTTACGAAGTCACCTCCATCGTAGTGATTTGTTGTCCCAGATTGTGAAACCCAATCTGTCGCAGACGCACAATCTGCATCCGAAGCCACTGGCACAACACTGCTGGTACAAGCCCCTAGTAAGGTCCAAGCAGAATTTACATCTGGCGCGGTGGCATTAGCGTTCACATAGCCTGTGTTTTTGTAAACGTTATTACTATGATATACATGATACCCACTCGAATAATTTCTGGTTGCATCCCAAACAGGGACTCCGCAATCATTTCCAAATTGGGCAAATGTAAAATAACTGGCAAACAGGAATACCAAAGAGATAAAAGATGTTTTCATTTTGAGAGAGATTGGTGGGTAGGTTTGGAGTTATTTTTTAAGGATTTTTTTATAAAACACCCTCGACTTGGTTTTTAGTTCCATTATATAAAGAGTACTTTCTAAGGCACTTAAATCTATACTAGAAGTATCAGGGTTTAATTTATGATACACTTTTTTACCATTGATATCGAAAATATTTATTTCGTTGATTTTGTGTGGGTGTTTAATTGTTATAGTATGTTCAACAGGGTTTGGATAGGCTTTTGGCACTTCACTCTTCGCTTTTTCATCAATACTGAACGTTGAACTGAAATAGTTAAAATAGTTTGTAGAGAATTCATAAGCAGAGGCACAATTTGCTGCTGCATCCCAGTTAACAGACCATGTCATCACCCCTCTTAGGCTTGGGTGTGCCCCATTTTGTAATGTGTAACTCCTCCCTGAAAAGTTTGTTCCAAACCTTAAATAGTTCAAGGCTTTGATGGTTTCAGCCGGTTGCATATATCCTCCTGCAGGTGCCGCTGATGCGCACGATGGTATACCAACCATGATTTTTGAAGCTGGTAGTCCTGGGAAATTAAATCCTGTTGAAGCTACATTAAAACCTGTGATTAACATATCTGACATAGACGTTAGAAAATCGGGGGTCGCTTGTGGATACGCTTGTGCATCCAATGCAGTGACGGATCCCGTATTATAAAGTTGTACCATTACTAAATCTAATTCAGAACGCAAGTTATGAATCACTGGTAAAAAAGCTCCAGCCGTATCGGTATATGTTGAGCCCCCAACCTGAACATAAAAAGTTTCAGGAGCACATGTTAAAATAAAATTAGTTCCATAATGTGCCTTTAGTTCTTTAAAAGCATCTACTACATTTTTGAGTTTTGGAAAGGCAGAGATTCCTGTATATGAAAAATCGGTTAAGGCACCGGCATCAAAATCCATGGAACCTCCTTCAAAATCTAAGTCAATACCATCAAACCCATATTCATCAATAATATCTTTCAGCCCTTGAACAAATTCATTTTTTTGTGCAACGGTACTTAACTCTACATGGCCATTTTGTCCTCCTATGGATACAATTATAGGAATACCTTGACTTCTCAAACTATTAATATCATCTTTTAGGAGCTGTTTATCATAATTCCCATTCGTTAGATATCTTGGTGTGTTAATTGTTAACTGCGGCGTGTACCCATTTTGACCAACTGTTTCTATAAATGAGTACATCACTACATTATACTTTGAAGTTAACATATCCCTAAAATACAAGAAGGGTGCACCTGTATTTTCCCAAGAGTGCGCATAGCCTAAAACAATGTTTCCACTAGGCAGCGGTACAAATGGAGAATTGATAATATTGAGGGTCTTAACAAGGCTCACTACCCCCCCCCACCATTATCTGTAGCAGTAATTGTAAGTGGATATGCTTGGTGATTGGTGGGCGTAAAACTATATGAATATGTATTATTGGCTCCGGATGTCATACTTGTCGTTGTGCCATCAATTGTAATTGAAACGGAAGCAATCGTTCCGTCCGTGTCTGTCACGGTAGTTTGTATTGCTATAGGTTGGAAGCCCGAGTTTTGACTAATATTCGTATTTACAGGAGTGTCCCATACAATCGTTGGCAATACATTGGGGCAATTGGTTCCCGTACAATTTAAAGTAAATTGAAACGTCTCTGTAGCAGTTTCATTGTTGGAGCTTTGTGCAGTCACCTTAAAAGTGTGTGAGGCATTGTAATCCGTGTCTTGCGGAGCCCAATTTGCTGAATATATATTCTGATTGTTTGTGTTTGCAATGGTGGTATTATCTATTTCAAAAGTAACGCTGTTTATTGTTGTAGAGGCATCGTCAAAACTTAGGCCTACCAAGGCTTCTAAGTTTACATTGGTTCCATAAGTATGAGCTATAGTTGCTTGATTGGGAGCATTTATTGTGATTTCTGGATTTACAAGTTGCGCATTAAAGTTATATACCTGGGGCATTGAGGTTATTGCTATATTCGCTATGCTTGTGGGGTAGTAAACAGTATTATTATTGTCATAGTCATTTAATTGTAATGAATTTATAATACTATAACCATCTAACTCTGTTTCGGTATAGGAGTACTCTCCATTGGCATTTGTAGTTTTGATAATATTTTGATAACCATGGTTATTATCTGTCCATGGTACTATTAAAGATACCATGGCAGCAGCTACGGGGGTTAGCCCATTTTTTACAGTACCAAATATGAGACCTTTATTTTCCTCAAAATTAGCGATTCCATTGGCATTTAGCTTGCTAAAGCTAATGGTGGTAGGCTTAAACACGAGATTGTTTAAGCTAGGCGTTACTACATAATCATATCCAGCTGGAACATTATTAAAAGTATAATTTCCACTAGAATCAGTCATGGTATCGTTGGTTTGACCGTTTCCTGCAAGCTGTATATTCACCCCTTGAATTCCTGTATTTTCCGAGCTTACAACTCCTGAAATTGTATGAGTATTCCGTGTGGCTACTATTTCTTGATTTATCTGGTCAGAATTAAAATTGGTATATATGAAAGGCATAAAGGAATAAAAATCTTTTTCTGCGGTTAAAGAATAATCGAGGTTATGTATCACAGAGCTTAAATTGAAATTTCCATCGGTTGAAGTGAGGCGTTCTAATTCGACATTACTCCCATTGTTTAAAACAACATCTACATTGGGCATTAGCACTCCATTTTCTGTAACACTTCCTTGTATCATAGACGTTTGGTCTGAACCTATAACATTTATAGTTTTATTTCCGTCAAATTCTAAAAGGGCATAACTCACACCACTAGGCAAAAAAGCATAGCTATTGTAAGAGTAATTAATAGTGTAAGCTAAAAAGCCTGTTTTATTGTTAAAAATTACTTGGCCATTAGCATCTGTATTTTGAGTTTCTAGTACCGTGCCGCTGGCATCCTCTAGAATTACAGAAACTCCTTGTATGGGCATATTAGATGGGGTATTAAAATTCAATGTGATACTGAATTCTGAGTTGACGAGCGTGGATTCCACAGTGTCTAAAAGACCCTTGGTAGAATTTCGAGCATCTTGAGAAAGCTCCCATATCATAACACCCCCCAAGTTTTGTGACAATGCATACTTAACTTTTAAATCTATAGATTCGGTGTCTTCATAGCTGATAAACTTTTGTTGAGTGGGATTATAAAGGTAGGGAACCTTAGCATCAACATCCCAACGTCGTTCCCAACCAGCTGTGGCGGCAGCAGTTGAAACTGCAAGTGGATTTGTTGGGTCAAGAAAATGATGTGGATTTGTTGCTTTTCCTTCAAATAAATCACAAAAATCGATAGCCCCAGTTGTTTCACAGTTATAATTAGCAATATCATCCCAAGTTCCGACTGGTGGTTCTGGTAAATTACAAGCAGGATTCATTGTTCTAGGGGCGCTTTCGTAGAGCCCTGGATTATTGGGATCTACACCTGTTGACGCAACCCCTTCAAAAATTTTTCCATAAAACGGAATTCCCATAACAAGCTTATTGGCCGGGATGCCAACTTCTGTGATGTATAAAGATATTAACTCATTTAATACTTGATTTCTTCCAGATGGATTGTGTAAAGGATCATTCACATTATCGCCCCCAAACAATGGCGCATTGTAACATGTTTTATCATACCAATTCCCTCCAAAGTCATAGCCAAAACAAGTAACAAAACCACAGTAATCCATGATATTGGTTGTCATGCTGTTTGCAGCTTCATTATTAGGCCCAATAAACTGACTTGCAGCGTTTGTAACATTGTTACCCATCGCAATAGAAAGCTCTTTGGCTTGCATTCCACTCGAATCAAAAGCAGCTCTTATATCTCTCAATAGATAGACGAGGTTTTTATGGTCATTGGTTGTGTGTGGTTGTGCAGGAATTACTAAACCATTGACTTTTTCTTGGCCTTCTGTACCTCCCGTTATTGGGAATTCCCAATCAAGGTCGAAGCCATCAATCCATGGATACGAAGTCATAAAATCAACCATGCTTTGTGCGAAAGTTGTTCTTGCATTTTGGCTCGCCGCTATATCAGGAAAATGTTGAGACTTTGTCCACCCACCGACAGATATCAGAATTTTTAAATGTGGATTCCTGTCTTTTAATATTTTTAAGGCTCCAATATTTCCTTTTAATGCCTCGTTAGTAAATAATCCGCTTTTATTATGCTCATAATCAGCAAAAGGATCTAAACTTTCTATAGAAGCTGAATCATTTGAACTGTTATATACTGGATTGTAAAAGGCATACAGTAAATGAGTAAGCTTATCCGCTTCAACATCTATAACATTAAAACCACGCGCATAAATGGCCCATTGAGCAAAGTAGCCAATCACTATTTTGGAGTGTTTTGGACCTGTTGTTTGATAATTTGAAGAGTCTGTTGAAGAAAGAGAATTGTTAATGTTCTGAAAAGGAGTTATACTCGTAACTGAAAGCAACAAAATAACACATAAGGTAAAATGTTTCATAAGTAGGGTTTATTAGTTCTGGGGAGAACTGTGGTTAGCAATACAAAAGGATATTAAACACAAAAAAAGTGCCAAATATAATATTTAGCACTGTTTTTAATATTCAAAAATGTAAGTGTCGATTTTAAGAACGACACCTGTCGTAATTATACTTTAATTTCTACTTCTACACCACTTGGTAATTCAAGCTTCATCAAAGCATCAATTGTTTTGGATGAAGAGCTATAAATATCTAACAGTCTTTTGTAAGAGCTTAATTGAAATTGTTCTCTCGATTTTTTATTAACGTGTGGAGAACGTAATACAGTGAAAAGTTTTTTGTGTGTTGGTAATGGAATTGGACCCGTTACGATAGCACCTGTACTTTTGACGGTTTTTACAATCTTATCAGCAGACTTGTCTACTAAGTTATGATCGTAAGACTTTAATTTTATTCTGATTTTTTGACTCATGTTCTTAACTTTTAAGATTGGATTCCTTTAGCTTCTTTAATAACTTCTTCTGAGATGTTTGAAGGCGTTTCAGCATAATGTGAAAATTCCATAGTGGAAGTTGCACGTCCTGATGATAGCGTTCTTAAGGTTGTTACATAACCAAACATTTCTGAAAGAGGCACTGTAGCTTTTACAGTTTTTGCTCCTGCTCTATCGCCCATGTCACTAACTTGTCCACGACGACGGTTAAGGTCTCCTACAATATCTCCCATATTTTCTTCAGGAGTAATAACTTCTAATTTCATGATAGGTTCCATGATCACTGCTTTGGCTGCTTTGGCTGAATTTTTAAATCCAAGCTTAGCGGCTAATTCAAAAGAGAGTTGATCCGAATCCACATCGTGGTAAGATCCATCTTTTAAAGTAACTTTTACAGCATCCACTTCGTAACCAGCAAGCGGTCCATTGACCATTGCCATTTTGAATCCTTTTTCAATAGAAGGAATAAATTCTTTAGGTACATTTCCACCTTTGATCGCAGAGACAAACTGAAGTCCTACAACACCTTCGTCTGCAGGTTCAATTGTGAATACGATGTCTGCAAATTTTCCACGACCACCAGATTGTTTCTTGTAAACTTCTCTGTGATTAGCCGTTTGTGTAATTGCTTCTTTATATTCAACTTGTGGTTGACCTTGATTTACTTCTACTTTAAATTCACGACGTAAACGATCTACAATTACATCTAAGTGAAGTTCACCCATTCCTGAAATAATCGTTTGACCTGAAGCTTCGTCAGAACGCACTGTAAACGTTGGATCTTCTTCAGCTAATTTACCAAGTCCGATACCTAATTTGTCAACATCTGCTTTGGTCTTTGGCTCCACTGCGATACCAATTACGGGATCAGGGAAGTCCATAGATTCTAAAACAATAGGAAACTTTTCAGCAGATAATGTATCTCCTGTTTTGATGGATTTAAATCCAACAGCAGCTCCAATATCTCCAGCTTCGATATAGTCAATTGCATTTTGCTTGTTTGCATGCATTTGGTAGATACGTGAAATACGTTCTTTTTTACCGGAACGGTTATTTAACACATAGGACCCTGCATCTAAACGACCAGAATAAGCTCTAAAAAATGCTAAACGACCTACGAAAGGATCGGTTGCAATTTTAAATGCTAGTGCCGCGAACGGCTCTTTTACATCTGGCTTGCGTATTTCTTCTAATTCAGTATCTGGATTCATACCCACAATACCTTCTTTGTCTGTTGGAGCAGGTAAATAACGACATACAGCATCTAAAAGAAACTGAACCCCTTTATTTTTAAATGCAGAACCACAGATCATAGGAATGATGGCCATATCCATAACAGCAGCTCTCAATGCATTGTGCACTTCTTCTTCTGTAATAGAATCTTCATCTTCCATGAATTTTTCTAAAAGGTTCTCATCGTAACTCGCTACTTCTTCAATAAGCTTTGCACGAAGGATTCTTGCTTCTTCTTTAAGATCTTCAGGAATATCAACAACATCAAAAGTCGCTCCCATTCCTTCTTCATGCCAGATAATAGCACGATTCTTAACTAAATCTACAATACCTTTAAAATCTTCTTCATCACCAATATTCAAAACAATAGGCACTGCATTAGAGCCTAACATTTCTTTTACTTGGCTACAAACCATCATAAAATCAGATCCTTGGCGGTCCATTTTATTGACGAAACCAATTCTTGGTACTTTATAGTTATCGGCCAGTCTCCAGTTTGTTTCAGATTGAGGCTCAACACCATCAACTGCACTAAACAAGAATACTAAACCATCAAGCACACGTAAAGATCGATTTACTTCAACAGTAAAATCAACGTGGCCTGGAGTATCAATAATATTAAAATGGTAGTCCTTCGCATCTTCCGTAGGCTTGCCATTTTCTGTAGGGAATTCCCATTCACAGGTTGTTGCAGCAGACGTAATAGTAATACCACGTTCTTGCTCTTGTTCCATCCAGTCCATTGTTGCAGCACCATCATGTACTTCTCCAATTTTGTGAGAAACTCCTGTATAATAAAGAATACGCTCAGTCGTAGTGGTTTTTCCTGCATCAATATGCGCAGCAATCCCAATATTTCTTGTGAATCTTAAATCTCTTGCCATCTCTAATTAAAATCTAAAGTGTGAGAATGCTTTATTCGCTTCAGCCATCTTGTGAGTGTCTGTACGTTTTTTAACAGCAGCACCTTCTTCTTTAGCCGCAGCTAAAACTTCAGAGGCTAACTTTAAAGCCATAGATTTTTCATTACGTTTTCTCGAAAAACTAATCAACCACTTCATAGCAGTCGATATTTTACGATCTGGTCGTATTTGCATTGGAATTTGGAAGGTTGCACCTCCAACACGACGGCTACGTACTTCTACGTGTGGCATCACATTAGATAGAGCATCTTTCCAGATTTCTAAAGCTGTTTTTTCTTCGTCAGTTTTCTTTTCGTCAACGATTTCAATCGCATCATAGAAAATTTTGAATGCGGTTGACTTTTTGCCATCCCACATCATCATGTTAACGAAACGTGTTACCAATTGATCGTTAAATTTCGGATCTGGCAACAGCGGTCTTTTTTTCGCTTGTTTTTTTCTCATGTCTTCTTAATTAAAAATAATTATTTCTTAGGGCGTTTTGCACCATACTTAGATCTACGTTGTGTAC
>CAWVRW010000045.1:0-12562 GCA_963933105.1 uncultured Formosa sp.
AACTTCACGTATTTCCCGAACCCAGTAAACAATGTATTGTCTATCAAAGCGCAAGCTTCTATTGATAGTATCACGGTTTACAATATGTTAGGGCAAACAGTTGTGAGATCAACACCAAACACAACTACAACTACTGTTGATATGTCTGGATTACAGACAGGGGCTTACTTTGTTCAAGTAGCTATCAACAACAGTATTGAAACTGTACGAGTGATTAAAAATTAAAATCCAATTTAATTTTATACAAAGCCTCGCTAAGAAATTAGCGAGGCTTTTTTATACAACAACAACTCACTTCAATTCAAACACTTTGTGTAACTTTGTGTCTATGATTGCAAGTGATTTTTCGTTTATCATTCCTGTTTTTAACCGACCTGAAGAAATTAGAGAACTTCTTGAAAGTTTTTGTGCCTTAGAATCACCCAAGACGTTTGAAATTGTCATCATTGAAGATGGCTCTACTTTAGACTCAAAACTCATTGTCGATCATTTTCAAGACCGTCTTAAAATCAGCTATTACGCCAAAGAAAACACAGGGCCTGGACATTCCAGAAACTATGGTATGGAACGCGCCAAAGGCCGTTATTTTATTATTTTAGATTCAGATTGCATCCTGCCACCACCATATTTAGAAGCCGTTATTTCTAAATTAAACACCCAGTATGTAGATGGATTTGGAGGGCCAGATGCTGCCAAAGACACCTTTACAGACCTTCAAAAAGCAATCAATTTTTCGATGACCTCTTATATGACCACTGGCGGTATTCGAGGCGGAAAAATCTCCGTTGAAAATTACGAACCCCGAAGTTTTAATATGGGAATTTCTAAAGAAGCCTTTCAAGCCACAGGCGGTTTTGGACGGATTCACCCTGGGGAAGACCCCGATTTGTCCATTCGACTCAAAGAAATGGGCTATCACTTACACCTCATCCCCGAAGCGTTTGTATTTCATAAACGCCGCATATCCTTAGAAAGTTTTTATACACAAGTCAATAAATTTGGGCAAGCCCGCCCCATTCTCAATAAATGGCATCCACAATCCAAACGATTGACCTATTGGTTTCCAACACTGTTCACCCTCGGTTTTGTGGGGAGTAGTCTAGCCGCTATTTTCGGGTTCTATTGGTTTTTAATCATTTACGCACTCTATTTTCTTGCAGCTATGATCGGCGCTTTTCGCTCCACTAACAACATCATTGTGGCTTTTTTAGTACTGCCCGCCATTGCCATTCAGTTTTTTGGCTATGGGTTTGGATTTCTCAAAGCCACCCTAAAATTGGGACTTTCTAGAAAAGATGAAACCCTGCTGTTTCCTAATTTATTTTTCAGAGCCCAATGATCAAAAAAATTAAACATATAAAATCCAATTTCGTGCAAGGCAAACGTTTGAACGTATTTGTGTTGTTTCTATTTTTGTCGTTTTTGATTTCATTACTCTCAAAATTGTCAAACACCTATACCCAAACACTTCAATTTGAGCTGCAACCCACACAGCTAAAATCGAACGAAGTGCTGGTTTCAAAGGATGCTAAAACAATCAACGTCACCATTTCAGGCAAAGGATTTGCGCTGCTAAAATACTATATAGAAACACCCACTATTGACGTTGATTTTTCACAATTAAACAAAAACAAAGCCCATTATTTCTGGACAGAGCGCAGCCAACTTGAAAAAATCATCAATCATTTTGATTCAAAAATCACGGTAAAATCAATCAACCCCGACACCCTTTTATTTCCATACGACCGACAGTTTATTAAAAAAATCCCTGTGGAAGTTTCGGTAAATTCAAGTTTTGCAGTGGGATTTGATTTGGTCAACCCCTTTCGGTCTGTTCCCGATTCAATCACTCTTATCGGGCCTGAATCCCTTGTGAAAACAATTTCAACCATTAAAACTAAAACCTTAGATTTAACAGATGTCAACGCCAATATTGATAGAGTAGTAGCCTTAGACATTCCTACCACTTCAGATCAGCTCAGCTATTCTGAGCAAACTGTTTCAGTAAGGGCTGAGGTTGAGAAATTCACAGAAGGCAGCGTCAATGTGCCCGTCACCATTGTGAATGTGCCAGACAACCTTACACTTAATTTTTTCCCTAAAGAAATAACCGTCATATTCTATGCATCTCTCAAAGCATACAACAGCATTGATGCCAGTCATTTTTCTGTGGAGTGTGATTTTAATACCTTAACCGCTGAAAATAAATATCTAAACCCTGTGTTGGTAAAGCAGCCTACAACAGTGAAAACGGCTGCATTAAAAGGGACTGAATTTGAATATGTAATCACGCCAAAAAATGACTAAAATTGTAGGACTTACCGGCGGTATTGGCAGTGGGAAAACCACCGTGGCTCAAATGTTTAAAGCCTTGGGCGTTCCTGTTTACAATGCAGACGACGAAGCCAAAGCCTTGATGCAAAGCTCTGAAATCATCAAAGGAGAATTGATACAATTACTCGGCGATTCCTGTTATCAAAACGCACAGTTGAACCGTTCTTTTATTGCTTCCAAAGTATTTGCTGATAAAGCCTTGTTAGAAAAAATAAACGCCATTGTCCACCCAAAAGTAGCAGCTCATTTTGAACAGTGGCTTTCCAATCAAAATGCTCCTTATGTGATCAAAGAAGTCGCCATCCTTTTTGAAACGGGATCTCAAGATCTTTTTGATTTTATTCTGACGGTCACAGCGCCTGTGGAAACACGCATCCAACGGGTGATGGATAGGGATCAAAAAACAAAATCGGAAGTTGAATTGGTGATTAAAAACCAATTATCGGAAACAGAAAAAATAAATCAATCGCATTTTGTGATTTTTAATAACACTATTTCAAATACCGAGCGTGATGTGGTAGAAATTCACAAAAAAATAACAGAAACCATAAATAATTCATAAAAATTTAACATTCGTGTTAAGTTGAGGTTAAAAGAAATTTTAACATAATTTAAAACCTTAATTTTGGGGGATGAATAAAAAATTGTTCACTTTGTTGGTCATTCTGATGAGTTTATCACTTATCGGAATTATTTTTGTTCAAGCTTATTATATCAATAATTCGCTTGAAACAAAGGAGGAACAATTTACGTTCAACGTAAAAAAGGCATTGACCTATACCACCAATCAAGTTGCGGATATTGAGTATAAAAAATATGTCAAAGCACTCAACAAAATTATTTCGGAAGGTAGAGAACCCGACACTACTGCCATTCGTAATATCACTGTTTACAAGCAGGACAATACCACCAATCAAATTATTATTTATAATACCGGAATCCTCGAAGAGAATTTTAAAGTACCTTCACTTATTGATTTAAACATAGACAGTTTAGGCTTGAGTAGTTTTAGAGGAAAAACCACCACTAAAATTTATGATAATAATGTTTTTGGAGGCGATCTCATTTCGACCACAGAGCAGTCTTTTGAGAAAGTTCTGAACATGGACAAATTACAAAAAGCCACTTTTGAATCGCAATACAAATCAGAAATTAAAAACACCCCAATCCATCAGCGGGTTTCTCCTTATGGAATTCAGAAATTATTATTCAAAAAGTTAAGAGAAGACAATATTGACATTGGTTTTGAATTTGCAATTTTCCACAATGATTTAGGCACTAAAATTCAATCTGAAAATTTTGATCAGTCTTTGGCTCCTACCATTGGCGCCCCCATTTTTTTAGATGACAATGACGAGAGTGATTTTAAACTTTATATCAATTTTCCAGAACGCAAAAAATTCATTATTTCTTCGATTATAGGAGTCACGCTCCTGTCCGTTTTATTTACTTTGATTATCATTATAGCCTATACCAGTGCCTTGTACCAGTTAATTAAACAGCGCAAAATATCGCAAATGAAATCAGATTTCATTAACAATATGACGCACGAATTCAAAACACCCATCGCCACCATCAATCTAGCGTTGGATGCCATCAGGAACCCACAAGTCATCAACGATCAAGAAAAGGTGAAACGCTACCTTCGAATGATTAAAGAAGAAAATAAGCGTATGAATGCGCAAGTTGAAAATGTATTGCGTATTTCTCAGCTTCAGAAAAAGCAACTCAATATTAGCAAAGACCGTCTAAAATTACACGATTTAATAGAAGATGCCGTAACGCATGTGGAGCTTATTGTAGAAGATCGTGAAGGCTATATCAAAACCCATTTTAACGCTGCTAAATCGTCTTTTTTGGCCAATGAAACCTATTTCACTAATGTGATTGTAAACATATTAGACAATGCCATAAAATACTCACCTGAGGCTCCAAAAATTGATGTTTATACTGAAAATGTGGGGAACAACATCTTGTTGAGTGTGAAAGACCAAGGGATGGGAATGAACAAAGCCGTACAAAAACGTATATTTGAAGAGTTCTACAGAGAATATACGGGCAATGTGCACAACGTTAAAGGTCACGGATTGGGCTTAGCGAATGTCAAACGAATTGTAGAAAATCACCAGGGAACTGTGTCTGTCGAAAGTGAAAAAGGCAGGGGAAGTACCTTCACTATAAAATTACCATTAATCGCATAATATCATGGAAGAAAGTTTAAAAAAAATATTACTAGTCGAAGATGATCCGAATTTTGGAACCGTCTTAAAAGAGTATTTATCCCTCAATGGTTATGAAGTTGTTCATGCCAAAAATGGGATGGAAGGCTTTGAGAAATTCAAAAAAACAGATTACCATTTGTGTATTTTAGATGTGATGATGCCCTATAAAGATGGGTTTACACTCGCCAAAGAAATACGTGAAAAAAACACTGAAATTCCAATCATTTTCCTCACCGCCAAAGCCCTAAAAGAAGATGTTTTAAAAGGCTATAAAGTCGGTGCTGATGATTACCTGAACAAGCCTTTTGACAGTGAAGTTCTTTTGATGAAGATCAAAGCGATCATCCAACGAAAAACCGTGGATACGCTTGCTGATAGCAAACAATTTGAATTTACTATTGGCGAATTCAGTCTGAACTCTAAGTTGAGATTCTTAAGCCATAAAGGGGAAAAACCAGCTAAGTTATCGCCCAAAGAAAATGAATTGCTTCGCTTGTTAATTTTACACGAAGACGATTTGATGCCTCGCGAAATTGCATTGACAAAAATATGGAGAGACGATAATTATTTCACATCGCGAAGTATGGACGTTTATATTGCAAAATTACGAAAGTATTTGAAGCTCGATCCGAAAGTAGAAATCCTTAATATTCATGGGGAAGGCTTTCGATTGGTCGTCAATAAATAACAGTTTAAAAACCAGCTTTTAGCTGGTTTTTTTTAGCTCTTTATCTAAGTAATCTAAAATATCTTGCAACTCTGTATCGTATTCAAACCACTGTGTTTCGGAGTCCTTTTGGAACCATGTCATCTGACGTTTGGCAAATCGCCTTGTGTTTTTCTTAATTTCTGAGATCGCAAAATCAAGCGTCCACTTTTCGTCAAAATAATTAAACAATTCTTTATACCCCACAGTATTGAGTGCATTTAAGTCTCTGTGTTCAAACACCGCTTTGGCTTCTTCCAACAAACCGTTTTCGATCATTTGATCGACCCGATTGTTAATCCGTTCATAAATCAAGGGGCGTTCTGCTTTTAAGCCAATTGAAATCGTTTTAAAATTTCTTTGTCCTCTGTTTTTATTTAAAAATGACGCATAAGGCTTTCCTGTGCCTCTACAAATTTCAAGGGCTCGAATGACCCGATGCGGATTTTGGAGCGCGATAGTCCCGTAGCTTTTAGGATCCAGTCGTTTTAATTCTTCTTGAAGAACCTCTAACCCTTTTGATTCCAATTCCGAGTTGAGCTCTGCTCTAATTTCCGAGGGGATATCAGGGAATTCGTCAAAGCCTTTAAGCACTGCATTGACATACAATCCAGAGCCGCCAACCATCACCATAACAGGGTTGGATGCATGTAGTAATTCAAGTTTTTCAAGTGCTTCTTTTTCAAAAGCACCCACGCTATAAGACTCCTGAATGGATTTGTGATGGATAAAATGATGTGGAGCAACGCTCAATTCTTCTGGAGTTGGTGCTGCTGTTCCAATGGGGATTTCTTTGTAAAACTGACGCGAATCCGCCGAAATAATGTCTGTATTGAACTGCGAAGCCAGCTTCAAACTAAGGGCTGTTTTTCCGATACCTGTAGGGCCTACAATCGAAATAAGATACTTATTCATCATGAATTTTATAACCACATTTGTGGCAGTATTCTGCATCGTCTTGGTGGTAGGTTTCGTTACAGTTTAAACAAGCCTGTGTATTGTGTGGAATCAGTTTTTCTTCTGTTTTGGTCATTTCTGAGGTCACGATTCCCGTAGGAATTGCGATAATTCCATATCCTAAAATCATGATTAAAGAGGCGATAAACTGCCCCAAAGCGGTAATAGGTGCAATGTCACCATAACCAACCGTCGTCAGTGTGACAACCGCCCAATAGACACTTCGTGGAATGCTGGAGAAACCACTGTCTTGTTCGCTTTCTATCAAGTACATCACGGTGCCTAAAATGACACATAGCACGATGACAAACGAAAGAAACACCGCTATTTTTGCCCGACTTCGTTTCAGCGCTTTTCCGAAATTAGCAGTTTCACCAATGAAACGGGTAAGCTTTAAGATCCGAAACACTCGCATCAATCGCAAGGCTCTTAAAGCGATTAAAGAATGTGTGCCTACAAAAAATAGAGAAAGATATTTAGGAATGGTTGAGAGTAAGTCGATGATGCCATAAAAACTAAATATATAGGCTCTCGGTTTTTTAACAATGATGATACGAACGATGTATTCCAAACTAAATAAAATCGTAATGATCCATTCTGAAGTGTTCAGAATTGCTGAATATTCAGCCTCAATACTTTCGACACTTTCGAGCATCACAAGGACAATGCTAATGAGAATGACAATTAAAAGAAGGACATCAAATAATTTACCGGCAGGAGTGTCCGCTTCATAAATAATCTCATGAATTTTTTCTCTCCAACTTTTTGATTGATTTGATTTTGACATATTTCAAAAATACTAAAAAAGTTTAGTCTTGAAGTTTAATTATTTTTAATCTTTTGTGACGGCGCATAAAACTTTGAATGATATGCTGCGCATCTTTGTTATGTTCCATCGGCGTTAAGATCGATTTTAACACCGCAGTCGTATGAATTTGAAAGTTTAAATTATAGTAGGCATATCCTCTAAAAACACCGTTTTCAATCAAGATCGCACTGCGTTCATCCACATCACGACCGTAGTCGATGAGTATCATGTTTTGATCTTTAAAAGTATGGGATTCGATAAGGTTTAACACTCTTTTATTGTAAGCCTCGGCAGGTTCTTCTGAAATACAGGCGCCAGCGCAGCTTTTAATATCGTATCCAAAACAAGAGTTTGCAGTTTTATAGAGCCCACAAAGTTTTTGACACAATTGATTTTGTTCTACGATTTTAGTCATAAAACTTTTTCCACTGTCATGATTTGAGAAGGTGGTGATGGGTTTTTGATTCCCTTTTATTTTCTCCACTTTTAAATTGATATACCCCTCAGCATCTCTAAAACTAAACAACCCATGGGTGAAAATAGTACGTCGAAGTGCCCGATTGAATTTGGGCTTGTTGCGTTTTATTTCTTCACTTTCTTTGAGGAGCGCAACCAATTCACTGCCTGTTTCATCATAAGTAACCGTAGCAACTGCGAGCTGAATTTTTTTTGATTTCGGCGTTTGACCTGTAAAATGCTGATTGATTCTACTTTTGATGTTTTTACTCTTGCCAATATATACAATCTCACCATCGGCTTGATGCACATAATACACGCCAGTAACGGATGGTAATTTAGAAATGATATCGGTTAATTTCGGTTCCATCTGATGTTTTGGATCCAGACGAATGGCTGCTTTGATGATTGTTTTCTCAACATCCTTATCGAGAAGCATCTTAAATAGTTTGACGGTTGCTGTTGCATCGCCCGCAGCACGGTGCCGATCACTCACGGGAATGCCTAAAGACCGCACGAGTTTTCCCAAGCTGTAAGAGGGAAGGTCGGGAATTAGTTGTTTAGAAAGCTCTACCGTACATAAATTTTCACGTTCAAAATCAAAGCCAAGACGTCTAAACTCCGTCTTTAAAATTCGATAATCAAACTGGGCATTGTGAGCCACCAAAATACAATCTTCTGTGATTTCTACAATCCGTTTGGCAACTTCGTAAAACTTGGGTGCAGAGCGCAGCATTTTACTGTTGATCCCCGTGAGATTCACCACAAACGGTTGGATGTCACGTTCGGGGTTCACAAGGCTGATAAATTGATCTACAATTTTATGACCGTCAAATTTATAGATGGCAATTTCCGTAATGCCTTCTTCATTAAATTTCCCTCCGGTGGTTTCTATGTCTAAGACTACGTAGATAGTGCTGTTTTAAATGGCGTAATTTCTAGCTCCAAAGATACGACTTCCAACGCGAACCATGGTACTTCCGCAGTCAATAGCTAAAGGATAGTCGCCACTCATTCCCATAGAAATTATTTCAAGTTCTGGGCCTATTTTTTTTAAGCTCTCAAACGTACTTTTAAGCGTTGTAAATTCTTCTTTAATTTGAGTGCTGTCATCTGTAAAGCTAGCCATTCCCATCACGCCCACAATCGCTATATTTTTTAAACTTTTAAAATGATCGGAGTCTAATAAAGCATGCGCTGCTTCCGCAGTCATTCCAAATTTGGTATCCTCTTGAGCAATTTTCAGTTGTAACAGACAGTTGATGGTGCGCTGGTGTTTTCCCGCTTGCTTATTAATCTCATTAAGTAATTTCTCCGAGTCCACCCCATGAATCAAATCGACAAAGGAAGCCATGTATTTGACTTTATTACGCTGTACATTTCCAATCATATGCCACTGAATGTCTTTGGGCATTTGTTGGTGTTTATCCGCCATTTCTTGAATTTTATTCTCCCCAAAAATGCGTTGTCCAGATTCGTAGGCTTCCATCAAGTCTTCTACAGGTTTTGTTTTAGAAACAGCGACCAAGCTTACATGACTCGGAAGTTGAGATTGAATTTCAGATAAATTGGTTTTTATAGACATAATTAAAACTCGTATATAGTGATTCCACTTCTTAATTTTGGATAAATGTAAGTGCTTTTTGGAGGCATCACAGCATCCGAATCTGCGATGGCCATTAATTCTTTTGCTTCGATCGGAAACAGTCCAAACCCTACCGCATGATCACCACGATCTACTGTTGCTTTGATCTGTTCCAAACTGTCGGCTCCATAAATATACCCAATACGTAAATTGGTGCGAACGTTTGTAACTCCTAAAATAGGTTCCAAAAGATGCGTTTGTAAAATGTGGGTATCAAGTTGTTGGATCGCAGAATCACTGTTTTGTTTTGTTACACGTAAAGATAAGGAATAAAATGTTCCCTCTAAATACATGGAAATATCGTGTCGTTTTGAACTTTTATAAGGTTTTGAGCCTTTATTTTCGAGCTTAAAATCAACACTAATTTTTTCTAAAAAAGCATCGGTACTCAAACCGTTCAAGTCTTTGATCACTCTGTTGTAATCGTATATTTTAAGTTGACTTTCCGGAACTAAATAGCTTAAAAAATGATTGTAAGAAGCCTCAGTTGTAGGGTGTTTCTCTGATTTTAGTTCGCGAGCCAAAAGTGCCGATGATGCGGAACGGTGGTGTCCATCAGCGATGTAAAGCGAGGGGATATTTTGAAACGCTTTTTGAATAAAAATAACATCTTCTGGATCATCGACACACCAAAGTTTATGGGTTTCATTTTCAGTTGCCCAAGAGTTAAACTCAGATGCCTTTTTTTTGGCATTTTGAATGCCTGTTTCCAACGTCAAATCGTCTGCGTAAGTAAGCAGTACAGGCGCCGCATTGAACCGAACGTTTTCTAAGTAAATTTTAAACGTATTTTCACGTTTCGAAATAGTTGCTTCGTGTTTTTTGATGACATGAGAGTCATAATCTTCTGCACTAGCGGTTGCAATGACGCCACAAAACAAGTGTCCGTTTGCTTGTACTGTTTCATAAATATAATAGGAGGGAGCAGTGTCTTTAATCAAAACATCTGAGGCTTTAAATGCTTCAAATCTTTTTTTGACCAATGCATACCGCTTTGATTTTTCGGATGCAAAAGAGGGGTCTTTTTTTATGTTAATAATACTCAAAAAGGAAGCAGGGTTCTCTTTTAATTCTTTTTTTAATTCGTTCTCAGAATACGTTTTGTAGGACTTTGAACTAAAGTTTCCAAGATTCGTTTTTGAAGGACGTACCGCTCTGAAAGGATTGATTTTTGCCATTATTTTTTAGGTATAGATTTGGTATGAATTTTTAAGAAAATTGAGCAGCAACATTGACTGCTTTTCGTTCTTTTGAATAATCGTAAAAGCCTTCGCCTGTTTTAACTCCATATTTTCCAGCGAGCACCATGTTTACTAAGAGTGGGTTTGGAGCGTATTTCGGGTTTTTAAAGCCGTCATACATCACTTCTAAAATAGATAAACAAACGTCGAGTCCAATAAAATCGGCTAATTCTAGAGGTCCCATAGGATGGCCCATTCCAAGTTTCATAACCGTGTCAATTTCTTTAACTCCTGCAACGCCTGTAAACAAAGTTTCGATGGCTTCATTAAGCATGGGCATTAAAATACGGTTGGCCACAAATCCGGGGTAGTCATTTACAATGACGGGCGTTTTATGAATTTTTTCAGTAAGATTTACGATGAATTCTACAACTGCTTTTGAAGTACTATAGCCTGCAATGATTTCCACTAATTTCATGAGGGGTACAGGATTCATGAAATGCATTCCAATGACGCGTTCTGGTCTTGAGGTTACCGCAGCAATTTGTGTAATTGAAATAGAAGAGGTGTTGGTGGCTAGAATGGTATCTTCTGAGCAAGTTTTATCTAGTTGTTTAAATATTTGAAGTTTTAAGTCTACATTCTCAGTAGCTGCTTCAATGACCAAACTTGTGTTTTGAACGCCTTCAGCAATTGTTGCGAAGGTTGAAATATTTGCCAATGTTTTAACTTTGTCGGATGCTGCTATTTTTTCTTTAGCGATTAAACGGTCTAAGTTTTTGGTAATCGTTTCCATCGCTGTTGCCAGCGCTGTTTCATTTACATCGATTAATTGAACTTTAAAACCTGCTTGCGCAAACGTATGAGCAATGCCATTACCCATAGTTCCGGCTCCAATAACTGCAATATTTTTCATGTGTCTTTGTTTAATATTTAAAAACAATCTATAATTTGATACGCAACTCTCAAGGCATCTACACCATCTCTGAGTGTCACAACAGGAGTAGTGTTGTTGTTTATCGCGTCAGCAAAACTTTCTAGTTCATCTAAAATAGCGTTATTTGGCGCAATTTCAGGGTTTTCAAAATAGATTTGTTTTTTAACGCCTTCGGCATTTTGTAATACCATATCAAAATCTCCCGGGGTTTCTGGAGCATCTTTCATTTTTACTACCTCCACTTGTTTCTCTAAAAAGTCAACACTGATATAAGCATCCTTTTGGAAAAAGCGACTTTTTCGCATATTCTTCATAGAAATACGACTCGCCGTCAGGTTGGCAACACAGCCATTTTCAAACTCAATCCGTGCATTGGCAATGTCTGGAGTTTCACTAATCACAGAAACACCACTTGCAGTGATGTTTTTAACAGGTGATTTTACCACACTTAATATAATGTCAATATCATGAATCATTAAATCTAAAACCACAGGAACGTCGGTTCCACGCGGATTAAATTCAGCCAAACGATGTGTTTCAATAAACATAGGCGATTGGATGTCGTTTTTAACGGCTTTAAATGCGGGGTTAAAACGTTCTACGTGTCCAACTTGTCCTCTAAGGTTGTTTTCAGAAACCAACAAACGAATGTGTTCGGCTTCTTCGACCGTATTTGTTATCGGCTTTTCAATAAAAACATGCTTTCCTTTGGTGATTGCTTTGATGGCGCACGTATAATGAGAAAGTGTGGGGGTTACAATGTCAACCACATCCACAGCACCTATAAGTGCTTCTAAGGAGTCGAAAAATTTGTATCCAAATTCACTTTCAACTTTTTTTCCATTGGATGAATCTGGGTCATAAAACCCTACAAGTTCATATTTTTCAGATTGCTGAAGTAGTTTAAGATGTATTTTTCCAAGATGACCAGCCCCTAAGACCCCTGCTTTTAGCTTCATGATATCAGTTTTTTTGTAAAATTATGATTTTTTTACAGCATATCTAATATCCTAACAAAATTTTATCAAAAATCAGTTGATTTTCAGATTTGCGTAGATGAATGACATGTATCTATCGTTAAGTGTTTATTATTTAATAAAAAAAAATAAACACATAGGTAATTCCCTTTCCCGTTTATTACGTAAAACTTACCGTTTATTACGTGAATACGCCGTTTATAACTTAGCTCTATATAGTTGTTATATAACTCAATACTTTTGTGTTAAACAAATTAAATATATTAATAAACAAATATTTTTTAAGATGAAATATCCTCTCTGATCTGTGATGTGTGCCGCTAACTCTCTTGGAGATAA
>CAWVRW010000046.1:0-11869 GCA_963933105.1 uncultured Formosa sp.
AAGCTCAACTTAAATCTCATTTCTCGCTACGTTATTAAATTCAGCTTAAAAGATATTTTATTATTTTATTTAAAAAAATTGTGTTTGTAGCAATCTTAGCTTTAGTAACACAGACTATTAATTCTCAGGAAGAATTGCCAATGTACTCGGACTAATTAACCGACAACTATTATCTTTTACACCCCGCTATAGCTGGTGTTTCTAATTGAAAATAAATTAAGAACAACAGGGCGTCAACAATGGTTTGGAGATGAAGATGCTCCTAGTTTACAAACGGTTAGTATTAATGGTTGAATAGGAGAAACATCATATGGAATTGAACCAAAAATCACATGCCGTTAATGTCGATGGTTTTCTAAATATGCTCATCGCCTCCAGAGATCAAAACGTGAAACGTTTTGTGTATGCAGCCAGTAGTTCTACTTATGGGGATTCTACCAAACTTCCTAAAAAAGAAGATGAAATTGGCGCACCCTTATCGCCCTATGCCATTACGAAGTATGTCAACGAATTATATGCAACCATTTTTAAAAGTAGTTTTAATTTAGACACTGTTGGATTGCGGTATTTTAATGTTTTTGGAAGAAAACAAGATCCAAATGGAGCCTATGCGGCAGTCATTCCAAAATTTGTTATTCAATTGATGAATCACGAAGCACCTGTCATCAATGGAGATGGTTCAAATTCCCGCGATTTTACTTATATTGACAACGTTATAAGAATGAATCTTTTAGCGTTAACAACCAAAACAGAGTCGGCATTAAATCAAATATACAACACTGCTGTGGGCGATCGGACGACTTTAGTCCAACTTGTGCATAGTTTAAAAAAATATTTATCTAAATTTGACCCAGCGATTGCAAACGTTAAAGAGATTCATGGCCCAGACCGGTTAGGAGACATTCCTCACTCTCAGGCCTCCATTGACAAAGCAGTCAAATTATTAAATTACAAACCAACCCATAACTTCGAAAGCGGACTTAAAAACGCCGTAGAATGGTATTGGGAACAGTTTAAAAGTTAACCAAAAATGAGTATAAGTACAATTTGTTGTATTGGAGCAGGCTATGTAGGTGGACCAACAATGTCGGTCATTGCCCAAAAAAATCCTTCTATAAAAGTGATTGTAGTGGATATGAATGAAGCACGTATTGATGCTTGGAATTCAGAAGATTTAGAAAAACTTCCTATTTTCGAGCCCGGACTGGATGCCGTCGTTGCAGAAGCGCGTGGTCGAAATTTGTTTTTCTCAACCGATGTTGAAGGAGCCATTCACGAGGCAGATATGATTTTTATATCGGTCAATACACCCACAAAAACCTATGGTGCAGGAAAAGGCATGGCAGCAGATTTACAATATGTAGAGCTCTGTGCGCGTCAAATCGCTAAAATAGCAACCTCTCATAAAATCGTTGTTGAAAAATCAACCTTACCTGTAAAAACAGCCGAGGCGATTAAAGATATCTTAGAAAACACAGGAACGGGTGTTAATTTTGAAATACTTTCCAACCCAGAGTTTTTAGCGGAAGGCACCGCAGTTCAAGATTTGGAAGCACCGGATCGTGTTTTGATCGGAGGCGACCAAACAGAAAGTGGACTCAAAGCCATTGAGGCCTTGGTAAATATTTATGCAACATGGGTTCCAAAAAATCAAATTATCACCACGAATTTGTGGTCCTCAGAGTTATCAAAATTAACGGCCAATGCATTTTTAGCACAACGCGTTTCTTCTATTAATGCTTTGACGGAACTTTGTGAATCGACTGGCGCTAATATTGACGATGTTGCCAAAGCAATTGGAACAGATTCACGAATCGGCCCTAAATTCTTAAAAGCTTCTGTAGGATTTGGAGGCTCTTGTTTTCAAAAAGACATTTTAAATTTAGTCTATATATGTAAATCCTTAGGGTTGGACGAAGCTGCTAATTATTGGGAGCAAGTCATCATCATGAACAACCATCAACGCAGTCGGTTTGCGCAGCAAATAGTAACCTCTTTATACGGGACTGTTGCTGGAAAGAAAATCGGATTTTTAGGTTGGGCGTTCAAAAAAGACACCAATGATACCAGAGAATCCGCAGCAATTTATATTGCCGACAAGCTTATTGAAGAGCAAGCACACATACAAGTCTATGACCCGAAAGTAACCGCTGTTCAAATGCACTCAGATTTGAATGGATTGAACAGCAGAACAGAATCAGAAAATGACAAATTTTTGAACATTCATAACAATCCGTATGAAGCTTTAGAAGGTGCACATGCACTGGCAGTGATTACAGAATGGGATGAGTTTAAAACCTATGATTGGCAAAAAATATATGATGGTATGCTCAAACCGGCCTTTATTTTTGATGGTCGTAATATTTTAGATCAAGCGATGCTAGAGACAATTGGATTCACTTACAAAGCAATTGGAAGATAATATGAGTTCACAAACAATCTTAGTTACTGGTGCGGCGGGTTTTATTGGATTTCACCTCTGTGAACGCCTTCTGAAGCAAGGACACCGTGTGGTTGGATTGGATAATATAAATGATTATTACAACGTCGAACTGAAATATGGTCGACTCAAAGAATTGGGAATCCATCGGTCAGATGCTGAGCATTTTGACACCGTTGTTTCAAGCGCTGTTTATGGAGATCAATTTCAATTCATTCGTTTAAACCTTGAAGACCGAGACGCTTTGCCAAAACTATTTAAAACCTATCAATTTGAGAGTGTTTGTAACTTGGCAGCTCAAGCAGGTGTGCGTTATTCGATTGAAAATCCAGAAGCCTATATTGACAGTAATGTATCTGGATTTCTTAATATTTTAGAATGTTGTCGACACCACAAGGTGCCTCGCTTAGTGTACGCGAGTAGCTCAAGTGTCTATGGAAACAGTGAGGCGGTTCCTTTTGAAGAAACTGCTGTGGTAGATCAGCCAATTAGTTTGTATGCGGCGACCAAAAAAGCGAATGAGTTGATGGCTCATACCTATAGCCACCTCTACAATATTGAAACGATTGGATTGCGATTTTTTACAGTGTATGGTCCCTGGGGACGCCCAGATATGGCCTTGTTTCTGTTCACAGAAGCGATTTTAAATAATGAGCCGATTAAGGTTTTTAATGAGGGTAATTTATCTCGAGATTTCACTTACATCGACGATATTATTGAAGGGGTTGAAAATACACTTTTAAAGACCTTCAAAGAAAAGGAATTATACAAATTATATAATATAGGTAACAGTCAACCTGTGCAGCTTTTAGATTTTATTGATGCGATTGAAAAAAGTACAGGCAAAACGACGGAACGTATCATGATGCCAATGCAAGCGGGGGATGTAAATCAGACTTGGGCAAATGTAGAGCATCTAAAAACGGACTATGACTACAAACCTTCCACACCCTTAGAAACTGGCGTAGAAGCCTTCGTGGACTGGTATAAGACTTATTATAATAAATGAAAAAGATATTAATCACAGGTGGTGCAGGATTTATAGGCTCTCATGTCGTTAGACAATTTGTGACCGCCTATCCGAATTACCATGTTTTTAATTTAGATGCATTAACCTATGCAGGGAATTTGGAAAACCTTGCGGATATTGAAGCCCAAAACAATTACACTTTTTTGAAAGGAGATATTTGTGATGAAACTTATATTGACACGCTTTTTGAAACCCATCAATTTGAAGGGGTGATCCATTTGGCAGCAGAGTCGCATGTAGACCGGTCTATAAAAGATCCGTTGGCATTTGCCAAAACAAATATTTTAGGAACGATGATTTTATTAAATGCGTTCAAGAATTTATGGCATTCTAATTGGGAAGGAAAGCGATTTTACCACATCAGTACGGATGAGGTTTATGGCAGCTTAGGATCGACTGGCTTGTTTGATGAGTCAACGTCTTACGACCCAAATTCTCCTTATTCGGCATCTAAAGCAAGTTCGGATCATTTTGTGAGAGCTTATGGCGAAACGTATGGACTGCCGTATGTGATTTCCAATTGTTCTAACAATTATGGGGCGTATCAATTTCCAGAAAAATTGATTCCTTTATTTATAAATAACATCATTCAAAATCAAGCCTTGCCTGTGTATGGCGATGGGGATTATACCCGCGATTGGCTGTATGTGATCGATCATGCACTCGCCATTGATTTGGTGTTCCATAAAGGAGTTAATCATGAAACCTACAATATTGGAGGGTGCAATGAATGGAAAAATATTGATTTAGTAAAACTCCTTTGCAAGCAAATGGATGTAAAACTAAATAGAACGAAAGGAAGCAGTGAAGCACTCATCACTTATGTAAAAGACCGTCCAGGTCATGATTTACGTTATGCGATTGATGCGACAAAAATTCAAAACGAATTGGGATGGAATCCTACGGTTACTTTTGAAGAAGGACTCTCTAAAACCATTGATTGGTATTTAGAAAACACAGAATGGCTCGGTCATATTACGTCTGGAGATTATATAAATTACTATTCACAACAATACAGCTAAGATGAAGGGAATTATACTTGCAGGAGGCTCAGGAACACGTTTACACCCATTAACGTTAAGTGTTAGTAAACAATTGTTGCCTGTGTATGATAAGCCAATGATTTACTATCCATTGTCTGTATTAATGATTGCAGGGATTAAAGAGATTCTGATCATTTCAACCCCACACGATTTGCCTAATTTTAAGCAATTGCTTGGCGATGGTTCTAATTTTGGAATTTCACTTTCTTACGAAGAACAATCCTCCCCCGATGGACTGGCACAAGCCTTTCTCATTGGAGAAAAATTTATTGGGTCGGACGCTGTTTGTATGGTGTTAGGAGATAATATTTTTTACGGAGCAGGACTTCAAAACCTTTTAAATTCTGCAGTAGAAACCGTTGAAAATGATCAAAAAGCGGTGGTGTTTGGAAGTTATGTCAAAGACCCTGAACGTTACGGTGTGGCTGAATTTGACATCGATAATAATGTGGTAAGTATTGAAGAAAAACCTCAAAAACCAAAATCTAATTATGCAGTAGTAGGATTGTATTTTTATCCGAATTCTGTGATTGAAATTGCCAAAAAAATTGAACCCTCCAAACGAGGTGAGTTAGAAATCACTTCTGTGAATGAGGTTTATTTACATCAGAAAAACTTAAAAATGGAAATTCTGAGTCGTGGTTTTGCATGGTTAGATACAGGAACGCACGAAGCCTTGGCAGAAGCCACCGAATTTGTAAAAACTATTGAAAAACGAACGGGTCAAAAAATAGCTTGCCCCGAAGAAATTGCTTTAAATAACGATTGGATCTCAAAGTCCGATTTATCCCAACGCATTGCCAATCTGAAAGGCGATTATTATGCGTATTTGAAGGGGTTTATTTAAACACCTTCAAACTTAGGTTCAAATATTTAGAGTTTAACTTCGGATATTATTATAAATATGAAACCTATTTAAAAAGACTCTAAGTCAGATTTTGTATTTGCACATGGAGACAACACGCTACTAGCTAGGGAGATAGATTCTTATAGTGAGCCGAAATTGTTATACGTAAGCAGATCTTAGAGTTTACAGTAAATATTTAGTATTTCCAAAGTAAATGGTATATTATATAGGTTATGTAGATGAATAAAAATTAGTTAAGTCATTATATAAGATGGATATAGGACAGAATTTATTGAATTCAATAAAGTAATGAAATTTATAAAAACAAAAATCCCAGAAGTAGTTATTTTAGAACCTGTTATTTTTCAAGATGACAGAGGTTATTTTTTTGAAAGCTACAATAAAGAACAATTTTGTCATCATGTTGGTGACGTGGATTTCATTCAAGACAATCAATCTAAATCTGTTAAAGGTGTTTTAAGAGGTTTGCATTTTCAAAGACCACCATTTACACAGGCAAAATTAATACGTTGTGTAGAAGGAACTATTTTAGACATAGTTGTAGATATAAGAAAAGGTTCTCCTACTTATGGACAACATGTTTCAGTAGAATTATCAGCAGAAAATAAAAAACAATTATTTGCTCCTAGAGGATTTGCTCACGGTTTTTCTGTAATAACTGAAACCGTAACAGTTATTTATAAAGTAGATAATAAATTTTCTCCAAAATATGATCAAGGTATTTTATATAATGATGAAGATTTAGCTATTGATTGGGGACTAAACCCCGAAGATGTTATCTTGTCTGAAAAAGATAAAACATTAAATACCTTTAAAGAAAGTAATATTCCATTCTTATATGAATAAGCTATGAGAATACTAATTACAGGAGCTAATGGGCAGTTAGGGTCGGAAATTAGGGCGTTAACTTTATTTTACCCTAAATTTAATTTTTTCTTTGCGAATTCTCAAGAATTAATTCTCAAGAATTGAATATTTGTAATTACAAATCTTTAAAAAACTATGCTTCCCAAAATTTAATCGAAGTTATCATAAATTGTGCAGCTTACACCGCAGTAGATAAAGCAGAAAATAATATTGAAATAGCCACTCAAATAAATGATATTGGTGTAGAAAATATAGTAAAAGTGATACAAGCAGTAAATGGGAGGTTAATTCATATTTCAACAGATTATGTTTTTAATGGAAATCATTTTCATCCTTACCTTGAAGAAGATTTAGTAAGTCCAATAGGTGTTTACGGCAAAACGAAACGATCTGGTGAAGAAAAAGTGTTGAATGCAGATATTAATAGTATTGTAATTAGAACTTCTTGGCTGTACTCTTCTTTTGGTGCGAACTTTGTGAAAACAATGTTGCGTTTAGGAAAAGAAAGAGAGGAATTAGGTGTTGTTTTTGATCAAGTTGGTACGCCAACATACGCAAAAGATTTAGCTGTTGCATGTTTAGAAATATTATCAAAAGAAGAGCAATTAAATAAAAAATCTAGCTTGTATCATTTTTCTAATGAAGGTGTTGCTTCTTGGTATGATTTTGCGAAAGCAATTATGCAAATATCATCTATAAATTGTAGTGTTAAGCCAATTGAATCTAAAGACTATCCAACAATCGCAGAAAGACCATTTTATTCGGTTTTGAATAAATCAAAGATTAAATCACATTTTCAAATTCAAATTCCATATTGGAGAGATTCTTTACAAAAATGTATTTCTCAATTACAATAACAAACAAGGCAACTTTGTCAAAATTAATAAAGGATAGGGATCAAGACAAGGATATAGTAAAATGAAAAATATATTGCTAAGAGTTGCACAAATAATTCTAAATCACATTTTAAAAAGTAATTGAGTTAGAGTTAATTTAAAAAATGATCAATTTAAGAAATTTAAAAAATATGTTAAAGCAGTTGAGTATAGGCTTTATTTTAAATGTTTTTATTAAGTTTTTTAGTGTTTTATTAAGTTTTGTGATAAATTTCATGGTCATCAGACTATTGTCAGTAGAAGACTATGCGCAGTATTCATATTTGTTTTACATTGTACAATTAATTAGCCTTCCTAGTGTTTTAATAAATGATAAGATAATTACAAAATATTCACCAAAACTAATTGACGAAAATGACCATGAATTTAATTTTTTTAATTTAAGACTGCTCTTTTTTCTCGTTTTTGTACCCTGTTTAGGAACCTGTTTTTTAGACACTACAAACTATGTTAAGATATTAATCATTTTTCTATCATTATCCCTAGCATTAATCACATA
Source organism: uncultured Formosa sp. (assembly GCA_963933105.1). Taxonomy (GTDB): domain Bacteria; phylum Bacteroidota; class Bacteroidia; order Flavobacteriales; family Flavobacteriaceae; genus Hel1-33-131. The sequence continues at coordinate 7,644 of CAWVRW010000046.1, forward strand.
TTTATCAAGAATATTAAACGTTTCTAGGCAATTAATAAAAGGATTTATTGTCTCCTCATTAGCTAGGCAAGTGATACTTTTTAGTATTATATTGTATATATATGTAAATTACAATACATTCAATTTTGAAGAACTTTTAGAGTATAATTTTTTAGCTAGTTTTTTAGTTGTTTTAGCAGTATTGGTGTTGTATTTTAAAATTCCTCTAAAGTTTAATTTTTTCCAAAAAATATCATCAGTACAATTTACTTGGATTAAATATGCGAGTTTTATTTTAATGTTTGGTGTTTTTAATTTTTTTAGATTAAATATGGATGTATTTATGCTTAAACATTTAATGAATTACGAATCTGTTGGAATTTACGATGCAATGTTTAAACTTTCATCTTTAATTGGAGTTTCTGTTCTTGCTATCGAATATACCGCTCTTCCTTAGCGGAATCCTTCCGAATTCTAACCACTAATATGAACTTCGTCCTACCTTCTGATGGCGGCGGAAAAGTGATTTTTTGCACTTCTACCATCAAAGGAGAAGGGAAGACTTTTATTAGTTTAAATTTTTCTTTAGCGATGGCAAGTTTAAATAAAAAGGTGCTATTAATAGGCGCGGATTTAAGAAATCCTCAGCTTCATACCTACGCGAATATTAATAAAAATCAAATAGGTTTATCCAATTACTTAATAGATCCAACTATCGATTGGAAGTCCTCAACTATGAAGGTATTTGAACAACAACCGAATCATGAGATTCTATTTTCTGGGGCGATTCCCCCCAATCCTGCCCATTTATTAGCCAATGGTAATTTAGAAACGCTCATTGAAGAGGCTAAATTGGTGTACGATTACATAATTGTCGATTTAGCGCCTACCATTTTAGTAACGGATACTTTATTGGTAGCCCACCTAGCGGATGCCACTATATGCGCCATTCGTGCAAACCATACCGACAGAAAATTAATACCTTTCTCATTGAATTTAAGCAAAACTAATCGCCTTAAAAACATGAGTTATGTCATCAACGGTGTGAAAGAAAATAGATCGTATGGGTACAATTATAACTATGGATACAATTACGGTTATGGAGATGCAGAAAGTTAATTAAAATTAAGAGGCTGTCAGCGCTTTTAAATCTTTAATGGTATTCGTAGGTTCGGAGCTTTTAAATACAAAACTTCCAGCAACTAATACATCAGCGCCAGCATCTTTGAGTGCTTTGGCATTGGCTGAGGTCACTCCGCCGTCAATTTCTATAAGTGTAGAAGCACCTTTGGACGTAATAAGTGCTTTGAGTTGTTTTACTTTTTCGTATGTATTCTCTATAAAACTTTGACCACCAAAACCAGGGTTGACACTCATAATACATACCAAGTCAATGTCATTAATGGTGTCTTCCAAAACATTGATATTTGTATGTGGGTTTAAAGCCACACCCGCTTTCATGCCTTCAGCTTTGATTGCTTGAAGGGTTCTGTGAAGATGCGTACAGGCTTCATAATGCACTGTGAGAACATCACTTCCTAAGTCGGCAAACGTTTTAATATAGCGGTCTGGGTCGACAATCATCAAATGCACATCAACCGTTTTTTTAGCGTGTTGCGTAATCGCTTTTAAAACGGGCATCCCAAAAGAGATGTTGGGCACAAATACGCCGTCCATAATATCAATATGAAACCAGTCGGCTTCACTAGAATTTACCATTTCAATATCTCTTTGAAGGTTGGCGAAATCGGCTGCTAAAATAGAAGGTGCAATTTTGGTTGTGCTCATGTGTTCAGTATTAGAATTACAAAAATAATATAAAAAATAAACCCCTACCAATTGGCAGGGGTTTTGTTATTAACCTAAATAGGTTTTTAAAATTTTACTTCTCGACGTATGTTTCAAACGACGAATGGCTTTTTCTTTTATCTGACGAACTCTTTCACGAGTCAGGTCAAATGTTTCGCCTATTTCTTCTAAAGTCATCGGGTGTTGATTTCCGAGTCCAAAATACAATCGAATCACATCCGCTTCCCTTGGCGTGAGCGTTTCTAAGGCGCGTTCAATTTCCGTTCGCAATGATTCATGCAATAAATCTCTATCTGGATTAGGAGACTCCCCACTACGCAATACATCGTATAAATTAGAATCTTCTCCTTCGACTAAAGGTGCATCCATGGATACGTGACGTCCAGAATTTTTCATAGACTCCTTAACATCGTTAATGGTCATGTCTAATTCCTTGGCAATTTCTTCAGCACTCGGTGGACGTTCATGAGATTGCTCAAGAAACGCATAGGTTTTATTTATTTTATTGATTGAACCAATTTTATTCAAAGGCAAACGAACAATACGCGATTGTTCTGCTAAAGCTTGTAAAATCGATTGACGAATCCACCAAACCGCATAAGAGATAAATTTAAATCCTCTCGTTTCATCAAAACGCTGAGCGGCTTTGATCAATCCTAAATTTCCTTCATTAATCAAATCGGGAAGCGTCAATCCTTGGTTTTGATATTGCTTAGCAACCGATACAACGAAACGTAAATTAGCCTTGGTCAATTTCTCCAAAGCAATTTGATCCCCTGCTTTAATACGTTGTGCCAATTCTACTTCTTCATCGGCTGTAATTAAATCAACTTTTCCAATTTCTTGAAGGTATTTATCTAGGGATGCAGTTTCTCTATTGGTAACCTGCTTGGTAATTTTTAGTTGTCTCATTTAAAAGTCTTTATTTTTAAATTGGTTAATGGGTGTGTCATTAGGTTATACGAGCATTTAATACTATATGTTACAAAAAAAACCGTTTTTAAATTTAAAAACGGTTTTTTTGATTTGATTAAGTTAAAACTTAATACCTATTAGCGTCTGTTATCACGTCCGCGATTGTCACGTCCACCAGAACGTTTGTCATCTCTTGGTGGTCTTGCAACATACCCTTCAGGTTTTTCTAACAAAGCTTTACGCGATACTTTTTCTTTTCGTGTTCTTGGATCTTGTCCAAAATACTTCACATCAAAAATATCACCCATATTCACAACATCAGATACGTTTTCAGTACGTTCCCATGCCAATTCACTTACGTGAAGTAACACTTCGTTTCCTGGCGCATCCATATATTCTACAACCGCTCCAAAGTCAAGCATTTTAATCACTTTAACTTGGTACGATTCTCCTACAGTTGGTTTGAACATCAAGGAATCAATTTTTGTTAAAACAGCATCAATACCATCTTGATCCGTTCCAAGAATTTCAACAATTCCTTCTTCTGTTACAGGATCTTCATTGATTACAATGGTAGTTCCTGTTGTTTTTTGAAGTTCTTGAATTACTTTTCCACCTGGTCCAATAAGCGCTCCAATAAATTCATTTGGAATCACTCTTGTTACCATTTTTGGAGAGTGTGGTTTCACATCTTCCGCTGGATTAGCAATTGTTTCTGTTATTTTATCAAGAATATGTAATCGACCTGCACGTGCTTGTTTCAAAGCATTTACAAGAATCTCGTAAGGCAATCCTTTGATTTTAATATCCATTTGACAGGCTGTAATTCCTTCGGAAGTACCCGTCACTTTAAAATCCATATCTCCTAAGTGATCTTCATCCCCTAAAATATCAGATAATACTGCATAACGATCGCCGTCAGAAATTAATCCCATCGCGATTCCAGAAACTGGTCTTGCAATTTTAACCCCTGCATCCATCAATGCCATTGTACCAGCACAAACAGTTGCCATTGAAGACGATCCGTTTGATTCTAATACTTCAGAAACCACACGAACGGTATAAGGGCAATCCGCTGGGATCATTCCTTTTAATCCTCTTTGTGCAAGATTTCCATGTCCTACTTCACGACGCGAAGTTCCTCTTAAAGGTCTTGCTTCACCCGTACAGAAAGGAGGGAAGTTGTAGTGTAAGTAAAAATTCTCTTCACCTTCATAAGAGGGCATGTCAATTTTATTTGAATCTCTTGAAGTACCAAGTGTTACAGTTGCTAATGCTTGCGTTTCTCCACGTGTGAAGATTGCAGAACCGTGTGTTGAAGGTAAGTAGTCAATTTCACACCAAATTGGTCTGATTTCATCGGTCTTACGTCCATCCAAACGAACCCCTTCACTCAATGTTAATTCACGTACGGCTTCTTTTTCAGCTTTACTGTAGTATCCGCTTACTAAGTGACCAAATTCTTCATTTTCTTCTTCAGTAAAAGAAGCTTTTACTTCTTCTTTAACTTCAGCAAATGCAGT
>CAWVRW010000047.1:0-10410 GCA_963933105.1 uncultured Formosa sp.
GGGGGGGGGGGGGGGCAAAATTGACTTCAGTCTTATGTCTTTTCTCTTTATTTTCTATTCTCTTTCGTCTTAATACTTTGTACTCTCTACTTACTCAACTAATCTTCAACCCATTGGTCGTTTCCTGTGCTGCATCTGGATTCACAAAAACAAGTTTCCCTTCGGGCGTTTCTGTCATTAAAATCATCCCTTGACTTTCGACACCACGCAACGCACGCGGGGCTAAATTCACCAAAACAGTGACGCGTTTCCCGATCACAGATTCTGCTGTAAAACTCTCGGCAATCCCCGACACAATGGTCCGCACATCAATTCCAGTATCGACCTGAAGCACCAATAATTTTTTGGCTTTCGGCATTTTTTCAGCCGAAATAATCGTTCCCACACGGAGGTCTAACTTTGAGAAATCTTCAAAAGCAACCGTCTCTTTTTGAGGCTCTACCACTTTATTAGCAATCGTATTTGCCAGCTTGCTTTGGGCTAATTTTTCTAATTGTTGTTCAATCTCAGCATCTTCAATTTTAGCAAACAACAGTTCTGCGGTTCCAATTAGATGCGCAGCTTCTAAAAGAGGCTCTCCACTTTGAACCGCGGCCCAAGCCAGAGGTTGTAGCTGAAGCATTGTTTTTAGTTTATCAGACGACCATGGTAAAAACGGTTCAGACACAATGGCCAAAGCCGCCGAGATTTGAAGGGCGACATACATAATGGTTTGCACACGCTCCGGATCGGTTTTGATCACTTTCCAAGGTTCTTCGTCCGCCAAATATTTATTTCCCAGACGGGCAAGATTCATCAATTCCTGACTCGCTTCTCTGAATCGGTAGCGCTCTATCGATTTGGATAAAGTCGCAGGAAAGGCTTTTACTTTTTCTAAGGTTTCCGTATCAATTTCAGAAAATGCGTTTGGACTTGGCACACGGCCTTCGTAATATTTATTGGTCAGTACAAGAACTCTATTGATAAAGTTTCCGAAAATAGCCACCAGCTCGTTATTATTACGCGCTTGAAAATCTTTCCACGTAAAATCGTTGTCCTTTGTTTCGGGTGCCGTAGCCGTTAATACATACCGCAGCACATCCTGTTTTTCAGGAAAATCTTTTAAATATTCTGGCAACCACACCGCCCAGTTTTTGGAGGTCGATAATTTTTGACCTTCAAGGTTTAAAAATTCGTTGGCAGGCACATTTTCCGGAAGGATATAACTGCCTTCGGCTTTGAGCATTGCCGGAAACATAATACAGTGAAATACAATATTATCCTTGCCTATAAAATGCACTAACGTAGTGTCTTCATCTTTCCAATACGGTTCCCAATCCTTGCCTTCGCGTTGGGCCCATTCTTTGGTGGAAGAAATATAGCCAATAGGCGCATCAAACCACACATACAGCACTTTTCCGTCGCCACCCTTCACAGGAACAGGAATGCCCCAGTCCAAATCGCGGGTCACAGCACGCGGGCGCAAACCATCATCAATCCACGATTTACATTGCCCATAAACATTGGGTTTCCAGTCGGCTTTATGCCCGTCTAAAATCCATTCTTTTAAAAATGCTTCGTGTTTATCTAGCGGTAAAAACCAATGTTTCGTTTCTTTTAAGCTCGGAACTGCTCCCGTAATGGCAGATTTTGGGTTGATTAAATCTGTGGCATTGTGGGTTGTTCCACACGCCTCACACTGATCGCCATAACTTTCTTCATTGCCACATTTTGGACAGGTTCCAACCACAAAGCGATCCGCCAAAAACTGATTGGCTTCGGCATCGTATAATTGAGCCGTTGTTTCTTCAATAAAATCGCCTTTTTCATGCAGCGTTTTAAAAAATTCAGAGGCCGTTTCATGATGAATTTTCGCAGAGGTTCTGGAATAATTATCAAACGAAATGCCAAAATCCTCAAAGGATGTTTTGATATTCGCATGAAAACGATCGACAATATCTTGTGGGGTTACCCCCTCTTTTTTAGCCTTAATGGTAATGGGCACACCATGCTCATCACTCCCACAAATAAACGCCACATCGTGGCCTTTTAAGCGCAAGTAGCGCGCATAGATATCCGCAGGGACATACACCCCCGCCAAATGGCCGATATGAATGGGTCCATTGGTGTAAGGTAAAGCAGCAGTAATGGTAAAACGTTTTGACATCGTATCTGAATTATTCGTACAAAAATACACATAATTACATCCAATTTGAAACAGAATTTTAGAGAAATTCCTATCTTTACAAAAAGCCCTTCAAAATGATGATGAATACTTTAATCTGGTCCCTTTTAATTGTACTCAACTCAGGTTTAAACAAGACTCTTATGGAACGCTCAAAAACAGCTTCTTTTACTCCTCATAAATCCTTAGAAATGATTCGTCCCTCCTATTTAAAACCAGGCGACACGGTAGCCGTGCTTGCGCCTGCAGGTGTTTTAAAACAAGATACTGAAGTGATTCAGAAAACCAAAACCCTCTTAAACAGTTGGGGATTAAAAGTTCTTTTTGGAGATCAGCTACAAACAAAATCAAATCATTTTGCAGGTACAGACGCCCAACGCAGTTGCGACTTTCAAAACGCCTTAGACAACCCAAACATCAAAGCGATTTGGTGCGCGCGCGGCGGCTATGGCAGCTTGCGAATTATAGATGATTTAGATTTCGAAGGGTTTAAAGCCCACCCAAAATGGATTGTTGGCTACTCGGACGTGACCGTCTTGCACAACGCCTTAAATAACTTGGGCTATGAAAGCCTACACGCCATGATGTGCATCAACCTCACCGATGACGCCAATGCCATAAAACAATCGATCGCTACCTTAAAATCAGCACTTTTTGGAACTCTAAAATCGTATGAAATCGAAGGAAATTTAGACAACAGACCCGGGGATGCAACAGGGCCGCTTGTTGGCGGGAATTTATCTTTATTAACCGCCAGTTTAGGAAGCGACACCAGTCTTGATACCAAAGGGAAAATTATTTTTATAGAGGAAATTGGCGAATACAAGTACCACATCGATCGACAGTTGCAAAGCTTGAAACGCGCCGGTTATTTTAAACACTGTGCAGGCGTGATTATTGGAGACATGTGTCAGCTTAAAACCAACAACCCCGCTTGGGGGCAGTCCATTGAAGCCTTGATTTTGGATGTGCTTAAAGACACGAATGTGCCCGTCGCCTTTGGCTTTCCCGCAGGTCATGAATTCGAAAATCGCGCCCTCTATTTGGGACGTAAGATTCAACTGCATGTGACCAAATCAAAAACGCGGGTCTTATTTTTAGAGTAAACTTTTTAGTATGATTTCAAATACCCCACCACCCCCCTATTACGCCGTTATTTTTAGTTCAGTACGAACAAATGACAACGAAGGCTACGCCGAAATGAATGCGCTTATGAACGAACTCGCCCTCCAGCAAGACGGTTTTTTGGGCATGGAAAATGCCAGTTCAGAAATCGGAATCTCCATCTCCTATTGGCGGGATGTAGAAGCCATCAAACATTGGAAAGAAAACCTAGACCATCAAAAAGCACAAAGGGAAGGTCAAAAACGTTGGTACAGCCAGTATAAAGTGCGCATTGCCAAAGTAGAACGTGACTATGATTTTCTAAAAAAATAACAATGTCTGAGTCTTACAATCGTGGTATTTCTGGAGAGCGCATGGCGGTGGAGTATTTGATTTCTAAAGGCTATCAGATTTTAGCACAAAACTATCGCTATTTAAAAGGTGAGGTGGATATTTTGGCACAAAAAGACAACTGGCTGGCAGCGGTAGAAGTTAAAACCCGAAGTACTTCGGACTTTGGAGCCCCCGAAGAATTTCTGAAACCCGCACAAATACAACGCATCATTAAAACAGTGGATTATTTTGTGACGTCCAGAGATTTAGAAGTTGAAGTGCGTTTTGATATCATCGCCATTGTACTCACCGATAAAGGATCTGAATTGGAGCATATAGAAAATGCGTTTTATCACTTTTGATCCAATACCATTTTTAGATCATTGAGCGAATAAGGCTTGGCTGTAATCACTTTTGAAGCATCCAAAATAAAATAGGTTGGGGTGGCTTTGATGTCATAGCTTTTAGTGATGTCATGCGCCCATTTTCCTTCGGCAATACTGTGCGTAAATCCAGACCAAGGCGCGATGGTTTCAGTCCATTGTTTTGGATCTGATTCGATACCAATGGCCACCACTGCAATGTTTTTTTCGGGGTGGCTAGAAATATAGTTATGGACTTCAGGAAGTTCTTTTAGACAATGGGTGCAATCGCTGCTCCAAAAAATCAAGAGATAAGTCGTTGCACCCTCTAAGTCATAAAGGGTTTTTTCTGAAGAATCTAATGGGTTTTCTATCTGGAAATTGGATGCTTTTTCCCCCACAGCAATCCGCATAAACGCATCTAAAGAGGTGATGAGTTTTGTATCGTTTAATTGTTTCGCCAAAAGCAACACATAGGTTTTTGTGAGATACACAGCCAAGGCATTGTGTTCCGACGTGATCAAGGCTTCCCTCAACGTGTTTAGGGTTGTTAATTGGTAGGACAAATCGGTGCCTGCCAAGGCATTATTAACGGCATCAATATTGGCTTGATACTCTTGAAACGAAGGGGTTGCAGAGAAATGCATTCGGAGGATATACTCCAAGGTTTTATCAACTATAAAATTTGAACTTTGAAGGACGGCTTCCTGAAAATTAATGGCATCAAAATAATGCGTTTTTACATTAGAAATATAGCTATTTGCCGTTTCTACCGTGGTAGGGATATAGGGGCTGCTCGCTGTTATAAAATGGGCAGCAATCGTTCCTTTAGAGAGCGCTTCATAAGAATTCTGAAGGCTGTCCATTTTTTGAGCGCGACGCATATAAATCAAAGAGTCCATAGACGGTTCTGCATACAGTTGGACCAATTCATTCTGAGCTACAGCCATCGATTGGGTATAGGCATGCAGCAGTTGGTTCTCTTTGGATTTGATAAATTCCACCCCTGTTTCAGCATCAAAATTAAATTCAACGGCTTCGGTTCCAGTATAGATAAATTCAAAATTATGTTCGGATTGCGGGAGCGCATAGACCAACTTATAAAGCCCCGCAGTAACAGACGCGCCTAGGTCAATTTGCATTTCACCGTCTGCGTTCACACTGCCATAACTCACATAGGTCGCATTGCCCGCCGAAAGCTGATACAACATGGTCGCTTTGAATTCACTCGCAGGTGAAAAAACACCTTTGATCTGCTGTTGAGAAACCCCTGAAAAAGGACTTAATAAACTGAAATAAAGAAGGTATTTAAACATGAGGCAGCGTATGTATGAGTCTCAAATATAAGTATCTTAGAACAAAAATCATCATTTTCTTTTACACTTAATTCAAACAATAACTGGTATTATGCCAAAATAGGTTTTAAGGCCTCCAGTCCCTGTTGCACAGAACTGATCTTAGAAAAACTCATCAATAGGCGCAGCCCGAGACGCATTTGTTTTTCTTTCACAGTACAGGTTTGTGGATGCGCTTGGACGTATTGCAACACTTTTGAAAAATGAATACTTTGATAAAAACGACTCTCCTGATCGCTGATAAAATAGCCCACTAATTTGTGGTTTTTCATAACAATTTTCTCGAAGCCTAAAGTTGTTGCCAACCACTTGATACGCACACTGTCCAAAAGGTCCACCACTTGTGTTGGGAGTGCCCCAAATCGATCGATTAAATCCCGTTCAAACAGCTGTAAATCAGCTTCGTTTTTTAAAGTGTTTAATTGGGTATACAGACTTAAACGCTCGGTGATGTTGTTGACGTAATCATCTGGAAATAACAAAGAAAAGTCGGTATCAATAGTAACATCCCTTACAAATTCCTTGGTATTTATATCTTCATTATAAAGCGATTTGAACTCGGTTTCTTTGAGTTCTTCAATGGCTTCATTCAATATTTTTTGATAGGTTTCAAATCCAATATCGTTGATAAATCCGCTTTGCTCGCCTCCCAACAGATCACCCGCACCGCGAATTTCTAAATCTTTCATAGCGATATTAAACCCACTTCCTAGAGCAGTATACTGTTCTAGGGCAGAAATACGTTTGCGCGCCTCATCCGTCATGGCATGAAAATCTGGTGTGATAAAATAACAAAAGGCTTTCTTATTACTTCGCCCCACACGGCCTCGCATTTGGTGTAAATCACTCAGTCCAAAATTATTGGCGTTGTTAATGAAAATGGTGTTGGCATTGGGCACATCCAAACCACTTTCGACGATGGTAGTACTGACCAAAACATCAAATTCTCCACTCATAAAATCGAGCATGAGTTGTTCCAATTTCCGTCCTTCCATTTGACCATGTCCCACACGGATTTTGGCGTCGGGCACCAAGCGTTGTAAAAGCCCTGCGACTTCTTTAATGTTCTCTATACGGTTGTGAATAAAATAGACCTGTCCCGCCCGTTGTATTTCATATTGAATTGCATCCCGAATCGTTTCTTCACTCAAGCGAATGACAATACTATCAATCGGAAAACGATTGGGTGGCGGCGTTGTAATAACCGATAAATCCCGTGCTGCCATCAAACTAAATTGAAGCGTTCGCGGAATGGGGGTCGCCGTCAGTGTGAGCACATCTACATTGTCTTTAAGGGTTTTGAGTTTTTCTTTGACAGCCACTCCAAATTTTTGTTCCTCATCGACAATTAACAACCCTAAGTCTTTAAATTTTACCGATTTATTGACCAACTGATGGGTGCCAATAATAATATCCAAACTCCCCGATTCTAACTGCTCAAGAGTCTCTTTGCGTTGCTTAGTAGTCTTGAAACGATTGATATAATCGATCCTCACAGGAAAATCTTTTAAACGTGCTTTAAAGGTCTTCGCATGCTGAAATGCAAGAATCGTAGTGGGTACCAAAATGGCAACTTGCTTGCCATTGTCAACGGCCTTAAAGGCAGCTCTCAAAGCAACTTCGGTTTTTCCAAAGCCTACATCGCCACAAATCAAACGGTCCATAGGACGTTCGCTTTCCATATCTGCTTTGATATCGGCAGTGGCAGTGATTTGATCGGGCGTGTCCTCAAACACAAAGGAAGCCTCCAATTCAAGCTGCATGGAAGTATCTGGATTGTATCTAAAACCTGTTTCTAACTTCCGTTTGGCATAGAGTTTTATCAGATTGAAAGCAATCTCCTTAACCCTCGATTTGGTTTTTTGTTTCAACACTTTCCATGCCTTGCTGCCTAGCTTATAAATTTTGGGAGACTTTCCGTCTTTCCCATTAAATTTTGTGATTTTATGAAGGGCATGAATGCTTAAATATAAGATGTCGCGTTCGCCATAAAACAGCTTGATGGCTTCTTGTTTTTTACCTTCTACATCAATTTTTTGCAAGCCTCCAAACTTTCCAATCCCATGGTCGATATGGGTGATATAATCCCCAATTTCGAGTTTGGTTAATTCTTGAAGAGTGATGGATTGCTTTTTGGAAAAGCCGTTTTTAAGATGAAATTTATGGTAGCGTTCAAAAATCTGGTGATCGGTATAACACACTATTTTTTTATCGTGATCGATAAATCCTTGGTACAAAGACAATACGATGGTTTGACACCGCACGTCTTCATCTACGGTTTCAAAAATATCATAAAACCGCTGCGCTTGTTGGGCATTGGAACAACAGATGTAATTTTGATACCCCAAATCGTGATGGGTATTTAAATCTTCTATTATGAGATTAAACTGCTTATTAAATGAAGGTTGAGGACTGACTTGAACCTCTAATTGTTGTTCCTTTTTGGTTGCTAAAACAGCGGTCGATCCAAATTCAACCACCGAGAAATCCAACAACTGCGATTTGAAATCAGCGGACGTACAAAACAAATCTTCCGGTCGGCTGTGCTTAAGGGTTGCAGACAATTCATTATACGCCTCAGATGCTTTTTCTTGAAGCGTGTCGGTTGCTGCTAAAAACGCAGGGATGTTTTTAGTAAACACGACTGTATTTGAAGCAATGTATTCTAAAAACCCTTGGCGTGTTTCGTTGAGCAATTTATGCTCAATATTGGGAATGATTTGAAGTTTTTTAATTGGTTTTATGGAGAGTTGCGATTCAATATCAAACGTTCGAACACTGTCCACTTCGTCGCCAAAAAACTCAATTCGGTAGGGCTCGTCGTGCGAAAATGAAAACACATCTACAATCCCACCACGTACAGAGAATTCGCCAGGTTCGGTGACAAAATCAACGCGTTTAAACTGGTATTCAAAAAGGACTTCGTTGAAAAAATCTAAACTAAGCTCCTCACCTACAGCCACTTTAAACGTGGATTTTTCGAGTTCTTTTCTGGACAACACTTTTTCAAAAAGCGCTTCTGGATAGGTGACAATGAGTGCTGGTTTTTTTTGAGAATTGATACGGTTCAATACCTCAGCACGCAACAATACATTCGCGTTGTCCGTCTCCTCAATTTGATAAGGTCGGCGATAGCTTCCCGGATAGAACAAGACTTCTTTATCATCGAGTAACACCTCCAAATCGTTCAAGTAATAGGCCGCTTCTTCCTTGGTGTCAAAAATCAACAAAAAGGGTTGCTTAGCGGTTTTGAATACACTGGCTATTGTGAAGGACAACGAAGAGCCTAAAGCGCCTTTTAAATGTATTTTTTCTTTGGACTTGGATATGGCAGTGCTCAGTTTTTGATGAATCAAAGACTGTTCAAACTTTTGAGAAAGGATGGTTTTACTCAACTAAAAAATTTTTGCAAAGATATAATAATAGTCTTTGAATTTGATTTTTATTAAGAGTTAATCCTTTTAAAAATTCAGCTTAAAGTTTAAAAATTATATGTAGGTTTGTGTACCTAAATTTACAAACCTATGTCCTTTTCAGATTTATTCAATAGTGGTTTCACCACTCGAAATCAAGATCATTTTGCTTCCATTGTGAGAGTCGCTTTCAGCGATAATATCATAAGTCAAGAAGAAAAAGATTTTTTAGACCGCCTTGCTCACAACTTAGACATCTCAAAAGAAACCTATCTAAGCATTTTTAAAAATTATAAATCACACCCCATCAATCCCCCAATATCGCAAGAATCACGCATTGAGCGCCTGTATGATTTGGCGCGGATGGTGTATGCGGATGATATTAAAGATGCAGACGAAGTGAAGATGCTAAGCAAAATAGCCATTGGGCTGGGATTTCAGACAGAGACGGTTTCTGAAGTCGTCAATACCTCCTTAAAACTGGTGTCAGACAAGGTCGACTTTGAGACGTTTAAAGAAGAGGTGAAACGAGTTTTTTAAATAAAAATCATTCTTTTAAATCCACAAAGTCAGCATATCCATTTTGTTTATGCTGAAGCCAAGCCTCTAGTTCTTGAGACTTTAAATCTTCAATAGAAATTTTTACTAAAATTGTAGTCATCATTCTAAATTTTATACCCAAAGTTACAAAAAATCTATTAAAAAACCCAAATAGAAACATTCTCCTAAGTGCAAAAAGAGGCCGTCTTTAAATTAAATAGTTCCAACTTTCGACCCTTGATCCAAGATGCGCATCAAGCCTTCTTGAGCGACAGAAGCAATTAAATTTCCTTTGGAATCAAAAATACTCCCTCTCGAAAATCCTCTTGAATTAGACGCACTCGGACTGTCGATGGCGTATAAGAGCCATTGACTGATATCAAAATCGCGGTGAAACCACAAGGCATGGTCTAGGCTGGTATAAAACACTTCTTTTGAGTTTAAAAATTCGCGATGCGGCATGGATGCAGGACGTAAAATATTATAGTCCGAAGCATAGGCCAACAACTGGTGTTGAAGCGGAATATTGGTCGCTAGTTCTTCACAAGTCTTGAACCAAATATTATCAAATGGCGGACTGTTTTTAACCAACTTGGTGAGCATATTATCAACAGGCTTAAATTCAAATACTTTTGGTAAAAAGGATTTGTAACGTTTGTAGGTGTCTGGAATGACATCCTTAAATTGTTCAATTTGTTTATGGCTGTCCATCAATTCTTCTGGAGGAAATACATTGGGCATCGAAATTTGATGATCGACCCCTTCTTGTTTTAACTGAAAGGATGCAGACATATTAAAGATTGCTTTTTCATTTTGAAAAGCTACTACACGACGGGTTGTAAAACTGCCGCCATCTCTAATAACATCAACTTCATATTTTATGGGGATATCAATATTTCCACCCAAAATAAAATAGCCGTGCATGGAATGTGCATAGCGATCTTCAGGAACCGTTTGATAGGCTGCATGCAAAGATTGCGCCAACACTTGACCCCCAAAAACACGGCCCCAAGGCGCTTGGTAATTTTTACCAATAAAAGTGTGATCATTAATTTTTTCAAGCGTTAACAACTCAACAAGTTCCTTAAGGGATTCCATAGTTTAAAATTTTCTTCAAAAATAGTCTTTTGTATACAAAA
>CAWVRW010000048.1:0-9268 GCA_963933105.1 uncultured Formosa sp.
ATTGGTTAAAATTCATAAACCGCAGTAGAACTACTGAAGTCAATGATCTCTTTTCAAGAAATATTTTGTGTGTGCTAGTTTGCAAAGATAAACGATTTAAATTATAACCTGGAGGTTCTTGATTTTTTTACTAATGAATATATAATTGATTTCCAGTATATTTGATTTTAAAAAACAATATCTATGAAAAAAGCCCAAATTAAAGTACTATTTACATTACTAACAGTCGTTTCATGTTTAGTTTTATCATGCAATACAAATGGCAATACAGAACAGCCATTAAATCACGAAAGAGAGGAGCATAACCCAGATAAAACAGCTATTTGGACTCCCGAACAAGCTGCACGTCATCAACAAATACTTGTTAAATTAGTTGAAAAGTCAAAAAATTTCACAAAAAAAGAATTTGCTAGAACGGCTCAAAATACAACGTATGCAAATGGCGCTTTAACAGGTGATTGGACCAATAGAGGTCCGAAAAATATGCCTGGTGCCTTTAAATTTGCTGAAATGCTTGACGGCACGGATGTTATTTATGGTGTGAGTCATAACCATTACGCTGGAGAGTTTAATTCGAAATCATATATTTTTAAAGGAACAGTTTACAACCAAACCACACAATCGGGTGGAGATGATTTTCAATTATTAACAGCAAATTGGCCAAATAGATATCAAAATTTATTCGCATTTCAAATAAATCAAGCAACTCGGTTGGTCGCTCATATAGAAAATGGACCTTTATATTACTCCGACGATGAAGGGGACACTTGGATGCTATCTACTGGCTTACCAGATGCTAATACAAGCTCTGCCATAAACAGACAAGATAATCATACGCTATATGTTACAAACAATACAACTGTGTATGTTTCCACAGATTTTGGAGTTAGTTTTAGTGCATTAAAAAACTTTGGTTCATCTAAAAAATCTTTTTTATATACTCCTAGATATGACATTCAATCTTCTGCTTCGTCTGTATATATCGCCAGAGAAGGTTCTTTTTATAAATTAAATAATAATAAAACAGATTTTGATTTAAAAGGATCCTATTTCAACAGCTCGCACGGCAATAGAGCATTTAGTATTTCAGGGGATACTCGTCTTTTATATGTAACAGAATGGGGTCGGTATTGGGTTTCCACAGATGATGGTGTTAATTGGATACAAAAATTTCCACCAGGAAGTTATTATGGGAATCCAGAAGCTAAAATGAGTGCTGGTAAATTTTTTGCAGTACATCCTGAAAATCCAGATATTTCTGTTGCAGGCTACGCAAATCCTATAATATCTCTTGATGGATTGGACACAACTAAAGCGAGTGCTGTCGGTTGGGGAAGGTATCAAAATGGTACAAACTTAGATACTCAAGCTTATTATAATCGCATTCGATTTAATTATCACCCCGATTTTCAATCATCACATTTCTTTTACAATGCTTCAAATGAAATATTTTCACTTAGATGTACCGATGGTGGTTTGTTTATTTCTTACAAAGAATGGTCTGAATTTCCTGAAACTGGGGTTAGTTTTGACAATTCTGATTATGCAAATGCACATTATATCAATCTAAATGTGATAAACACTGTTAACCCTCTCGTATACAGAGAAAACGTTTTTACAGGTAAAAATGATCCAAATCATATCAATTTCAGTACTCAAGATCAAGGAAGTCAAAGTATTATCCCGGGAACTAGCGGAGATCAATTAGACTTTTATCAGAGCATTGGTGGCGATGGGCCTCCACTAGACAGTTATGATGGGGACTATGTTTGGAAATGGGATAGACGAGGAAATAGTGTTTATGCACCTGTTAGAGCCTACAACACCGACAATAGCTTTAAATCTGTTGGTCAAATAAACAGTGGTTTTAACTCTGCTACCCCAATAGATCTTGTTAATGATACCGATATGGGCTGGATTCAAAATTATATAGATCATAACGAACCAGATAAAAGAATGTGGCTTCTAAAAAAACGATTGGATAGAGCTACAGATGATGGAACTAATTTTACGGCGCATACTGTTGATAAAGGAACAAATCAAGTCGCTGCACTTGCACAAGCATGGACTAATCCTAATAAACTTTTCATGCTTCAGGATGGAAACGTTTTTATATCAAATGACAGAGGAGATACTTTTGGAGATGCGATATCAACTCCTTTTTCTCAAACGAATGGAGGAGGGGGCAATGGAGACATTGGAAGTGGTGTCGTATTACCAAATAATGACGACTGGATATTATTCAGTGGTCCAAGTAATAATAGTATAGGATCCATTCTTTCAACAAATGGTGGTAGTTCTTGGACAGATGTTACAGGTGATTTTCCGTCAGGATCTGACGCCCAAACTGGAGGTATGATTGTGACTCCTGATAGTAAGTATATTTTTGCAGGAACAGATATTGGTCCTTATGTATTTGTAGTTGATGATTTAACATGGTATTCAATTGCTGAAGGGATTGGGTTTTTTAATGCTATGGATGTAGATTATATTGAATCCATCTCAACAGTTAGGTTTGGATCTTGGGGCTCCGGAATATTAGATTTTACGATCATTGATCCAAATTTAGACGTGGACAAAACCAAGGACGTTGAGGCTCTTGTTGTTTTTCCTAATCCAGCCAAAAACTTTGTTAATTTAAAGTTGGGAGGGTTTGAGAACTCAAAAGTTGTGATACAACTGTCTAGTTTAGAAGGTAAAATGGTTTTGAATAAGAACCATGAATTTCAAACAAATCTAAAGAGTGTTACTTTAGATATTTCAAGTATTTTACCAGGAATATATCTAGTAACTATTTTAGATGAAACTAAAAAGCAATTTACAACTCAAAGACTAATTGTCAAATAACTATTATTCTGAGAGTTGTTTCATCATTAACTCTTACATGAAACATTAGTATTCTTATCTATTTTTAAAAAAGTCTAGGTCAGCATTTGTAACTGTTTTCCTGGACTTTTTTTTTACGACAAAAAGTTATTTAATTTTTTTTATTGAAAGGAATGCCGCTGTTCTTCTGTTGAAGAAGCGGTGAGTAATTGGTTGAATGCTTTTATGGTATTAAAATCTTGTGTAATTAGGTCGGATACTCCAACTCCTGAAATCCCTGTTTCTAAGATGGCTTTAACATCAGTTGTAGTGATGCCTCCTACGCCGATAATAGGTGTGTCGGTTTTTAAGGCGTCTGTAATTGCGGTAAAACCATTTAAGGCTAATGGAGTTCCTTGAATGTCATCAGTTGCTCTAAATGGTGCTAAGTATATATAATCGACTTCCTTTTCGATGCAAGCCTCACAGTCTTGCAAGGTATTTGCGGTCGTTCCAATCAATTGCCAAGGAGAAAGTTCTTTTCTTAGCTCAGTAGGGCAGAGCGCTGTAGTGTCTAAATGAATACCATCTACTTTAAGTTCTTTAGCGATCTTATAATGTGCACTGATGATTAATCGTGTTTGAAAATGAGACGTGATCTCTCTCGCCTGTTTCGCTATTTTTAAATACTTCTTTTCAGAACTATTTTGAAGGTTTAACACAACTAATTCCGCACCTGCTGCACAGGCATTTTGGATGTGATCCAGATGTGCTTTGGGTGAATTTCCTTGAGAGATATAATGTAACTTAGGTATCATAGTGATGCTTTGATTTGTAAGACTAAATTCTAAAAGGAAACGGTTTTAGAGCGTTCCATGAAATAGGATTCAAAGCGATTAAGCATTGAAGTCATTTTTTCTGAGTAAATAACATATTGGCATTTTTGGATACTTTGAGAAATCGACATAATCGCCGAATAGGAGGAGTGTTGCGAAAGAAATTCCGCATCATCAATACTAATTATTTTTAATTGTGCAGTGCTGACACCATTTAACAAAAACAACTTATTCATTGTTTTGGGAGTAGAAATAAGAATGTCTGTCCCTTCAAATATTTCAGATTTCTGAATGTCAATATGCAGCTGTTCATGCCCTACATAAACGCGTAAGGAATTGTATTTTGTATAGGCTAAAAACGTTTCGTATAATTCCATCGCCCGTTCCTTGTTTTCTACAAGAACAACGGCTCTAGGCGCATTTCCGACAGCCTCACATTTTAACTTTTGTAAGGTAGTTAATACAAGTGTGGTCGTTTTTCCGCTGTCTTTAGGAGCCACGCAATACACATTTACACCACTTTTAATTATCGGTATACTGCTGTTCTGAAACGGCGTTGCTGTTAGTATGTTTAGAGATTCTAGTTTCTCGCGAATATCAGAATGTAATTTTTTAAAAGGCATAGAAATTTAAGAGATCACTGGTTAACGATGTATTGATAAAAGTTATGACAAATATACACTCTGTAAACTTAATAAACTGAAAAGTTTATTTTCTATTTTATATTAAGACTTTAATGGTATGAAAGTGACAAATTCAAAAGTTTATAAAAACGATTAATTAATCACTCAATAATATGAATTATTCCTGTTTGACAATACTGTATAATAGTTAAACATATTATATCTTTATCAATTAGTTTCAAACTAATAAATAAGTAAACAATACATGGAATTATTTAACCAAAAAGATACAATGTTTCCCTTAACTTACACTGAAATCCTTCAGCGTGTTCGCGCTATTGATCCTGTTAAATACAGTTCAACACGCAACTATATAAATGGGGCTATCACGCACTTATCTCCTTACATCTCAAGGGGGATTATTTCTACAAAGTTTATACTTTCTGAAGTTTTAAAAAAAGGATATAAGCCGGCTCAAATTGAAAAATTTATCCAAGAATTGGCATGGAGAGATTATTGGCAACAGGTTTGGATTGCAAAAGGTACTGCGATTAATGAAGATTTAAAACACCCTCAAACGCCTGTTTCTAACAATTCTATTTCAAAGTCTATTGTTGACGCTACCACGGGGGTTGAGGCGCTGGACGCCGCCATAGAAGCGTTATATAATACAGGCTATATGCACAATCACTTGCGAATGTACACTGCTGCTGTGGCGTGTAACATGGCGCACAGTCATTGGAACGTTCCTGCTCAGTGGATGTATTATCATTTATTGGATGCCGATTGGGCCAGCAATGCTTTAAGCTGGCAGTGGGTTTCTGGAGCGAATGCCAACAAAAAGTATGTAGCCAATCAAGAGAATGTTAATAAATACTGTTTTACGAACCAACAAAATACCTTTTTAGATGTGCCTTATGAAGCCTTTGCTTCGATGAAAATCCCTGAAGTTTTAGAGGATACGCCTCAAATTGAGTTGAAAACTCCGTTACCAAAACAAACTACTTTAGTCGTTGACAGCGCACTTCCAACTTGCATCTATAATTTTTATAATTTGGATCCTATTTGGAAAAAAGATATTTTAGCCAATAGGATATTACTTTTAGAGCCGTCTCATTTTAAGGCCTATCCGGTTTCTCAAAAAACAATTGATTTCATCCTAAATATTTCTAAAGAAAACATAGACGGGATTCAAATTTATGTAGGTGAGTTCAAGGAGTTAGTAACAAATTATAAGCTTACAAACATCTACTTTAAAGAACATCCGTTAAGCCAACATTATCAAGGCACCGAAGAATCGAGAGATTGGATGTTTGAGGTACAAGGCTATTTCCCATCCTTCTTTTCATTTTGGAAAAAGTGTAAAAAACAGCTTACATATTGAAAAAACAGCTTGTAAATATTGTTTGGTTAAAACGGGACCTTCGATCGCAAGATCACGAACCTTTATCAAAGGCAGAACGTGCTGGTATTCCGTATCGTATTGTCTATGTATTTGAGCCTTCTAGGATTGAATATCCAGATACAAGCCCTCGGCATTTGCAGTTTGTGTACCATTCTATATTAGCTTTAAATAAAACCTTGGCGCCTTTCAATAGGAGCGTTGATGTGTTTTATGGAGAAGCCATCGATATATTTGATGATCTAAAAGAAAGCTTTGATATAAACAACATTTTCAGCTATCGCGAAAGTGGTACTCAAGGGACTTGGCAACGTGACAAACAAATCAATGTTTTTTGTAGAGAGCATCAAATTGACTGGCAAGAGTCGCAACGGGATGGGATTCTAAGAGGTATTAAAAATAGAACGGATTGGAACAAACAGTGGCACATGACAATGCATAAACCGGTACTTCAAAACAGCTATTCTGTATGTGAAGATGTGCCTTTAGAACATTCTTTTTTACTGCCTAAAAAATTAGAATCTCAATTAAAAGACTATCCGAAACAGTACCAACCAGCAGGGGAGCAAAATGGGTGGCGGTATTTGAAATCTTTTACCAACCAGCGCGGGTTTAATTATCAGAGACACATCTCGAAACCAACTGAAAGTAGAACGGCATGCAGTCGCTTGTCACCTTACTTCGCTTGGGGGAATATGAGTATCAAACAAGCGTTTCACTTTATTGGCACGCACCCAAACGGGACCAGAAATAGCAAGGCTTTTTCGGCGATGCTTACCAGGCTTCATTGGCATTGTCATTTTATTCAGAAATTTGAGGTGGAGTGTCGCTATGAAACGGAATGTATCAACAAGGGTTATGAGCTTTTAGCGCATGATAAAAATGGGGATTTTATCAAAGCTTGGAAAACGGGTACTACAGGTTTTCCATTGATCGATGCGTGTATGCGGGCTGTAGAAAATACGGGTTGGATTAATTTTCGAATGCGTGCGATGGTGGTTTCGTTTTTAACGTTGAATCTGGATCAAGATTGGCGGGATGGCACTTACCATTTGGCACGACAGTTTTTAGATTATGAACCGGGTATTCACTATCCACAATTTCAGATGCAAGCAGGCACTACGGGAATTAATACGGTTCGTTTATACAATCCTGTGAAAAATTCGCAAGAGCACGATCCTGAAGGGATTTTTATTAAGAAGTGGATTCCAGAACTGAGTAATGTTCCAGTAGCATACATTCACGAGCCTTGGAATATGACGGCTATGGAACAGACGTTTTGTGGAATTAGCATTGGTGAGGATTATCCACTTCCAATTGTGGATTTGCAAGAGAGTGCGCGTCTGGCAAGAGATAAGATTTGGGGACATAAAAAGCATCCCGCTGTGCAAAAAGAAAAAAATCGCTTGTTACAAACGCATGTCAATGCGAGATGATAAAAAAATGATGAATAAGAAAGATTATAAAATACATATTATTGGTGCTGGCATAAGTGGTCTCATCGCCGCAAGAGTTTTAGAAAATCATGGCTACCATCCTGTTGTTATTGAAGCGACAGATAGAGTGGGAGGTCGCGTTAAAACAGATGTTGTAAATGGGTATCAACTGGACCATGGTTTTCAAGTATTGCTCACCGCGTATCCGGCAGTTCAAAAACATCTAGATTATGACGCTTTGGAGTTACAGTCTTTTTTACCGGGGGCTTCTATTTTTAAGGCAAATGATCAAAAAATAATTGGGGATCCTTTAAGAACTATTTCGTTACTGTTTCCTACACTTTTATCTGGAATTGGAAATTTTTCTGATAAACTTAAAATTCTAAAACTAAACCAAAAGTTAAAGAAGAAAAACATGTCCGATATATTTTCTGAAAAAGAACAATCGACTTTGACATATTTAACGGATTTTGGTTTTTCAAAGGATATCATCACTGATTTTTTCAAACCTTTTTTTAGTGGTATTTTTCTTGAAACAAGACTTGAAACGTCTAGTAGAATGTTTGAGTTTGTTTATAAAATGTTTGGTGAAGGCGATGCAACGGTTCCAAAAGCGGGTATTGAGGCGATTCCAAAACAGTTGTTAAATAATTTAAAGACCACAACTTTTAAATATAACACCAGAGTAACTGCGTTAAAAGAGGGAGAGATTACACTTGATGATGGTACGCAATTAGAAAGCGATTATACAATTGTTGCCACAGAGGCAAGTGGTTTGATTTCTAATTTGAAAAATCAATCTACGGAGTGGAAGTCTTGCACAACTTTGTATTTTGAAACGGAAACACGCGTTATTAATAAAAAGTTAATTGGGCTTATTCCTAAAACAGGAACTTTCATAAATAATATCTTTTACAACAGTAGTTTAGAAAGTACTACAAAACCCAAGAATGAACTGTTATCGGTCACTGTCATAGACGATCAGGGTCTAAATGGTGATATCCTAGTAGAAGCGGTTAAAGCAGAGCTAAAAGAGCTGTGTGGGATTACAACAATGAGTTTCATTAAAGATTACAGCATCCCGATGGCACTGCCAAAACTGAAAGATTTGAAATACGAAATGATGCCGTCTGAAACGCGCTTAACAAATGGTCTGTTTTTGGCTGGAGACACACAATTAAATGGCTCCTTAAATGCCGCTGTGATTTCTGGTGAAAGAGCAGCATTAGGGGTGATTGATTCTATTTCAGGTATTTAAGATGGTGATATATACACGACGTATTTTACCCACAACTCATATCTGCAACAATCTTCCATTCGTTATCAATTTTCTTAAATACAATCAAGAAAACTCCATTAGCATCACCAACTTTACGACTTAGAAAATACTTACCCATGACCCAGTAACTTTGGTCTTGAATAGGGGAGATGTCTATAATTTCAAAGGTTAGTGTGCCGCTATGATCTTTGGTGGGATAGCCTTTTTTATAGTTATCAAGTGTTTGCTGCCAGCCTTTCGTAAGACCATTTTTTCCAAAGAATTTTAAAGAATCACTCTCAATATACCCTTTCATAAATCCTTCCAAATCATTTTGACTCCAAGCAATTTCTTGATCTTTCATTACTTTTAGGATTGCGGCTTTGTCTTCTTCAATATTGGAGTTTTTAATCTCAAAAGTTTTTTCTTTAGTTACAATAGCTTCGGATTTTGTTTGATAATCACAACTGTAAAGTGTTATTAAAAATGTGAATGTTAAAATTTTTTTCATGATTTGATTATTAAAAATATGTTTTTAAATTTTTGTAGAAAATAGTGTTGAAATGTTTTAAGCATTTTGAATTACAAAATCTAAAACAATCAAAAATAGGTCCTTCCAAACTCTAAGTACTAAACAAATATACTATTTGCAACGGACTTAAATTTATTGTCGTTCATCTTCACATATATGCATTTCGTCTTTTCCTTTTACAAAACCTGAAACGGTATCAGTAGATTTATAATTAATTCAAATAGTACATAAAAATAAAAGAAAATTAAAACACATGCTTTGAATAAACAGAATCAAACCAAACTAAATGCTAAAAACTTAAATACAGTTGATATGTTTTTAAATTGTACGTCTTCATACCAAAGTGGAATATTTTCAAGTAAATTTAGTAAATAGT
>CAWVRW010000049.1:0-7223 GCA_963933105.1 uncultured Formosa sp.
TGTACACTAAAAAACAAATTAATTCTGGAGCGCCATTTCCATTGCAAATGGAAGCGTACTCCAGTGGGATTTATTTTTTACAAATTGAAGCAAATAACCAACAAACCACTCGAAAACTCATCTTGAATTAGTCTTAAAAAATATACTAAACAGACTTTTTTGAAATTAAACTTATGTTAATTGTTTTGTTTAACTGTAACATTTTTAGTTATTTGGGAGACTACTATGTATAACGATCATTTAAAAAGCAAACACATGAACTTAAAACACCTAACCGTACTCTGTGCATTTGGCCTATTAGGCTTCCATGCCTGCAAGAACGAATCAAAAAGTCAGTTTTCAGAAGCTGAAAAAATTCCTGGAATCATCCTAGAAAACATGGATACTTCTGTGAATCCAAAAGACAACTTCTATGACTATGTCAATGGCAGTTGGATGAAAACCAATACCATTCCAGATGACGAATCACGATGGGGCGGCTTTGGAGTGCTTAGAAAATCAACACGTAAAGATGTGCTTGATATTATAAAAACTTCTAAAGAACTCGGCACCTATGAAGAAGGCTCCGATCAGAAGAAAGCCTTGTTAATGTTTGAGTCTGAGCTGGATTCTGTCGCCAGAACAACAGCGGGCATCACTCCTATTGTTCCCCTTTTAGAGGCGATCAATAGCATTCAAAACATCGCAGACATGCAAACCGTCTATGCAAAAACAGTGGGTGTTTCCGCTCCTTTTGCAGGCATTGGTGCTGAAGCAGACCTAAACGATAGCAGCATGAACACCGCTTGGGTATTTCCTGGAGGCTTGGGACTGCAACGTGATTACTACCTCGATCAAGATGCAAAGACGAAAGAAATTAGAGGACAATATGTCGATCATGTTGCCCGTATGTTTGGATTTATCAACTACGATGAAGCCACTGCGAAAGCAGCCGCAGAACGCGTACTTGCTTTAGAAACACAACTGGCAGAACCTCGTTTGGACAAAGTACAAAGGCGTGACATTCGTAACTTTAACAATCCACGCTCTATTGAAGAGTTGAGTGCCATCACTCCAGAAATCGATTGGAACAAGTTCATTAAGGACATGGGGATTACTCAGGCTTTAGACACTGTTTTAGTCATGCAACCAACCTATATGAAAGCATTAAACACCTTCCTTAGCACCACGCCTATTGAGGACGTTAAAACCTTAATGATTTGGAGCACTCTAGACAGTGCTGCAGGCTATTTAACGCCGGAGATTGAAACTGCAAATTGGGAGTTTTACAGCAAAACACTGAGTGGATCCAAAGCACAACGCGCGGCAGAAGAACGCGCCCTCGGAACCGTCAACGGATCTGTAGGAGAAGCCATTGGGAAACTGTATGTGGAAGCTAAATTTCCACCAGAAGCCAAAGCAAAAGCTGAAAAAATGATTGCAAATGTGATCAAAGCATTTCAAAATAGAATTCAGGTATTGGATTGGATGAGTGATGAAACCAAAGCCAAAGCCGTTGAAAAACTCGATAAATTCACCGTCAAAATTGCTTACCCAGACGAATGGGAAGATTATACTGAATTGCAAATCAAAGAAGGCAATAGCTACGCCGAAAATATGATGGCAGTATCTCGATGGAGTCTGAATAAAAATATTTCTGAAATTGGGCAGCCCGTTGACAAATCGGAATGGGGAATGCCACCGCAAACAGTCAATGCCTATTTCAATCCTTTAAACAATGAAATTGTATTTCCTGCGGCTATTTTACAACCTCCGTTCTACAATTACACCGCCGATGAAGCCGTTAATTATGGTGGTATTGGTGCCGTGATTGGACACGAAATTTCACATGCTTTTGACGATTCTGGTGCGCGATTTGATGGCGATGGAAACGTGAACAACTGGTGGACGGACAAAGATTTAACCGAATTTGAAAAACGTGGCAATGCCTTGGCAGAACAGTACAGCGCCATTCAAGTGATGGACAGTGTGTATATCAATGGAAAATTTACTTTGGGTGAAAATATTGGAGATCTAGGAGGCGTGCTTGGTGCCTATGATGGACTTCAACTCTTTTTTGATGCCAATGGACGACCAGAAGACATTGATGGCTTCACAGCCGAACAACGTTTCTTTATGTCTTGGGCAACTGTTTGGAGAACCTTGACACGTGAAGATGCTTTAAGAAGACAAATAAAAACCGATCCCCATTCGCCAGGGATTCAGCGCGCAACACAGCCGCTTAAAAATATTGATGCTTTTTATGAAGCTTTCGATATCAAAGAAGGTGATAAAATGTATCTACCGGAAGAACAACGCGTTCGAATTTGGTAAGTATTCATACAAAAAAAAGCAGCGCCATGGCGCTGCTTTTTTTATGCTTATTTTTTTAAAAAACTTACTCGGTTTTTTGAGCTTCTTTTTGTGCACGTATCGCATCCAAAGCTATGTTTGCCATATTAAAATTAGGCGCTAATTGTAGCGCTTCATTTAAGATTAAGATAGAAGCATCGTGATTTGTTTCTGGACCCTCTCTAAATTTAGCGATCGCTTTTAAATACATAAAACCTGCCAAAACCGGCACTTGATACGGCGTTTGTGTTTCGTAGTATGGCTTCATCATATCTGTTGTCGCATTGGCTATTCCGTAAGTTATGTTTAGGGATGCTCCTGTAAGATCATTTGTTTGGATTTTCAAATCCGCTAGTTCGTAAGCAAGAGGAACCGTTCGTTTTTGCTTGTAGAGAACCTCATAGTGTTCAATGGCACGTTTGGGCTCGTTGAGAGATTTCAAACTCACTGCTTTCACTTCAGTTGCTAAATTAGTGTCCGATTCTAGAAGTTCAACCCCAATTAGGTTTAAAGCTTGTACATACTTCCCTTCGTTCATATAAAGCGCTGCTAACGTATCTTTACGTTTTACGTTGGGTTCTAACAAAACGAGGTGAGTCATCGCATTAATCACCCCTTGAATATCGCCTTGTTGTTGCATCTGAGCATAAAAGGCCTTGTAATGAGATACTAAGGTCGATTGATTTTGCGCCTGAATTTGCATTGAAAAGCAAAGGGCTAGTAAGATTGTGTATTTTAACTGTTTCATTTTTATAAAATTTTGATTCAAAAGTAATCGATTTTTTGAAAGTATGTTCATTTTTCAATCCCTTTTAAGCAAAAAAAAACACCACGAGAGTGATGTTTTTCAAAATTAACCAATTTAACTTTTAATAATATAAAGATATTATACACTCCAAATATACATACCCTTTACAGTTCTTACAACCACTATGTAACGAACGGACGTTTCACGTAACAAGCGGAACTATTTAATGTTTAAACGGAATGTGTGTTCATTTTAAAGCAAAAAAAAACACCACGAGTGTGATGTTTTTCAAAATTAACCAATTTAACTTTTAATAATATAAAGATATTATAGACTCCAAATATACATACCCTTTACAGTTCTTACAACCACTAAGTAACGAACGGACGTTTCACGTAACAAGCGGAGCTATTTAATGTTTAAACGGAATGTGTGTTCGTTTTAAAGCAAAAAAAAACACCACAAGAGTGATGTTTTTTCAAAATTAACCAATTTAACTTTTAAGTAAGATATTAAATTACATACGTCAAAGATATAGAGCCTTTAAAGTCCTCACAACGCTCATGTAACAAACGGTCAAATGACGTAACAAACGGTAATTTTGAGTGTTTAAACGGAATATTAAATAGTTTTAAAATACATTATTCTCGTTTCACCAACGCATAATAATGGTTTTCTAAAGGCAGATATCCTTGGTCGTACACAAAATAGTAAACCGTGCCTGACTTTGTTGTATAAATACTGGTGAAATAATTAAAGTCAAACCCTGCTGAAATGAGTTTGTCCCGTGTCGATTTTGTTTTTTGATGTGGATTCAGAGCTTCCAGAATACGCCAATTTTTTCGCAATCGGTTGTTGATATTTCGAATCAGGTTTTTCTGGTCTTTATTCACACGGTTGTTATAGCTATTGCGACAGCCATCACTACAAAATTTCTTGTCCGTACGTCCTATAATCGGATCGTTACACTCTGGGCATTGCTTGTTCATGTGTTTCTATTTATTGTTTCTCAAAGGTCACATGGTGCATCCATTTTAAGCATTTTTCTTGAGTATCAAGTTTTAGTGATGGATGGTTCATTTGAATTGAATTCTGGTTACAGACCCGAAATATACTAAAAATTTATTCAATTACAAACGACTACAAGTAATTACAAACGAAATTAAATAAGTAATTACCGACTAACATTTGGATAGCATCACATCTTTGCAGTGTCGAATCGTTCGATAGTAAAACTGTTATAACCTTAAAATTATTTTATCATGAACACACTCAGAAACAAAGTACAGTTAATTGGAAACTTGGGAAATGACCCAGAAATCATCACTTTAGACAGTGGAAAAAAATTAGCTAAATTTTCATTAGCAACAAACGAGCATTACAAAGATGCCGATGGACAAAAACAAACCAAAACAGATTGGCACAATCTCGTTGCTTGGAACAAAACTGCTGAAATCATTGAAAACTACGTCACCAAAGGCAAAGAAATTGCGGTTGAAGGCAAATTAACCTCCAGAAGCTATGAAACCAAAGAAGGCGAAAAACGTTACATCACCGAAGTGGTGGTGAGCGAAGTGCTGATGTTGGGAAACAAATCGTAAAAAGGTTTACTCCTAATAAGAGAAAGAGAGTTCCGTTGGGACTCTCTTTTTATTTTTGCAACACATAAGAACACAGTCAGCGTAACAAAACAACCTATCATAACAATTAAAAAAGAATTATCTGATTTAGAGACTAAAGTTACTAAAGGGTTGAAGATTGCGCATAAAAAAATGGTTGAATTTAAGAAGTTTAAAAAAACGCCCATAGTCATTTCCCAGAATGGAAAAGTAATTGAAGTTACCCCCGAAGAAATGGCATTAGAAACTGAAAAATAAAATATCCTTTCTTACTAAAAAAGCATAAAAAGCTCCGATTTATCATCGGAGCTTTTTAGTTGTTAAATGATTTTTAAAGGAGTGGAAATATTTGGTTTTCTCTTTATAGGGCTTCATTAGACGATTCATATACAAAAGAGAAATTTTCTTCCCAAGCTCCAACGCACAATCTCATTGCCTGGAACAAAACTGCTGAAATCATTGAAAACTACGTCACCAAAGGCAAAGAAATTGCGGTTGAAGGCAAATTAACCTCTAGAAGCTATGAAACCAAACAAGGTGACAAACGCTATATCACGGGAATCATCGTGAATGAAGTCATATGACTTGGGAAGTCGCATGAACAATACAGCCTTCTTTATCGTTTTATAAAAGTTTTTAATTAACTTAGCTCTATAGCAATAGCATTATGGATTTACAAGCTGAAAAAATAGAACTTGTTAAGTTATTACTTGAAACACAAAAGGAGTCTTTAATAGAAAAAATTAAAGTGCTTTTAAAAGATGAAGATGGTACTTCATCTCAACTACCTCAATCGCATAAAAAAGAATTGGACCGACGTTTATCAAGAATTGACAATGGAGAAACTAAATTTTACACTTGGGAAGAAGTTGAGAAAAAACTGAAACAGGCGTTATGATTTATAATGTCTTGGTTTCTGATGAAGCTATTTTTGATATAACTGAAGCATCCTTTTGGTATGATCAACAGAATAAAGGACTAGCACAAAAATTTCAGCAAGAAATTAAAGCTGGTATAGAATATTTATCTAAAGAACCTAAATCCATTCAAATAAGATATAAAAACGTCCATATTCATTTTACTAAGATATTTCCCTTCGGTATTCATTACATTATTGAAGAAAAATAGTAAAGATAATTGCCGTTTTTCACACCAGTAAAAACCCAACAAATTGGTCTGATCGAATCTAATTTGATCTAAAATTTTGACTGAATATAATAACCTACAAACTTCTAACCTCAAGACGAATCTCGCACCGACAAGGTAGAGCTGATCACCACTTGCTGCATCTCCTTAGATTTGGTTCTAATAGACTCCACAATCATGCGTGCGGCTGCATTTCCAATCGTATAACTGTGTTGGTTGATGGTCGTGAGTTCTGGCGTAAGGTTGTGCGCCATCCGTTCGCTAACATAACCAATAACTGCAATGTCCTTTGGAATTTGCTTTCCAGAAATTTTCACCGCTTTTAAGGCTGCCAAAGACGCATCGGTATCGAGTGCAATAATCGCATCAACAGGGTGCGCATTTAAATATTCCGCCATCACGGCACCTGCCTGCTGTTCGTCCGACTCCAAAACAGTAGGTGTAAAACCAGCCATTTTCATGGCTTTCAAATACCCTTGTGTCCGTTGTTTTCCAACGTTTAACTTATGGATTGTAGAGAGTAATACAATGTTTTTTCGGTCTGAACTTATAAGTGTTTGTGTCGCTTCCGAGAGCGCTGTAAAATCATTGGTAGTCACTTTACCACAGTTCACAGAATCAATCACGCGATCAAACATCACAACCGATTTGCCATTTTCCATCACATTTGTAAAATGATCATAATTTTGTAAACTCTGCGTTTCTTCACAAACTGCAACAATAAAACCATCCACCACCCCATTGGACAACATATTAAATGTTTCCACTTCTTTGGCGTGCGATTCTTTGGTGAGACACACAATAATATTAAAATTTGTTTCCGAAATCAGACTTTCAATGCCGTACAATGCCCGTGCAAAAAAACTATTTTGAACACTTGGAATCACCACCGCAATGGTGTTTGTTTTTCCGGACTTCAGGCCCACCGCTATTTTATTTGGCTGATAATTGTGCAACTTCGCCATTTCCACAATGCGTTTTTTAGTCACATCACTGATCTCATGGCTATCATTCAAGGCTTTGGAAATCGTAGAAATAGACACCCCCAAAATGGATGACAATTGTTTTAAGGTAATGTTTGATCCCGCCATAAAAGCATTTTAAATTAATGAAGGCTAAAGGTAGTACAACCAAAAGTCTCAACAAAATTTAAAACTATAGAAAAAAACTGAGAAGTGAAAAGTGAAAAATCTTGAACCCTTGTTCTTTACTTTATTATTATTTAAAAGGTCAGACATGTAAGCCTTAATACGCATTCATCTTACGTCCTACGTCCCTTTTCGTCTTAAGTCATGTTCCAATTTTCACTTTCCACTTCTCATTTACTGTACGTCTTCATACCAAAGTGGAATATTTTCAAGTAAATTTAGTAAATAGTT
>CAWVRW010000050.1:0-6524 GCA_963933105.1 uncultured Formosa sp.
AGCTCCCAATAGCCCTCGTTGGCATAAACATCAGTAGTGATGACGATCGATACTTCTACTTCACCAGCAAGACATTGGCCGTAAGTGATGTTGAGACAAAAGAGACTGACAAAAAGAGGAACGAGTGTTTTTTTATAGGTGAATATATTTTTAGCAAGCGCGTATACGGATTGGTGTACGTTCATTTTGTAATTATTAAATTGGTTAATGCTCAAAGATAGTGACTTTTATATTACAATTAATAGATAGCTAAATTTTAACCTCTTAAAAGTGCAGTGGTGTTGGAATAACAGCGGTTAAGAGAACGACTGAAAGCAAAAGATCATAAAGGTGTGTCAATTGTTTTCAACAAAAAACCCCTCAATGATGAAGGGTTTTTAGGGTATAAAAGGAACCGATCCCTTAGAAAGGATTCAGCACGTTTTTTATGCGTTAGTTTTTTATGAACTTTTTAGTGGATGCTTTTACACCATCTGAAACGTTAATAAAGTAAACACCTTTTGAAAGCGGCGAGATGTCTAGCTTATTTTGATTATTAATTTTAAACACTTCTTTTCCAAGAATGTTATAAATGGTGGCCCTTTCAATAGTTGCACCATTGATAAACAAAAAGTCTTTTGCTGGGTTTGGATATACCGAAAAATGTGCTTCCTCAATGACCTCGGCTGACATAGCGTCCAGTTTGGTGTAGTAAAAAAATGATTGAACTTCTTCGCCCACAAACGGATCCCATTCGCCAGAACTCGTGTTATATTCGTAACTCGTTCCCATTCTATCTAGCTTTGTATCGCTGTCTAGAACTGTTGAATATTCCGTTTTAAAACGGGGTATAAAACTACTTGTTTCTGAATCATAGTTCGGGAATAAAGAATAAGCCATATGTCCATTCTCATCGTAAGCATATCCACGTTGTTTATAATAAACTATAACGCCATCGTTATCAAACGCCGTGGTTTCAAAAAGCGTTATATTTCCATTCAGATCGTATGTTGTATTCTCTTGAGAAATATTGATATAACCGCCAGTGTCTGCATCCGAAGCTTGAGATATATAAGTCATCTGATTCTCATTGTAGGTGTATTCATTTCTACCATTAGGCAAAAAAGATACAGTCTCTAAATCCCAAAAGTAAAAGTACGTGTCTAGTATCCTATCGTTCTCATCGTATGTTATTACTTTTTTATAAGAATCCACATAAACTTCAGTGTCTGTATTCCAGTGTTGAGTTATAGTAGTCTTCACATAACCGTCCTCTGTAACTTCCTCTTTGGCATTATTCACATAACTGTTAGCATTTGCATCCCATATTTGAGCTAAAATTGTCATCCCATTCTCAACGTATGTAAAAGTAATTTTTAAATAATTCAGATATCCGTTAGTATCTGAATCCCAATTGGAATATGTATAGAGCGTTGGGTCTCCGTTCTCATTGAATATGCTTTCCAATTTTTGACTAGGCACAAAAGAGTCACTCGCTGTGTCCCACTGGTAAATTGTCTTAAGCACCTCATTGCCATTCACATCATATGTCAAATCTCTTTTGTAAGATAATTGATCTCCAAAAAAATCCACCTCAACTAAACGGTCCAACCGCAACCCTACAACAGGTGTAGCTATGGCTGACAAATGTGCTTGATCCCTTGAGCTATCATGGCTAAAATTGGTTTCTGTCCTAGGGAGTTCTGAACGGTTCGCAAGGCTTTCGCGCTCTAAAGATTGTCCATTACTAAGTAAAGGAAGCATAAAAATTAAAAGTAGTTTTTTCATCATTAAATTGGTTTATAACGCAAATATAATAACTTTCAGATGACAATCAATGTGTGAACCCCTTAAAAGTGCCGTGGCGTTGGAACAACAGCGGTTAAAGCCGAAAACGTTTATTTTTAAATTTGTTATAATATTTTATTTAATAATTAAATAAAAACTTAAACAAATATTCTTTTTCGTTAGTTTCTTAAAATCTCCATTTCCAATATTTTCCTTCTTAAAATAACATATTATTCTGATTTTCAGGATCGAAACAATATAATTAATTTTTATTAAAGATTAAACAGTTGTATATTTAAGTTTTTACGACTGTATTAACCAAGCTTTGACCAATGACTAAAAATCTTCTATTACCACTCCTGTGTTTAGTATCTGTTTCTAATTTTTGTTTTGCTCAAGTACCCATTGATAATTATTCTGTCAACGGACTCGGACAAGTACAATTATCAATTCAAGCCCAAGCAGGTAACTATTACATACTTCATGCACAGCACAGCCCAACATATAACTGGGCCGTTTCAATGACAATAGGAGTTAGTGGAACCATGGTCATTTCTGAATCATTGAGTGCTTATCCGTTAGAGAACTATTCTATAACAGAACACGATGTATTAGCTCCTGACGATTATGATGGAGATGGCATAGATGACATTACAGAATTTAATAACATGCCTACCGATGCACCTTTCAACTTTGCACCTCCCATTGAACTTATTGATGGGTCAACCTCAATACCCGATGTTGAAACCTTTATGGAGTTGGCAACAGTGAACAATGTGGGTTGGGCGCCTTTTCTTGACGATCAAATGTATGTTAAGTTTGGGATAATTGATAGAGATACCGACGAACCACAAGTCTATTTTATCAATAGCAATACCTATACCATCCACGCCAGTTTTTGGGGGGGCATTGGTGCCTCTGTCACTGGAGATGACAGCTCTGGAGAGATTGTTTTTAATCCCAACGACATCCTTCCAAGTGGTGTAATAGGAACCTATTCGGTCAATTTTTCTTTTGGAAACGCTTATGATTTTGAGGCCACGCAAAGAACCTATGAATTATTGGCAGCGAGCATGCCTTTTCTTCAAAATAACATGAACCACTTTATTGGACAATCTGATGAAAACGACCATATCAATAATCACGCGGATGATTTTGTAGGTTCTAGAATTGAGGTGGTTTTAGAATCGGATGTGTTTGCGGAAATCAATTACATCCCTTTTCATGAAGCAGAAGGCTATGGGTTTTTTAAACACATGACGGATCTTAATGAAACCCCTGGAAGTAGAGATATTGTACTTTATGACGCATTACCGAATTCACTGCCTAGAGTGGGAGGCATCATAACCTCGGTGATACAAACGCCCTTATCGCACGTGAATCTAAGAGCCATTCAAGACAATGTCCCCAATGCATACATCGCAAATCCTTTAGCCAATGATGCCATCGCAAACCTGCTAGGAGGCTATATTTATTACAAAGTAGAAAACGAGCAGTATGAAATACGAGAAGCCACTTTAACAGAAGTGAATGACTGGTATGAAGAGCTGAGACCCACAGAACCACAAACGCCAATACGAGATTTAAGCATCACGGAAATCATGCCCTTAGACGATATTGCGTTTGAAATGTCCACAGCGTTTGGAGCAAAGTGTGCCAACGTTGCCACCATGAGATCGTTTGGACTTCCAGCGGGGACCATCCCTGATGGTTTTGGAATTCCATTTTACTACTATGATGAATTTATGCAATTCAATAATTTTTATGAAGAGGCGCAAATCATGATCGATAATCCTACTTTTCAAACCGATTTAAACTTTCGAATTGATCGTCTAAAAGATTTTAGAAGAGATATTAAAGATGCGCCAATGCCGCAATGGATGCTGGACAATTTACAAGTCATGCACGACGATTTTCCAGAAGGGACGGCCGTTAGATGTCGATCCAGCACAAACAACGAAGATTTACCCGGATTTAGTGGCGCAGGGTTATACACCTCTAAAACCCAACATTTAGATGAAGGACACATCTCTAAATCGATTAAACAGGTCTATGCCAGTATGTGGAATTTTAGAGCCTATGAGGAACGAGATTTTTACCGTGTGGACCACTTTATAGCGGCTATGGGAGTGCTGTGTCACCCCAATTTTCAAGAGGAAAAATCAAATGGCGTCGGCATTAGTATTGATCCTATTTACGAAACAGAAGACACCTTTTATCTAAATACTCAAGTAGGAGAGTCATTGATCACAAACCCCGATCCGAACTCGGTGCCAGAGGAGCTTTTATTGTATGAAGACCCCACACAAGGCGGCGGCTATCTTGTGTTAAGACTGTCCAACCTAGTGAATCCAGGGGAGCTGGTAATGGGCCAAGTGTATATCGATCAAATGAGAGACTTCCTTACGGTGATTCATGATGAATTTGCAATACTCTACGATGTTGTAGGAGCGGAAGGTTTTGGAATGGATATCGAATATAAAGTAACCGCTCAAGATCAATTGGTAATCAAACAAGCACGACCATGGGTTTCGTTTTGGGCAGATATTACGGCCAATAACGATTTGGGAGTGACAGCAATTGTGGCCCCTCAATCTTCCTCTAGTTTAGGAAGCAACGAGCTGGTCACCGCAACCATTGCCAATCAAGGTTTAAACGACATGAGCAATTTTGATATTGAGCTTGTGGTAGACGGTCAGTCGGAAGAAACAATTACAATTCTTCAAACAATTGAACCTTTTGGTGAAGCTGATTTTCAATTTTCTGTGCCGCAAGATTTTTCAACCATTGGCGACTATAGTGTCACGGCAATTGTGAGTCATGTGGATGATCAGTACATTAATAACAACACTTTAAACGTTGTTTTAAGAAAAATTCTATTGTTGGATGGCGCGCTTTCAGTTGGAGAATTAGCGGTTGTTTGTAATGACGTGGTTGAGGTGGACGCGATCGTTACCAACCAAGGCGAGACAACCTTAACCGAAGTAACGATTGAAGTCGTCGTTAATGGTGTAGAAGTAGAGGTGATTAATGCCAACGTTGATATACCATACCAGGAGCAAGGCACGGTAGCCATAATGATTGATGGCAATCTTCAAGAAAACAATAGCATCACACTAAATTTATCAGGCGTAAACAACCAAGCGGATGGAGATTCAACCAACAACTCGGCTTCTACAACTACAACTCTAGATTCAGATTATGACATTATTACACTGGTTATCAACGCGGATAATTACCCAGAGGAAACATCTTGGAAACTTCTTGACGATGACAATCAACTCATCGCCGCGGGTTCTTTAGAGGATGATACAGAGGTTTTTACCGAAGACATTTGTGTCAATTATAGTTCTTGCTTCTCGCTCTATGTTTACGATTCGTATGGAGATGGAATTTGCTGTAGCTATGGTGAAGGAAATTTTCAGATTAAAGATGCGTCAGGGAATGAGATTCTA
The DNA here is from genome assembly GCA_963933105.1 of uncultured Formosa sp. Classification (GTDB taxonomy): domain Bacteria; phylum Bacteroidota; class Bacteroidia; order Flavobacteriales; family Flavobacteriaceae; genus Hel1-33-131. The sequence goes on from CAWVRW010000050.1 coordinate 5,223, forward strand.
ACAAATGATGGTGATTTTGACAACTTTGCACAAGAAGCGTTTTGTCTTGACGAAAGTGGGTGTGAGTTTACAGCCGAGATAAACGTATCCCACGCAACTTCTGCATCTGCTAATGATGGTGCTATTACAATTAACACCAGTTCTGGATTGAGTCCTTTTCAATACAGTATGGATGGTGGACAGACATTTATGGATTCTAATACCTTTGACAATTTAACTCCAGGGAGTTACGATGTATTTGTTCGAGGTGCGACAGGGCTTTGCACATATCAAGAGACTGTTTCAATTGAAGCCTGTACGTTTACGACGGTCGATATTACAGCCACCACAGTTCCTTCTGTTATTTCAACAAATGGCTCTATTGTTATTACTCCTACTTCAGGGGTTGGACCTTATCAATACAGTATTGATGGCGGACAAAGCTTTGTTCCAACGAATGTGTTTTCCAACTTAGCTATAGGCGACTATAATGTCATTGTAAAAGATGGAGCGGAGATCTGTTTATATGAGCAGGGGGTTCCTATTAAAGTTGAAGGGCTGATTATCAATGAAATTAATTACAAGTCTAGTGACGCGTTTAACGCTGACGACTGGGTTGAGTTGTACAATCCAAAAGCAACGTCTATCGATATTTCAAATTGGCTCATTAAAGATGATAATGACACCCATATTTTTGTAATTCCGGAGGGGACTGAAATTGCAGGAAACGGATTTTTGGTAATCGTCAAAGATGCATCGGATTTTAGCAGTGTCTTCCCAGAGATCCCTTACATCGGTGAATTGGGCTTTGGATTTGGAGGGGCTGATGCCGTTCGATTGTACAACTCAGACAGCAAGCTTTTGGACGAAGTGTCTTACGATCCCGAGGCCTCTTGGCCAACGTGTGCAGATGAAACCGGAAATACATTGGAATTGATCACACCAGATTTGGACAACGAATTGCCAGAAAACTGGAGTTGTATCAACGTAAATGGAAGTCCAAATGCGGTCAATAGTGGTGGACTTTCTATTGAAGATCTCGATCCTAATTTGATAACAGTCTATCCGAATCCTGTTAACAACACGCTTTACATTACAGGGAATTCAGAAAGATATGACATTGAAGTGTATTCATTGCTCGGTCAACGTGTGATGACTGCTTCCAATGTGAATGAAATTGATGTGAGTTTGTTTGATGAAGGCGTTTACTTGATAAGAGTGAGTGCTGAGAACACAACGACTGTAAAACGCATTGTCAAGTTTTGATATAAAATGTAATCCGTCAAACCAAAGTGGACTGTTTAGTATAAAACTCTAGTATAT
>CAWVRW010000051.1:0-4377 GCA_963933105.1 uncultured Formosa sp.
TCAACACTATCAACTAGGAGTTGATGTGGCGCCAAATTTTACTTCTGAAAAAATTGAGGGTTTCATCGGAAAATCTTTCATTGGAAATACGGACTCTGGAATATTTGGTGGAGTATACCATTTCAAAAGTAAAGAGGCAATCGATAGTTATTTGAACTCTGAATTTTGGGAAGGAATTGAGAACCATCCTAATCTAGTGAATTTTACAAAAGAAATTTATGGTATTGCTTCAATTTCAACAATTTCTAATGGAATTCCAATGCTTTAAACAACTTGATTAAAAAGTATTTTCATTAAATCCTCACCAAAACAGTTCGACTTCACTCCCTTGGCCTCCACGATTAAGCGCAGTGCGACTGCGAATTAAAATTTAAAAAACTTACCAAGCTTGCTTGTGTAAGTTTTTTTGTTTTAAGGCGGATGGTCTGAAAGAACAGTGCACTGCATTTACAGGACGGGAGTCAAGAGCACAACCGAAGGTTAATCTCGGCGACTCCACTAAACGGGACAAACTCAAATTACTTGAGGTTTGTCCCGTTTTATTTTAATCTAACTCCTTGTTTACCTGCAATATATATCGAAAAATATCATTGACTATAGGAGATATATTAATAAATATTTTTGATAATTAACTACTTAGGATAATTTTATTCATTCCTTAAAACTTATAATTTGCTCTAAACATTATTCCTCTACTATTTTGTAACGACACCGAATTGAGGTTGTTGTTTGCTGCTGTTCTAACTCCTGGGTGGTAGTAAGTTTCATCCAAAAGATTATTTACGAGTACTCCAATTTTAAATCCTTTAAAGAGCTCATAATTAACATTCGCATGAAGTGCCATAAAAGCATCTATCTCGTCCAGTGGATTAGCACTTCCAGCAGTTTCAATTCCTGTTTTTCTTACACCTACGTAGTTTGCTCTTAGGTTAAAATTTAATTTTTTGAAAGCAAGTACATTAAAACCAGCATTTATAGAATGGCTAGGAATATCACTAATACGTAGATCAACACTTTCATCTCTTGGATCTAGATAGGTGTAATTTGTCCAAAATGAAAATGCATTGTATTCATAATTCAAATATGCTTGTAAGCCACGTATGTTATTTCCTTCTGCAGAACCTTGGTTTTGTGTCAATCCACCTTCAATTTCAACGGTTGAGACTACATTGGAATATTTGGACATGAATCCGTTCACTTCAATGCTAAGACCTTTAACAAGCTTAAAAATCGCAGAGACTTCAAAGTTTTTAACCTTTTCTGGCTCCAAACTTGGATTTGCTATTCGAGTATCCGTTGTTGAGTATTTTGTTAAAAATGAGGCATCCTTAAAGGCCTCAGAATAGATTGCCTTGAAAGTATATGAATCTTCTTTGCTATAAACCAAAGCAGCTCTTGGATTAAAAACAAATCCATAACCACCTGTTGAACGCACTAAGTTGTAATCGACTCGACCCCCTAAAGTTGCAGAGAAGTTTTCTGAAAAAGAATATTTTCCTTGCGCATAGTATCCAACATCTAATTTACTAGAAGTATTACCTCCGTCAATACCAACAGTTGCACCAGAATCTAAACTCTCATCAGGATCAACTTCACCACTCGTAATGTAATTCATTTGAAAAATCCCTTGTCTAAATTCGAGTCCTGATACAATGTTAAAATTATTCCTTTTGTAAAATATTTTCAACTCATTTCTAAGTTGATTTGAAGATCTGTATAGATATAATGAGCTTAACGAAGCTGGAGTTTCTGAAATCAAATTCTGAAACCCTAATTTATTGTTGTTGAAAGCGAGAGCGGTCGTTAAATTTGTGTCTCCATCGAGCGTATGCAATCGATACGATGTTAAATTAGAGAAATATAAATTTTGATTTATTTTCTTCTCATACTTCAAATACACAGAGCTATTCCAAGTAACCCATCGCGTTAGATCTGGAGAGCCTATTCGTTTTGATTTTGTATACCATGGTAATGCGCCTGTATTACTTCTAAAACTTTCCACACCGAACGTAAATCCATCAATCTTTAGTTTCGTATTCACATACCAATCGTCTTCACGATTGTTAAAACCAAGGTCTGGATTTTCGTCATATAAGATTTTGTCTAAAGCTTTCATTTTATCCGCCCCCACCTGATTTAAAGTTACTGTTGGCGTTACTGTTGGCGTTGCAGTCGTATAATCAAAATAGGGGGAGGTTACATTAGTATCCATAAACGTTTGTGCAACGTCACCGCTTAAAGGTGTGGATTCTGAGAGGTAATCATAGGTGTTAGGATTGTAATTATAGCCTTCATCAGTGAGGTCCATTTCATCAGAATGAAAGAGCCTTCCTGTAATAGAAAAATAACCGTTCTTTAATTTTCTGTTAATCATCGCATCCACAAACTTGGTGTTCCAAGTACCATAATTGGTTTGAATATCAGCAGAAAATTTATTGTCGCCATCAAAACTAGCATCTTTTGTAATTATATTTATAACTGCCGAAAATGCATTGGCACCATACATTGTAGAAGCTGGTCCATATATAATTTCAATTTGTTTGATATTTGCTAACGCGATTTGACGATTGATAACGGCATTATCAGAATTTAAATCGTTTTCTTCAACACCATCGATGAGCAATAAGAATTTATCATTCAATGTTGATCGGTATCCTCTAGGATATACAAGCACATAGCCTGGGCCACTAGATTTTGAAAGGGAAAACCCTGGCAAATCACGAAATACTTGTTCGATATCTAAATAACCTCTATTCTCAATATCCTCGCTAGTAAGTACATAGATTGAAGCGGGAGCTTCATCTAAAGTTTCCTCAAATTTCGAAACAGAAGTAACCGTAATTCCTCCAAAATTTCGAAACTTTTTCACGAGTTCTTTAAAGATATAAGGGTCATTAGATCTAAAAGCATAGTCAGAATTAAAATCCAATAATGCATTGACGTCTTCGGCCGCTTTTTCCATAGAATCCATCATGATTGAATTCATGGCTATAAGCCTCAGTGCATCTTTGTATTTTACTTCGTCGGCTTTAAAAGTTTCTAAACAACTTCTTAGTTTTTTATCAACTTCTTCGAAGCTTCCAATATTGTATTCGTTTTCCAATACATTTAAATCACATTCAATTTCTGCTTCTTGTGAATATCCAATAAAATTTAGTGCATAAAATACACTACAAAAAACAGTTTTTAGTAATAGAGAATTTTTCATAATTTTTAGTTGGTTAATAGCTTTTTATTAATTGTATTATGAAACAAATATAAATAAAATATAATCTATTTTATTTATGGTAAAAAAAATCATAATAAATTAAAAAAATATTTTGAAAACTACTAACAACGGCGTTTACAACAGCTTAATGAAGTGAGTCGTTTGTAACTAAAAAAAGGAAGAGCTGTATAGTGTTTTAAATCCAAGTCCTACGTAGAAACAATAAATTAAATTTGAGCTAATTCTACAAAATCCTCCCCAAAATAGTTCGACTTTACTCCCTTTGCCTCCACAGTAGAACCCGCAACCTTTTATGGCTGTGGGTTTTTTATTTTATATAAATCCACACCAAAATAGTTCGACTTCACTCCCTTTGGCTCCACTTTGAAGCACAGCAAAGCTGTGAATAAACCCTTAAAAAAGCCCTGCAAATTTATTTGTAAGGGCTTTTGATGGTTTAGACACCTGGGCTGAAAGCACAGTTTGCTGTATTTCCTAAAAGGGAGCTAAGAGAAAAACCGAAGGTTAGTCTCGGCGACTCCACCATTAATCACAGTGCGACTGCGCATTAAAATTTAAAAAACTTACCAAACTTGCTTGTGTAAGTTTTTTTTTAAGAGGGCTGATGTAAAAAAAAGTTGTCAGGACATTTACAAGAAGTGATTAACATGACAAAAAAAAAAGAAAAGAGATGATTTATTGAATTTATAATTTTTATCATAACAATAAAAAAATTCAATATTACCCTTATAATTATAATTGATAAAAAAACCCAGCTTTGTTTTCATACTTAGCATTCCAAATGCACCATACTTGCTTTATTGGACTATTTTTTGGGGTATTCTTTGGTTTAGTGTTTTTTACCATCTATCTCAGAATACGTCTTAAGCGGATTGCGCGTAAAAAATATCATGAGAGATATCCTTATATTCAAGGCTAATCACTTTTTTAAAGTTGTTATTTCCAAATCCCCCACAAAATAGTTCGATTTTACTCCCTTTGCCTCCACGATTAAGCGCAGTGCGACTGCGAATTAAAATTCAAAAAACTTACCAAGCTTGCTTGTGTAAGTTTTTTTGTTTTAAGGCGCTTGGTCTGAAAGAACAGTGCACTGCATGTAATCCGTCAAACCAAAGTGGACTGTTTAGTATAAAACTCTAGTATATAGT
>CAWVRW010000052.1:0-3895 GCA_963933105.1 uncultured Formosa sp.
ACCTTGGCAAGGTGATGCTCTACCCCTGAGCTACTTTCGCAATTTTTTAATGAACATTCTTTTTACGTTTGTAAAGAGAGGTGCAAATTTAACACAATTCTTAGAATAGCAAAGTTTTTTTAAACTTTTTATCCTCTTTTATTTTTTGTTAGCATGCGCTTTATTTCATTCAATTTCATCAAGGCCTCAACAGGTGTTAACGTGTCAATATCAATGGCTTCAATATCCGATTTTAAAGCTTCTAGCATAGGGTCGTCTAAATTAAAAAAGCTAAGCTGCATCTCGCTGCCCAAGTCTTTAACCTTTTCTGTAAGCGCATCGCTAGAATGAGATTTTTCGAGTTGTTTCAGTATTTTTTCAGCGCGGTGTAATACTTGTGGGGGCATTCCTGCCATTTTAGCCACGTGAATTCCAAAACTGTGGTGGCTACCGCCCTTAACTAAAGTCCGTAAAAACAAGACTGTATCTTTTAATTCTTTGACCGCTACATTGTAGTTTTTAATGCGGTCAAATGTTTCTGTCATTTCGTTTAACTCGTGGTAGTGAGTAGCAAATAAGGTTTTGGCATGCGACGGATGCTCGTGCAAGTATTCGCTAATCGCCCACGCAATTGAAATCCCATCATACGTGCTGGTGCCCCGCCCTATTTCATCTAATAAAATCAAGCTGCGTTCCGATACATTGTTTAGTATAGAGGCCGTTTCATTCATCTCCACCATATAGGTCGATTCGCCCATAGAAATATTATCGCTGGCACCTACCCGTGTAAAAAGTTTATCTATCAAACCAATTCGCGCGCGTGTTGCAGGCACAAAACTTCCTATTTGAGCCAATAGTACAATCAAAGCAGTTTGGCGTAAAATGGCCGACTTACCAGACATATTAGGCCCTGTAATCATGATAATTTGCTGGGTATCCCGATCCAAAAACAAGTCGTTGGCGACATAACTTTCCCCCAAGGGTAATTGTTTTTCAATCACAGGGTGTCGCCCTTGTTTGATCTCTAAATCAAAAGAATTGTCAATCTCAGGATAGGTATAATTATTTTGTTTTGCCAGATGTGCAAACGCCCCCAGACAGTCAAGCTGAGCGATGAGTTGCGCGTTTTGTTGTACGTGTAAAATATATGAATGCATCCAAGAAACAAGCTCAGAAAAAAGGGTTTGCTCTATCACTAAGATGCGATCTTCAGCACCTAGTATTTTGCCCTCGTATTCTTTTAATTCTTCGGTTATATACCTCTCGGCATTCACCAACGTTTGCTTGCGGATCCAGGTTTCTGGAACCTTATCTTTATGGGAATTTCGGACTTCAATATAATACCCAAACACATTGTTTGAGGCTATTTTTAAAGACGTAATCCCTGTGGCTGCACTTTCGCGGGCCAGCATTTTATCTAAATAGTCTTTCCCAGAAAACGCAATGGCTCTTAGACTTTCTAATTCTTCAGAAGCTGAAGACGCAATGCTATTTCCTTTTAAAATATTGACTGGTGCCTCCTCGTTTAGGGTGGCTTTAATTTTTTCTCTTAGAGGTTCGCAGCTTTTAATCTGCTCGCCAATGCGTTTTAAATCGGCATTTTTACAATTCGTCGCCAAGGCTTTGATAGGCACAATTGCTTCCAACGAATTTTTTAATTGAACCACTTCGCGCGGATTGACTTTGGCCGTTGCCACCTTGGAGATTAAACGCTCCAAATCCCCAACTTGTTTGATGTAGTTTTGAATTTTATGATGCGTGTCTTCCTGGTCCAAAAAGTACTGCACAACCTCATGACGGGCTTTGATTTTTTCTAGTGATTTGAGGGGCAGTGCTAGCCAGCGCTTTAAGAGACGTCCGCCCATAGGAGATATCGTGTGATCAATCACATCTATCAAAGTAACTGCATTGGCATTGTTGGAATTGTAAAGCTCTAAGTTACGAATGGTAAATTTGTCCATCCATACATAGTCGCCTTCCAAAATACGTTCAATGGCCGTAATGTGTTTTAGCTTGTGGTGCTGCGTTTCTGCCAAGTAATGCATCACTGCTCCTGAGGCAATAATTCCTTGTGCTAAGCCATCAATTCCAAACCCTTTCAATGTTTTACTTTGAAAATGCTTACAAAGGGTTTCGTTGGCATAATCGTCCTGAAAAACCCAGTCTTCTAAGTAGAACGTGTGAAAGTGTGCGCCAAAAGTATCCTTAAAAGTCGTTCGTTTTTGTTTCTCAATTAAAACTTCACTTGGATTGAAGTTTTGAAGTAGTTTCCCTATGTATTCAGGAGACCCTTGGGCTGTTAAAAACTCGCCAGTAGAGACGTCTAAAAAGGCAACGCCTATTGTTTTTCCAAAATAAACAGCTGCTAAAAAATTATTGGATTTGGAGCTTAGGACCTCATCATTTAAAGCCACTCCCGGCGTGACCAACTCCGTTACCCCACGCTTCACAATCGATTTGGTGAGTTTTGGGTCTTCTAGCTGGTCGCAAATCGCTACACGCTCACCTGCTTTTACTAATTTTGGCAAATAGGTGTTGAGTGAATGGTGTGGAAACCCTGCTAATTCGGTCTCGCTTTCACTTCCTGCGCCTCGTTTTGTCAAGATAATATCTAATATCTTAGACGCCTTAACCGCATCACTTCCAAAAGTTTCATAGAAATCGCCCACACGAAATAACAACAACGCATCTGGGTACTTGACCTTGATCGCATTGTATTGCTTCATTAAAGGAGTGACTTTCTTAGTTTTGTTGGCCAATGGGTTTTTGATTTTTATGCCTTACTTTTGTGTGGAAGTAAGATTGCTAAAGTAATTAAATTTAGCCTTTTTATAAAACCTTAATTATTAAGATTTAAAAGTAAGATGCGAAAGTTAGAAAATAGCGAATTAGATCGCCTGTCAGTCGATGGGTTTAAGGCCGTTACCAAAACGCCTCTCATTGTGATTCTTGACAATATCCGAAGTTTAAATAACATTGGAAGTGTGTTTAGAACAAGTGATGCCTTTCGAATTGAAAAAATATACCTCTGCGGCATCACCGCAACACCCCCCCACAAAGACATTCAAAAAACAGCCTTGGGAAGTACGGAGTCTGTAGATTGGGACTATGCTGAAAGCACCCTTGAACTGGTAAAAAAATTGCAATCAAAGGACATCCAAGTCCTGTCCATTGAGCAAGCAGAAAACGCGACGATGCTTAATAATTTTACTCCCAAACCAAACACAACTTATGCCTTGGTTTTTGGCAATGAGGTCAAAGGGGTTTCACAAGAAGTGGTCAGTCTTAGCGATCAAGTTATTGAAATCCCTCAGTATGGCACCAAGCACTCTTTGAATATTTCTGTAAGTTGTGGAGTGGTCCTTTGGGATGTGTTTAGCAAATTAAGCTAAGAACAAATCTGCTCTAAAATCCAAAGATAGTCAATGCGGTTTTTTATAAAATCTCTGTTGGAGATGTCAATAATTTTGACGTTAAATTCAGGATGGTTTTTTATAAACTCTAAATACCCTGTGTTTATTTTTTCCAAATAACTAGACGCAATGGTTTGTTCGTAGTCACGCCCTCTAAGTTTGATGTTTTCCTGTAAACGTTCGGTGTTTTGATAGAGATAGATATACATGTCTGGCCTGGCAATGTCCTTGTAAACCTGATAAAATAGTTTTCTGTACAGCATAAACTCCTCTTCACTCAAAGTAATTTTTGAGAAAATAAGCGATTTAAACACGTCGTAATCACTCACAATAAAATCACTAAACAAATCTAATTGCGACAAGTCGTCCGAAATCTGTTGATACCGATCTGCCAAAAAAGACATTTCCAGCGTAAAAGCATAGCGGGTCGCATCTTCATAAAATTTTGGCAAAAAAGGATTATCAGCAAACCGCTCGAGAATTTTTTTAGCATTAAAGTCGTT
>CAWVRW010000053.1:0-2491 GCA_963933105.1 uncultured Formosa sp.
AAATAACATCTGAATTGTCTGGATCCACAATGATGGTATTGACACGGCCAAGGTTTGCACTGTTAGTCGATCGATTTAAAAAATCAGTGGGTCCCATAGATTCCCAATCACTTTCATCGGTTCTCACAGCCGTTGAACGGCGTTGTGATTTCTGAGAATTTTTAGCTTCCCATACGTCCCACAATTCTTGAGAGGTTGGTAAAAAGCCATCGGCATTCACATAGTTTTGCCAAAAGGACTCCCAACGTTTGAAGGGTTTGTATCCACTTCCTTTAACGTCAGTGTCACGGGTTTCCCAATAGGTATTCCCTGCATCGACAATCTCTTTAAATGTTAAAGGATTGGCTTTGGTGTTTTTCAGGCCTTTCATCCAAGGTGTTCCAGAATCGACTTGCGCATTGGAAAAAAGACAGCAAAAGGTACAGAGTACAATAAGAAGGATTCTCATAATAGTTAAATTGGTTGGTTAATATAGTTTGTCTTCTTTTTAAAAAGACGGTTTGTTGTAAAAAATTAAATTGGTTTTGTAATGCGTTGCGCTTCTTTTTCGCGCGTTTTATTTATTTGAAATATTAAATTGGTATGTGATTTAATGAGATTGGATTTCGTTTGTTCGGCTTCTTTTAAGTCTGTGTCTTCCACACTGTAAAGTTCGTGTAATTTACGAGCTAAGGTTTCTGTGACTTTCACGCGTGCCAAAATACTATTGTTTTTTAAGGATTTAGGGACGCTTTTTTTAATGTCTAAAAACAGTTGATTGACGTCTTCAATGGGTTGTTTGAAAAAAGTAGGGTCTCCATTTTCAAGGTTTTTTATGGCGGTATCTAAAAGGGGATAGTTGGGCCAGTCCGAAAATTCTTTGGGTACTGAACTGTTTGAAACTGGTATTTTTGGTTCTGGAACTTTCTCTACGGGAACGGGTACTCTATTAACTTGAGGTAATGCAGGTGATTTAGCAGGTGTTTCTTTACAGCTTTGAACCCACAGAAGTGCGCATAAGCTTAGAATGGAATAAAAAAATATGTTTTTTTTAATTTTTAAAATCACTATGCTTTGTTAAGGTTTAATATCCATCGCAAATATCCAACTAAATAATTGAAATACAAAACAGTGGTATTGAATATAAAATAGCGTTATGGATTATTTCACAGGAATCCTATCATTTTTATTTACTTTTCCTATCATTTGTGATAGGATTTAAGTAGTTTTGTGATAGGATACTAATGACAGAGATATAATTTTTATATTATGATAGACCTTACCGGCAGACAGCAACGAATAATAGCCTTAATCACTTCTGAAGGGCGACTCTCTATTTCTCAAATAAAAGAGCTTCTTCAAGAGAGCATTAGCCAACCTACGCTGAATAGAGATTTGGCGAAACTGGTTAAAAACAATTTTTTAGCGAAAACAGGAAAAGCCCGAGCGATTACTTATACTATTTCCGATTTTTATGTTCTTTTCGCGGAAATTGATATTGAAGTGTATTTTACGAAAGATCCTGATAATAGAGATGTATTAGAGCATTTCAATTACGAACTATTTGAAGTATTGGAAAAAGTGGAAATTTTTTCAGCCAAAGAAAATGGGTTGTTAGAATCTTTAAAACAAGAATATCAAGCAAATATCGCGAGTATTTCTCCGATCTTGTATAATAAGGAAATGGAGCGACTAACAATTGAATTGAGTTGGAAATCAGCACAAATTGAGGGGAATACCTATTCTCTACTAGAAACTGAAAAATTATTTTTGGAGCGGGAATCCGCAAAAAATAAAACCAAAGAAGAAGCCACCATGCTCCTCAATCATAAAGATGCTTTAGAGTATTTATTGCAACATAAAAACTTAGCCGAAAAACTGAATTTACAAGTTGTTGAGGTAGTTCATTCTTTACTGATAAAAGGCTTAGAGGTCGGTAAAAATATTCGTAAACGAGGCGTCGGAATCACAGGAACAGCTTATAAACCAATTGATAATGAATTTCAGATAAAAGAGTATTTAGAAAAAATGTGTCTGCTTATCAACGCCAAAGAAAATGGTTTTGAAAAAGCCTTGTTGGCAATTGTCTTCATTTCTTACATTCAGCCTTTTGAGGACGGCAATAAACGCACAGGACGCATGATTGGAAATGCGTTATTGATTGCTCATAATGCCTGTCCACTTTCTTATCGTAGTGTGGATTCTATCGATTACAAAAAAGCAATGCTTCTCTTTTATGAGCAGAATAATTTGTCTGTTTTTAAACAACTTTTTATTGAACAAAATGAGTTTGGGGTAAAGAATTATTTTAGATAAGCTGTTTGTAAAAGAAGTAATTTTCTATTGTCTTAAACAGATAATTTTTCTTTAAAGTTTTTATAAGCACCTTGGTAAGCATCCATCAAAAACAAAAAACTCATAACTTTCTATTAAATAGATTGTTATGAGTTTTAAAAGTGGAGGCAAAGGGAGTGAAGTCGAACTATTTTGGTGAGGATTTATATAAAATAAA